>DATARY010000208.1:0-19401 GCA_036263935.1 Mycobacterium sp.
GATCACGCAGCGACACCTCGGCGCCCTTCGGGACATAGACGCCGCGATAGATGGCGATGTACCAACGCCGTAGTTCGTGACGTGTCACCCGTCCCGCCGCGACGGCCTCACCGCCGAGAATCACTTCGCTCATGCCGTGCACGTTGCCCGCGCGCACCGACAGGCCAGCGAAATCCACTAGACAACGCCCGAGACGAGCTCACCAAATCGTGAATTTGGCCAGAGATCGCGCCTGAACCTGTACACCAGCTGCGAAATCCCTGTGCAGCGGGCAGCCGACGACGCCGAGACGGCCCCGCGCATCCGTCAAAGCGCCGCCCGCCCCGACGGCCACTCCCGGCGATAACTAGGACGTCACCAGCCCTTTCCGCACGTACCCTGGCATTCGTGGCTGTCCGGCAACTCTGTCTGCTGCCGGTGATCGCTGCCGGGGTGCTGGTGCTCGCCTCCGACCTAGGCCCCACCTCCGGGCCGCATCGTGCCGGAGCCATCAGCGGTCCGTACGAGTATTTGCTTGCCAGCTCAACCGATCTCGGCCCGTCCCACCGCGCCGACACTCAGGTGACCGCGGCCCTGCAGCAGTCGCAAAGGCCGGAAGCCCTATTCGGCTGGGCGACCGACAACGGGCTGGCCGTGCGCTGGCAACCGGGCGAGGACTGGGCCGTCGTCGAAGGCGCCGCGGAGAAGGTGGCGACCGCATTCGGCGTCGAAGTGCACGACTACCGGGGAATGCGCGGACAGGTGTTCTACGCGTCGCCGCAACAACCCGCGATTCCCGAGGCGCTCAAGGGCGAGATCGCCGAACTCGGCCGAATCCTGGGCTACACGCCGACCCGCATGAACCGGCCCGACTTCATTCCCCTCGACGTGCCGGACAAGGGACTGACTCCAAGCGCGCTGTTGAACACCTACGACGCCGCACCATTGGCGCAGCAGGGCTACACCGGCAAGGGCACGACGATCGTCTTCTTCGCGTTCGACGGATTCGACCAGGCCGACCTCGACACGTTCGCAACGACATACGGTCTGCCGAAGTTCACGCCGACCGTGGTGGGTGGCCAGCCGAGCGCGCCGCGGGGCGAGACGACGATGGACCTCGAGGTCGCCCACGCGGTCGCGCCCGACGCGCAAAAGGTGGTCATCAATGCCCGCCCAACCGTCCAAGGCGCCGGTGCCTTCGAAAAGATCGCGCAGATGTTCGCCTCGGCGGATCAGAAGTTCCCCGGCGCGGTGTGGAGCTTCTCGATCGGCTGGGGCTGCGACAAGTTGCACACCGCAGCCGATTTGGCGCCCGTGCGGTCCGCGCTGCGCACGGCGTTGTCGCACGGCACCTCCGCATTCAACGCCAGCGGCGACCTCGCGGGCCTGGAATGCAGGGGCGGCCATGACTGGTCGTCCCCGCCGGGGCCCGCCGATATCGGACTCGACTCGGTGGCGTCGCTGCCGGAGATGACCGACGTCGGGGGGACCACGCTGTCCACCGATTCCAGCGGCAAATGGTTAGCCGAGCAGGCCTGGTTCGATGTACCGCTGTCGCAGGGCACCGGCGGCGGGGTGTCGTCGCTGTTCGAGCGTCCCGAGTGGCAGCGCGGGGTGTCGCCCGACAAGGACACCGAGCGCCGGCTGACACCCGACATCGCTGCCGTCGCCGACCCGTTCACCGGCGTGCGGATCGTGCTCGACCAGCAGCAGGTGGTCGGCGGCGGCACATCGCAGTCGGCGCCGATCTGGGCCGGCCTGGCCGCTGTGATGAATCAGTACCTGCTCGCCAACGGAGGCGGCCTCATCGGCGACCTCAATCCCATGCTGTACCGGATCGCCGCGGGCGCACCGCTGCCGGCATTCCGCGACATCATCCTCGGCGGAAACGCTGTCGCAGACGCGGGCCCGGGTTATGACCAGGTCACTGGGCTCGGAACGCCCGACATCGACGGTCTCGTCCGCAATCTACTCATACTTCAGAAGGCGAACCGATGAGCACGGAATCCGAATCGAACGACGACAGCGTCCCCACCGTGGAATGCCGGGTCTGTCAGACAGACGTCCCCGCGGGCGAGTACTGCGGGCTGTGTGGCTGCCATCTGACCCCGCGACGCAGAGAAGGCCCCGATTGGCTGCGTATCCGCGACTACGGGGCGGCGCCCAGTGAACACGTATTTCAGCTGTCGTTGGCCAGTTCGCTGTTTCCGCATCTGCCGCAACGGTCCCGAACCGCGTTCCGGTGGGGCCTGGGCCTCGTGCTCGTCGCGTTGGTCGCGTTCACGTGGCTGCGGCTACCCGCGGCGCTGGTGACCGTGTCGGCGCTGGGCTTGCCGATCCTGTTCCTGCTCTACCTTCGTGAGTCCGACGCGATGCGCGATCTCCCGGCGCGCAGCCTGGTGCTCACCGTGGCACTGGGTGTCGGACTCGGTGTCGGATGGGTGCTGCTGACCGGCGCGTCGGTCGCCCGCTCCTACGGGATCGCGCTGGGCGCCGGTGTGGTGGGGGGCCGGATGCTGCGCAATGGCATCGGCATTCCCCTGGGCGGGGTGATCCTCATGCTGATGCCGGCGGTGATCGTGCGCCTGCTCCGCCCATCGACGCGAGAAGCCTTGGACGGCTTCCTTGTTGGCGCTTTAGGCGCACTGTCTTTCACGGCGGCCGCGACCCTGACTCGTTTGGCACCACAGTTCGGTAGCGGCGTCGTGAGTAAACGCCCGATGGAAAGCCTCATGTGTGAGGCAGGCATCCGGGGCGTGGCGGTGCCGTTGATCGCGGCGGCCGCAGGCGGATTGATCGGCGCCGCACTGTGGTTCACCCGACCCCCCGGCAAGAAGCAGCAGCATCCGGGTCTTGTCCGGCTGATGCTGGTCTCGTTCGCGGTGGCGGTGCTCGCGGTGTACCTCGGCCTCGGCATGATCGACGTTGCCCACCTTTCTCAGGTGGTGATGCTGGTGCTGTACCTGGCGCTGGCGGTGGTGGCGCTGTTCCTGCTGCGTGTCGGCCTGCACTTGGCGCTACTGCACGAGGCGCATGACGAAATTCGGTCCGACAAACCGCTTTTGTGCACGCACTGCGGGCATGTCGTTCCGGACATGGCCTTCTGCCCGGCCTGCGGTGTGGCGACCCGGGCATCCTCACGCTCGTCCCGCAAGTCGCGACGAGAGACGCGGCCGGTTCGAACCGCGCCCGGGCCGGAGGCGTCATGACCTCGCCGAACTTCTTTCCCGGTTACGCGGTGCCCCAGGGGTCGTACGCGGCGCCCCCCGTGCGCCGGACGCCTCGGTTCCGGTTGGCGTTGACGTGGTTCCTCGCCATCGCGGTGATCGCGGCTGCGCTCGTGGGCGTCTCGGCGATGATCACCAAACCGCCGGCCCGCTACGTGTGTCCACCCGACTGTGGACGGCCTCCCACCGGGACGCCGGTTGAGGTCAATCCGCGGTTCACCGCCGCCGACGGCTCGTTCTCGGTGTCCTATCCCGCCGGGGGCACGGCGTACAAGATCACCACCAAACCCAATGGGGTGACGGCGGATCTCCTCGTCGGAGACGGCGGCACACTCCAGTTGCTCAGCCAGCCCGCGGGCAACAGATCACCTGAGCAGATCGCGAAAGACTTGGTGAAGCAGACCTTTCCGGACACCAGAACCGCCTACAAGATCCCCAACGCGATGGTCGGCTATCAACCCGGATACGGCGAGGCCGCCGACTGCTGGCCGCAGGGCATGAACAGCAGTTACATGAAGATGCGCGTGCTGGTGATGGTCGCGGTGAAGAACGACCTGGCGTTGGTCGCCGCCGCGATAGGCCCCTTCCGCGCGTTCGGGCCCGATTTCGGCAGCGGTAAACCGTCGGGAGCCAGTCTCCAAATCGCTTTGGACATGGGCAAATACGTCAACAGCTTTTCCTGGCGCGGTGATCCGCAGCGGTGATCCGCAGCGGTGACCTAGGCGGCCTCGCTCAGCCCATAGCCGTGGTCTTTGGCGACCTCGGCCAGGAGGCGGCGCAGCTGTCGGCGCGCGCGATGCAGCCTCGACATCACGGTGCCGAGCGGGACATCGGTGAGTTCAGCGATCTCCCTGAACCGCAGTCCCACCACGTCGGCGTAGTAGACCGTCGTCCGGAGCTTTTCCGGCAACGCCCGCATGGCGTCCGCGATGTCGTTGTTCGCCAACAACTCAAGCGCTTGGTCCTCTGCCGACCGCAGACCGCTCGACGAATGGATGGCCTCAGCGATCATCTGCCCGTCGGTGATCTCCTCGGTCAGCCACTGGACCGGCCGGCGCTGCTGCTTGCGGTAGCTGCTGATGTGGGTGTTGAAAAGGATCCGGTACAGCCAACCGCCGAGATTGGTCCCTTCGCGGAACCCGTGAAACCCCGCGTAGGCCTTGGCCGCGGTCTCCTGCAGCAGATCCTCGGCGTCGGCGTGATCGTGGGTCAGCTTCAGCGCCTGGCGATAGAACCCGGCGAGCAGTGGAAGCGCGTCGCGCTCGAACCGGGCGGTCAACTCCACATCATCGCGAACTAAGGTCTCCGACACGTTGGGCCCCTTCGACAGCCGGTCAAGGTTCGTGTCTTTGACTCTCGTTGTCCGGTCCGGCCGTGTCGCCACCGCAGGCCCCCAACTTGATGGGTGGAAACCCCAACCTCGGACTACCGGTTAACCCCCATACGGGTGCGGGTTCAGGTGAAAAGGCACAGCCACGCAGCAACCGCGATGCTGCCGGCCAGGACGGTCGTCGCGATGATGTGGCGGAGCAGACGCACCCGGCTGACCGGCTCGGTGACCGGCTCAATCATCAGTGGCACCCCCGGTGCCGCGGGTGCCACCGTGCCAGTCGACCGACTGAATCTGTGAAGTGTCCACGTTCGGGCGTGGTCCGTGCGCGTCCGTGACTCCGGCACCGATACCCAGCGTGGACGCGCCGACCAGAGCGGCGATGGCGATTGCGCTGACGATCCGTTTCAGGCTCATCCGTCAACTCCTTGGAACGCAGAACTTCACCCATACCCATTCCAGGGTCGCGCCGTCGTCAGCAGCTGTCGTCGAGGCTGCCCCCCATCGTGGCGCCCCAGGTAGCTGGTAGCGGTCAGGCGGAGGCCTTCACCTTCGCCGCGGCGTGCTCCGGCATCGGCTCATACCGGGCGAAGGTACGGGTGAAGGACCCGGCGCCGTGCGCAAGGGATCGCAGGTCGATCGCGTATCGGGTGAGCTCGACTTCGGGAATCTCGGCCTTCACCAGGGTGCGGTCCTCGCCGACCTTGTCGGTGCCAAGCACGCGCCCCCTGCGACCGGCCAGGTCGCCCATCACCGCGCCCACGAGATCGTCCGGTACCAGCACCGAGACCACGTCCACCGGTTCGAGCAGGTTCACCTTGGTCGCCGACGCCGCCTCACGCAGCGCCAGGCTGCCGGCCATCTGGAAGGCGAAGTCCGATGAGTCGACGCTGTGGGCCTTGCCGTCGAAGAGGGTGACCCTGATGTCGACCACCGGATAGCCGGCGCCGACGCCCTTCTCCATCTGCGCCCGCACACCCTTCTCGACGCTCGGGATGAAGTTCCTCGGAACCGCACCGCCGACGACCTTGTCGACGAATTCGAATCCGGAGCCCTCCGGCAGTGGCTCCACCTCGATGTCGCAGACCGCGTACTGGCCATGCCCGCCTGACTGTTTGACGTGCCTGCCGTGGCCTTTCGCGTTGCTGCCGAACGTTTCTCGCAGCGGCACCCGCAGTTCCACCCTGTCGACCGCCACGCCGTACCGTCGCGCGAGCGCGTCGAGGACCACCCCGGAATGGGCCTCCCCCATGCACCACAGCACGATCTGGTGTGTTTCGGGGTTCTGCTCGATCCGCAGCGTCGGGTCTTCGGCGGCCAGTCGTTGCAAACCCACCGAAAGTTTGTCCTCGTCGGTCTTGGCGCGCGGCTCCACCGCCATCGGAAGCAGTGGCTCGGGCATCGTCCAGGGCTTGAGCACCAACGGCTCGGACTTGTCCGAGAGTGTGTCGCCGGTTTCGGCGCGGCTCAGCCGGCCGATCGCGCAGATGTCGCCGGCCACCACCGAGGGCGCGGGCCGCTGCTGCTTGCCGAGCGGGAAGGACAGCGCGCCGATGCGTTCGTCCTCGTCGTGATCCTCGTGCACGGTGGACGGGCTCAGGAAACCGTTGGGAGTTGAGGAACCAAAAAAGGATGAGAAATGGCCGGACACGTGAACTGTCGCGTCGGGCCTGATCGTCCCGGAGAACACCCGGACCACGCTGACCCGGCCGACATAGGGATCCGACGTCGTCTTGACCACCTCGGCCAGCAGCGGTCCGGCCGGATCGCAGGCCAGGCTGTTCTGAGACTTGCCCTGCGGGGTGAACACCTCCGGCAACTGATGCTCCGGAGGAGAAGGAAAGCCGCTGGCGACGATCTCGAGCAGCTCCAATGTGCCGACGCCGGTGCTGCTGCACACCGGGAGCACCGGGAAGAAGGAGCCCCGGGCCACCGCCTTCTCCAGGTCTTCGATCAGCACCGCCTGATCGATTTCCTCGCCACCGAGGTAGCGCTCCATCAGCGTCTCGTCCTCGGACTCCTCGATGATCCCTTCGATCAGGGTGCTGCGCAGTTCGTCGATCCGATCGGCGTACGACGCATCCGCATCGTGGGTGGTCCGATTGCCGCCGGAGTAATCGTAGTGCGTCTGCGACAGCAGCCCGATCAGACCGGTGCACGGGGAATTGGCGGACAGATACAGCGGCAGCACCTTGTCGCCGAACGCGGCCTGCGCGGCGGCGAGCGCACTGTCGTAGTTGGCGCGCGCATGGTCGAGCTTGGTGATCACGACCGCCCGCGGCATGCCGACCTGGCTGCACTCCATCCATAGCGACTTGGTCGGCTCGTCGACGCCCTCGTTGGCCGCGATCACGAACAGCGCGCAGTCGGCCGCGCGCAGACCGGCGCGTAACTCGCCCACGAAGTCGGCGTAGCCCGGGGTGTCGATCAGATTGACCTTGATGCCTTCGTGCTCGAGGGACGCCAGCGCCAGGCCGACCGACCGCTGCTGGGCGATCTCCGCCTCGTCGCAGTCACACACGGTGGTGCCGTCGACCACGGAGCCGGGTCTGGTGAGCACACCGGAGGCGACCAGGAGGGCCTCGACGAGTGTCGTCTTGCCGCCACCCGATGGGCCCACCAGCACCACATTGCGGATGGCGGCCGGACTGTCCGCGGTGGGGGCGGCTCCGGCCTGGGAAGATGTCCCCTTGTCTGCCATGACGTTCCCTCCCGGGAAGCCACTCTGCCTCCCAACGGATCTGTTAATCCACAATTCCCCGAACCGACACCAAGCACAAGGGATTCGATGAGTTTGCGCCTACCAGCCAGGTAATCGACAGATGGCAGGCGCGCAGCGATGGTGGGGACTGTCAGAACCGCCCAGACGAAGGAGACACACCAATGACCGCATCGATCGCCTATGACGACTTGGCGCGGCGCTACATCGACGCGTGGAACGAGACCGACACGACCGCTCGGCGCGCCGCCGTGGACACGCTCTACACCGACGATGCCCGCTACATCGACCCGCTGGCCGTCGCCGAGGGCCGGGATGCGATCACCTCGATGATCGGCGCCGTACAGGAACAGTTCCCGGACTTCACCTTTCGGTTGGCCGGGCCGGTCGACGGGCACCACAACCAGGCGCGGTTCGGATGGGAACTCGGACCCGCCGGATCGCCGGCCCCGATCGTCGGCTTCGACGTCGCCGTCACCGACGACGCCGGCCGCATCCGCACCGTGCTGGGGTTCCTCGACAAGGTGCCCGCCGCGACCTGAGTGACGTCAGGCCATTTGGCGGCGTCCGGAGAGGGCCCGGCCGAGCGTCAGCTCGTCGGCGAACTCCAGGTCGCCGCCCATCGGCAAACCAGAGGCGATCCGCGTCACCGTGAGACCCGGGATGTCCCGCAGCATCCGCACCAGATATGTCGCCGTCGCCTCGCCCTCGGTGTTTGGGTCGGTCGCGATGATCACCTCGGTGATGTCGACGCCGTCGACTCGCTCGCCAATCCTGTTCAGCAGCTCCCGGATTCGCAGTTGTTCGGGTCCAACCCCGGACAACGGATCCAACGCCCCGCCCAAAACGTGGTAGCGGCCGCGGAACTCACGCGTGCGTTCGACGGCCTGCACGTCCTTGGGCTCCTCGACGACACACACCAACGACCCGTCGCGACGCGAATCGCTACAGATGCGGCATCGGTCGTCGTCGGACACGTTGCCGCACACTGTGCAGAACTTGACGCCGTCGCGTACCTTGCCCAAAACCGCGGTGAGCCGGTCGATGTCCGGTGGCTCGACCGATAACAGGTGAAATGCGATCCGCTGCGCGCTCTTCGGCCCGATACCGGGCAGCTTGCCGAGCTCGTCGATCAGATCCTGGACTGGGCCTTCAAACAACTACAGCCCCGCGATGCCTAGGTCGCCCATCCCGCCGGCGAGCGGCCCGAGCCGATCGTGCGCCAGGATGGTGACCTGCTTGGCGGCGTCGGCGATCGCGCCGACGAGGAGGTCCTGCAACGTTTCGATGTCCTCGGGATCGACGACCTTCGGGTCGATCGACACGGCCACCACCTCGCCGCTGCCCTTCATGCTGACCTGCACGAGACCGCCGCCGGCCTGACCGTGCACCTCGGCCGCGGCCAGCGCCTCCTGGGCCTCCATCAACTGCTGCTGCACCTGCTGTGCCTGGGCGAGGAGTGCCGACATGTCGGGCTGGCCACCACCGGGTTGCATGACACTCCCCTTGCGTATTGGTCTCGACTTGGTTTCGGCGGACCGCCCACGGCGGTTTGGTCTTTCAGCGTAGTCGTCAGGCGGGCTACGGTGGCGCCCGTGCCTGCCAGCCTGCGTGTCGGCGCCACGATAGCCGCCGGTCTCCTCGCCGCATCGACGGTTGTCAGCCCCGCATCGGCCGCTCCCGCCAACATCGCCGGGATGATCGTGTTTCTCGACCCCGGCCACAACGGTGCCAACGACGCCTCGATCAGCCGCCAGGTTCCGACCGGCCGCGGCGGCACCAAGGACTGCCAGGCCAGCGGCACCTCGACCGACGACGGCTATCCCGAGCACACCTTCACGTGGGACACCACGCTGCGCATCCGGCAGGAGCTGACCGCGCTCGGCGCGCGGACCGCGATGTCGCGGGGCGACGACACCGGGCTCGGCCCGTGCGTGGACGAACGCGCCGCAATGGCCAACGCGCTGCACCCGAACGCGATCGTGAGCATCCACGCCGATGGCGGCCCCCCGACCGGACGCGGCTTCCACGTCAACTATTCGTCACCGCCGCTCAACCAGGCGCAGGCCGGGCCGTCCGTCCAGTTCGCCCAGACCATGCGCGACCAACTGGCCGCAGCGGGCCTCGTACCCGCCACCTACATCGGCTCGAACGGCCTGTATCCGCGCGCCGACGTGGCCGGGCTCAACCTCGCGCAGTATCCGTCGGTCCTGGTGGAGCTGGGCAACATGAAGAACCCCGCCGACTCCGAGGCGATGAAGACGCCCGAAGGGCGGCAGAAGTACGCCGACGCGGTGGTTCGCGGTATCGCGGGTTTCTTGGCGACCCAGTCGCAGGCCCAGGCCCACTAGGCCTTCTTCTCTGGGTTTGATGTCGGGCCGCTCTGGTCCTGATGTCGGGCCGCTCACCGGCCCTCCACTTCCTTTTTGAGGTTTTCCAGCATCTCGGCCTGGATCTTGCGCAGCCCCAACGGTGCGAACGTCCTCTCGAAGAACCCGCCGATGCCGCCGGCGCCCTGCCAGGACGTCTTGACGGTGACGGACGAACCCGGTTCGGCGGGGGCGACGGTCCAGTTGGTGATCATCGTCGAGTTGGCGTCCTTCTCGATGACGGTGTGGCCGGCCACGTCGACGTTCGCCCTGACGTTGCGCACCCGCGACCTGGTGGCCTGCAACTTCCAGGTCGCCACCGTGCCCGCGCCCTGGCCGCCTTCGAGCACCCGGTAGTCGCTGTAGTGCGCGGAGAGGATCTTCGGGCGCACGGTCTGGTAGTCCGCGACCGCCGTCAGCACGGTCTCTGGCGCGGCGTCAATCAAGACGGTGCTGGCCGCGCTAACCTGTCCCATCAGTACAAACTCCTTATCACGGGGTGTGATCCCGGGTCGGTTCGGTCGCATCAGCTGCGACCGCGGACTAGCGTATATCCGTGTCTGCTGAGGGGACCGACGCACGTGCTGCGCACGCCGCCGGCGTGCAGCGGCTTCTCGCGAGCTACCGGGCCATCCCGCAAAACTCCACCATCCGGCTCGCCAAACGCACGTCCAATCTGTTCCGGGCGCGCGCCAAGAACACCGGCAAGGGCCTGGATACCTCGGGGCTGACGGGGGTCATCGCGGTCGACCCGGAGGCGCGGACGGCAGATGTGGCCGGCATGTGCACCTATGAGGACCTCGTCGCGGCCACGCTGCCCTATGGGCTGTCACCGTTGGTGGTGCCGCAGCTGAAGACAATCACGCTGGGCGGTGCGGTCACGGGCCTCGGCATCGAGTCCACATCGTTTCGCAACGGTCTGCCACATGAGTCCGTGTTGGAGATGGACATCCTGACCGGCACCGGCGACGTGATAACCGCGTCGCCGGACCAGCATGCCGATCTGTATCGTGCATTCCCGAATTCCTATGGGACGCTTGGCTATTCAGTCCGCCTGAAGATCGAGCTGGAACCCGTTAAGCCGTTCGTCGCGTTGAACCATCTGCGTTTTGGGTCGCCGGAGGACCTGGTCGCGGCGATGGACCGCATCATCGAGACCGGCGGCTACGACGGGGTGCCGGTCGACTATCTCGACGGTGTGGTGTTCAGTGCCGACGAGAGCTACCTCACGGTGGGTGTCCAAACCGGTACGCCGGGACCGGTCAGCGACTACACCGGACAACAGATCTACTACCGCTCCATCCAGCACGCCGATGGTGAGAAGCACGACCGCCTGACGATTCACGACTACCTGTGGCGGTGGGATACCGACTGGTTCTGGTGCTCGCGCGCGTTCGGCGCGCAGGATCCGCGGATCCGCCGGTTTTGGCCGCGGCGCTACCGGCGCAGCAGCTTCTACTGGAAATTGATCGCATATGACCAGCGATTCAGCATCGCCGACCGGATCGAGAAGCGCAACGGCCGTCCTCCGCGTGAGCGGGTGGTGCAGGACGTCGAGGTGCCGATCGACCGGTGCAGTGAATTCCTGGCGTGGTTCCTGAACAACGTTCCGATCGAGCCGATCTGGTTGTGCCCCCTTCGGTTGCGCAACGAGGGTGACTGGCCGCTATACCCGATCCGCCCCCATCACACCTACGTCAACGTGGGCTTTTGGTCGTCGGTACCGGTCGGGCCGGAGGAGGGCCACACCAACAGGCTGATCGAACGCAAGGTCAGCGAACTCGACGGCCACAAATCGCTGTACTCCGACGCATTTTATTCGCTCGACGAGTTCGAAGAACTCTATGGCGGGGAAACCTACAAGACGGTTAAGAAGACATACGACCCAGATGCACGGCTTCTTGACCTGTATGCGAAGGCGGTGCAACGACGATGACGACATATCGGGAAGACGCAGCGGACACGTCCGCCCATGTCAGGAAGCTGACACTGGCAGAGATCCTCGAGATCTTCGCGGCAGGGCAACTACCACTGAAATTCACCGCGTACGACGGCAGTTCGGCCGGACCGGAGAACGCCGAGCTAGGCCTCGATCTGCTGACGCCCCGCGGCACGACATATCTGGCCACCGCTCCCGGTGACCTTGGGCTGGCCCGCGCCTATGTGTCCGGCGACCTCGAACCGCACGGCGTGCACCCAGGTGACCCCTACGAGTTGCTCAAAGCGCTCGCCGAGAAGATGGACTTCAAACGCCCGCCGGCCCGCGTGCTGGCCAACATCGTGCGCTCCATCGGCTTCGAGCACCTCAAACCGATCGCGCCGCCACCCCAGGAGGCGCTGCCGCGCTGGCGGCGCATCGCAGAAGGATTGCGGCACAGCAGGACCCGTGACGCCGAAGCGATCCACCACCACTACGACGTGTCCAACACGTTCTACGAATGGGTGCTCGGCCCGTCGATGACGTACACCTGCGCGTGCTACCCACATCCCGATGCCTCGCTGGAGGAGGCACAGGAGAACAAGTACCGGCTGGTTTTCGAGAAGCTGCGGCTGAGGCCGGGCGACCGGCTGCTCGATGTGGGCTGCGGCTGGGGCGGCATGGTCCGGTACGCGGCGCGCCAGGGTGTCAAGGCGATCGGTGTCACGTTGTCGAAGGAGCAGGCCACGTGGGCGCAGAATGCCCTCGTCGAGCAGGGCCTTTCGGATCTGGGCGAGGTGCGCCACGGCGACTACCGCGACGTCCGGGAATCCCGCTTCGACGCGGTGTCCTCGATCGGGCTGACCGAGCACATCGGGGTCGCGAACTATCCGGGGTACTTCCGGTTCCTCAAGTCGAAGATGCGCACAGGAGCGCTGCTGCTCAACCACTGCATCACCCGGCACGACAACCGAACCGGGCCGAGCGCAGGCGGCTTCATCGACCGCTACGTGTTCCCGGATGGCGAACTGACAGGGTCGGGCCGCATCATCACCGAAGCCCAGGACGTCGGGCTCGAGGTGGTGCATGAGGAGAACCTGCGCCACCACTACGCGCTCACCCTGCGCGACTGGTGCCGCAACCTCGTCGAGCATTGGGACGAGGCGGTCGAAGAGGTCGGGCTTCCAACCGCGAAGGTGTGGGGGCTGTACATGGCCGGGTCCCGGCTGGGCTTCGAAACCAATGTGGTTCAGCTGCACCAGGTTCTGGCGGTCAAGCTCGACTCGCACGGTAGCGACGGCAATCTGCCGCTGCGACCGTGGTGGACACCCTAACCGCCGTCGATGCGACGGGCGCCGAGTTCGTTCTGAAGTAGCTCGAGCGCGGCTTCCTCGGGGTCACGCCGTGGCGACTCCGGGGTGTCGCTACTGGCCTCGGCCAGCATGCTCTCCACTTCCTCGTCGCGCTGGGACTGCGCGGGCGCCGGCGTGGCTTCCTCGGGCGGCGCGGCAGGCGGCGGTGCGCCCGCACCGGTCTCACATCGGATCTTCCAGTCCACGCCCAGCGCGTCCTTGAGCGCTTCCCGGATGACGTCGGCGTTGCGCTGTTCGGTGAGCCGCTTCGCCAGCGGCGCGGATCCGTGGCTGAGCACCAGGGTGTCGCCATCGACGGCGCGCACGATTGCCCCGGCCAGCATCACCTCGGTCGTGCGGCTGCGCTGTCTGACCTTTTCGCGCACCGTCGTCCACATGCTGCGCACCGCAGCCGCATTCGGCTCGCCCGGTACGGCCGGTTCCGGTTCCGGCTGCGGTTCAACGGCTTTCGGCTCCGGCGCCGATGCGGGTTGCGGCGGCTCGGGGGCCGCCTTGGCCTTGCGCGTGTACTGCTTGGCCGGCGTGGTCGGCTCGGGCGAGCGAAGCGCGTCGGAGGCCGGAATCGAAACGTCCAGCCGCGTCTCGATGCGCTCGATACGCTGCAGCAGTGCCGATTCCGTGTCGCTGGCCGACGGGAGCAGCAACCGCGCGCACACCACTTCCAGCAGCAGCCGCGGAGCCGTCGCACCGCGCATCTCCCCAAGCCCGGCGTGCACCACCTCGGCGTACCGGGTCAGCGTCGCGGTGCCAACCCGGGTGGCCTGATCGCGCATCCGCTCCAGCACGTCCTCGGGCCCGTCGACCACCCCACGCGCGACCGCGTCGGGTACCGACTGCAGCACGATCAGGTCGCGGAATCGCTCCAGCAGGTCGGTGGCGAACCGGCGCGGGTCGTGCCCGGCGTCAATAACCGCTTCGACGGCACCGAACAGCGCCGCGGCGTCCCCGGCCGCGAGCGCGTCGACGGCGTCGTCGATCAGCGCCACATCCGTCGCGCCCAGCAATGCAAGCGCCCGGGGGTAGGTGACCTGGCTCGCCTCCGCCCCCGCGAGCAGCTGGTCCAGTACCGACAGCGTGTCGCGTGGCGAGCCACCGCCGGACCGGATGACCAGCGGATAGACCGCGTCGTCGATCGCGACGCCCTCCTGCGCGCAGATGCGTTCCAGTAGCTCGCGCATGGTTCGCGGTGGGAGCAGTCGGAACGGATAGTGATGGGTGCGCGACCGGATCGTCGGCAGCACCTTCTCGGGCTCCGTCGTGGCGAACACGAAGATCAGATGCTCCGGCGGCTCTTCGACGATCTTCAGCAGCGCGTTGAAGCCCGCCGTCGTGACCATGTGCGCTTCGTCGACGATGAAGATCCGGTATCGCGATTGCGCTGGTGCGTAGAACGCGCGGTCCCGCAGTTCGCGGGTGTCGTCAACGCCGCCGTGGCTGGCCGCATCCAATTCGACGACGTCGACGCTGCCCGGCCCGTTGGGCGCCATCGCCACGCACGAGTCGCACACCCCGCACGGCGTCGGCGTCGGCCCCTTGTCACAGTTCAGGGAGCGGGCCAGGATGCGCGCCGACGATGTCTTTCCGCATCCCCGCGGCCCAGAGAACAGATAAGCGTGGTTGATGCGGCCTGCCGCCAGCGCGGTGGACAGCGGCTCGGTGACATGCTCCTGCCCGACGACGTCGGCGAAGGTGGCCGGGCGGTACTTGCGGTAAAGCGCCACGTCAGCAGGCTACCGAGCCGGAGGGACAAGCGAGGGCCGGGTGGACCATCAGCCCGTCAGCAGCGACTCGGTCGCCGACAGCAGCGCGCAGGTGGCCAGGCCGTCCATCGCCTCGCGCAGCTCGGGCAGGGCCGGGAACGTAGGTGCGATCCGGATGTTCTTGTCCTCCGGGTCTTTTCGGTACGGGAACGTCGCCCCGGCCTCAGTCACCGCAATGCCGGCATCCTTGGCCAACGCGATCGTGCGGCGCGCGGTGCCGGGCAGCACGTCAAGGCTGACGAAGTAGCCGCCCCGCGGCTCGGTCCACGACGCGATCTTGGACTCGCCCAGCCGGTTCTCCAGGATCTCCAGCACCGCCTGGAACTTCGGGGCCAGCAGGGCCTGGTGCCGCTGCATCTGCAAGCGCACCCCGTCGGCGTCGCCGAAGAAACGCAGGTGCCGCAGCTGGTTCACCTTGTCCGGTCCGATGGACTTCTTGCCCGCGTACTGCAAGTACCAGGCGATGTTGCCCAGCGAGCCGCCGAAGAAGCCGACGCCGGCACCGGCGAACGTGATCTTCGAAGTCGATGTGAACACCAGCGGACGGTTGGGGTTGCCCGCAGCCGCGGCCAGGCCCAGCACGTCGATGTTGCGCACGAAGTCGTGGGTGAGCGTGTGCACCGCGTAGGCGTTGTCCCACATCAACCGGAAATCGGCGGCGGCAGTTCGCATCTGGACCAACCGTCGCACCGTCTCCCACGAGTAGGTGGTACCGGTCGGGTTCGAGTACACCGGCACGCACCACATGCCCTTGATGGCAGGGTCGGAGGCGACGAGTTCTTCGATCAGGTCGACGTCCGGACCGTCCTCGCGCATCGGCACGGTGATCATCTCGATGCCAAGGGTCTCGGTGATCGCGAAATGCCGGTCATAACCCGGTGACGGGCACAGGAATTTGACGGCCGGCTCCTGGATCCACGCCCGCGGCGAATCCATCCCGCCGTGCAGCATCGAAAACACCACGATGTCGTGCATGAGCTCGAGGCTGGCGTTATTGCCGGCGATCAGGTTAGGCACCGCGATGCCGAGCAGCTCGCCGAAGATGGCGCGCAGCTCCGGCAGGCCGTGCACGCCGCCGTAGTTGCGGGTGTCGGTGCCTTCGCCGTCGCGGAAGGCATCCTTTCCGGAACCGGGCAACTCTAGCAGCGCATTGGACAGGTCGAGCTGCGCCGGCGACGGCTTGCCGCGGGTGAGGTCCAGACTCAGCTTCTTGGCCTGCAAGTCAGCGTAGTTCTGTCGCTGCAGCTCGTGCTGCGCCCGCAGATCGTCACGGCCGAGGGACAGAAACGACACGATGCGCCTTTCACCATCTGAAGCCGTGAACAAGAAGGGGACCCCGCGCACCCGCCAGAGCCCATTGACCCTTGCTGCCTTCCGGCCCTGGGGGAGTTCACAGGATAGACGCCGCGCGGGGTCCACGGCGAGTGTAATACCCGCGGCGTGCGACCCGACGGGCCGCACGAGCCAGGTCGGCTACCATGGCCGCGGAGGATTCGCCTAGTGGCCTATGGCGCTCGCCTGGAACGCGGGTTGGGTTAACAGCCCTCGCGGGTTCAAATCCCGCATCCTCCGCACTCGATCCGGGGTGCGGCCCACTGGCCGCACCCCGACCAAAAAACACGAGGAGGGGTATGGGCCGCACCGTAGCGGTGGTTTGGCACGCGTCGTCTTCTATCGCCGCCGGTGTCCTCTACTTCTTCTTTGTCCTGCCGCGCTGGCCGGAGTTGCTCGGCGACACGTCCCACACCCTCGGCACGGTGTTGCGCATCGTCGCCGGTGCGCTCGTCGGGCTGGCTGCGCTGCCGGTCGTCTTCACACTGGTGCGCACCCGCAGGCCAGAGTTCGGCACGCCGCAAATGGCGCTGACGCTGCGCACCTCGTCGATCGCGCTGCACGTGCTCGCCGGGGCACTGATCATCGGCGCGGCCATCAGCGAGATCTGGCTCAGCCTCGACAGCGCTGGCCAGTGGCTTTTCGGCATCTACGGCGCCGCCGCGGCGATCGCCCTGCTCGGGATCTTCACGTTCTACCTGGCGTTTGTAGCGGAGCTGGCGCCGCCGCCGCCGAAACCGCTGAAGCCGAAGAAACCCAAGCAGCGCCGCCGACGCCGCAGGGCCGCCGAGGCCGAGTCCGCCGAGGCCGAGTCCGCCGAAGACACGGCCGCAACGGGCGAACAGCAGTCAGCCTCCGACGAAGAGACCACCGACGAGGCTGACACGTCGGAGGCCGAAGAATCCGAGGAGCCCAAGGTCGAGGTCAAGGCCGAGGAGCCCAAGGTCGAGGAGCCCTCGTCCGAGGCCACCGACGACACCGCAGAGACCGAGTCGACCAACGGCAAACTGGGTAATCGCCGCCCGTCCGGCAAGGCCACCCCGCAGCGGCGTCGCCGCAGGCGCCTTCGCGGCGGCGTCGCTGTCGACGACTAGCGTCCTCGACAGCGAATTTTGAATCGTCTGCAGCAAAGCGGGCAGTGGCTTCAACAACATGAACAACTTGAAGAACTTGAACAAGCTGTGGGCTTGGCCCTGATCGTGCTGCTCGGAGGGGTGCTGATCGGTTGCCACTTGCATGATGGCCGAGGATGTCAGCGAGGGCATGGCCCATTCGTCGACAGACGCACAGTTCGCGGGCCAATATTGATAGATGGGTAGACACCAACCTCGTCGTCGGCTGACGACACTGCTGATCGCGCTAACGGCGACCTTGTCGCTGGTCACGCCGGTCGTCCCGGCTGTGTCGTCCGCTGCACCAGGCGACCCGATGACGGCCTCCGCCGGGGTCGAACCCGCCGTGGCGCGGATTGACACAGAGATCCACTACCAGGACGTCACCGGCACCGGCACCGGCATCGTGCTCGGTTCCGGGGGCCCGGTGCTGACCAACTACCACGTCGTGTCCGGTGCAGACCGGATCACCGCGACGGTTGGCGGGCGTTCGTTCCCTGCCCAGCTGGTCGGCTACGACCGCAGGCACGATGTCGCCGTCCTCCAACTGGTCGGTGCCGGGGGGCTGCCGACCGCCCCGATCGGCGACTCGACGCAACTGGCGCAGGGCGAACCGGTAGTAGCACTGGGCAACGCCAATGGCAGCCACGGCGCACTGACCCGCGAGCTGGGCCCGGTGACGGCGTTCGGCCAGACAGTCAGCGCCGAGGATTCGCTGACCGGCAGCTCCGATGAGATCGCCGGCCTGATCGAGTTCGCCGCGCCCGTGCGTGCAGGCGACTCCGGTGGTCCGGTCGTGAACGGCGCGGGACAGGTTGTCGGGATGACGACGGCCGCGACAGTGAACTTCCGGATGGGTCCCGGCGGCAAGGGCTTCGCCATCCCGATCAACGACGCGATGGCGGTCGGGGGCCAGATCCGGGCTGGGGCGCCATCCGACTCGGTGCACGTTGGGCCGCCGGCGCTCCTTGGCGTCGGCGTCAAGACCGCGCAGCAGCGAGGTGCCGGCGTGCTCATCCAAGAGGTGCTGCGCGGTGGCCCCGCCGAACAGGCGGGCATGTTGAGCGGCGACGTGCTCATGGCGATCGATGGGACTCGGCTCGACTCAGCGACCGCCCTCACGTACACGCTGGACCGGCACCATCCGGGCGACGTCGTAGACCTGACTTGGCTCGATCGCAGCGGCCAGCAGCACACCGGGAAGGCGACCCTGGCTAGCGGCACGAGTTGACCCCTATGCTGAGCGAGTGCCCAACACCGCTCCCTATCGGGTCGTCCAGTGGACGACCGGCAATGTCGGAAAAAGCTCGCTCGAGGCGATCGCCGCGAACCCGAACCTGGAGTTGATCGGCTGTTACGCCTGGTCGAAGGACAAGGCCGGCCGCGACGCCGGCGAGCTCGCAGGAATCGCGGCGCTCGGGGTTGCCGCCACCAACGACGTCGACGCGCTGCTCGCGCTCAAGCCCGACGTCGTCGTCTACAACCCGATGTGGATCGACGTCGATGAGCTCGTGAAGATCCTGTCCGCGGGGGTGAATGTGGTGTCGTCCGCCTCGTTCATCACCGGGCACAACCTCGGCGACGGCCGCGACCGGATCAAAGAGGCGTGCGCGCAGGGCGGCTCGACCATGTTCGGCTCGGGCGTCAGCCCGGGCTACGCCGAGCTGTTGGCCATCGTTGCGGCCGTCGGCTGCGAGCGGGTCGACAAGGTCTCCATCGCCGAGTCGTCCGACACCACCTTCTACGACTCACCCGCGACGGAGAAACCGGTGGGGTTCGGCACCCCGATCGACGACCCCGACCTGCAGCCGATGGCCGCGCAGGGCACCGCGGTGTTCGCCGAGGCGGTGCGGCTGGTCGCCGACGCGTTGGGCATCGAGCTCGACGAGGTGGTGTGTGAGGCCGAGTACGCGAAGACCACCGAGGACCTCGACCTCGGCTCGTGGACCATCAAGGCCGGCTGCGTGGCCGGTGTCTTCGCCAGCTGGCAGGGACGCGTCGGCGGCAAGACCGTGGTCGACCTCAGCGTGCGGTGGCGAAAGGGCCAGTCGCTCGAACCAGACTGGAAAGTCGAAGGGGACCCCTGGAAGATCACCATCGACGGGCTACCGACCGTGACGATGCGAGTCGGCTTTCTGCCGCCGCCGGACTTCATCGAGCAGGCCAAGACGATGGCCGACTTCATGAGCATCGGCCACATCATCACCGCGATGCCACCGATCCACGCGATCCCGGCCGTCGTCGCCGCCGCACCGGGCATCGTGACCTACAACGACCTGCCG
>DATARY010000210.1:0-24795 GCA_036263935.1 Mycobacterium sp.
GTGCACATCAGGTTTGGTGGCGGCGGACGGGAGCGGCCCGAGCGGACGGGAGCCGCCACCAGCGAAGCCTCAGGTTCACGTCGTCGATCACGCAGGATAGGTTTGGTCGTGGCCGAGCTGCGCGGGTATGGCTGAAATCCACACAAAAGAGGGAATCCCTCCCCCACACAAATATTCCACCTGATGATGGTGGTGAGATCTCGGAGTGCCGGCGTACATCTCGTCATGACAAAGACCGGTATCGGACATGATCCGAAACGTCGTGCCACACCGCGGATATCCGCTGGCGGCCGGCGGCTTCGGCATGATCGGCAGTGAACGTGCGGCGCGAACCAAAACCCGATTTGTGCACAGGTACACGCCACGACTACTGGCCGGTAACGAGCTTAAGAAATGTGCCGGACACAAATTCAGGTGGGAGGTGATGATCAGACTCGGTGATACATCTTGATGTAAGCGTAATGAAGACAGCGTGTTTGGGGCGGAATGAGACGAATCAGGGTGTAAGGGGAGCGCCGCCCGGGATAGAGCTCAGCCCTCGGGAGTGCCCGGGCGGAGTGGTGGAACGAATCGCGGCGTTTCAACCGGATCGCAGGCCAGAGCAGCCATCTGAAGAGTAGCGCCAAAGTGGTGTATGGGGTTGTCGCGGCGGTGAATTACAGTGGTTTTGGAGCTTTAGTGAAACTGTGGCGACCGACCGCTCGGGTCGTGAGACCGGTTGAGCGACAACATCACACGGCGCATTCAGCGCGTCGGAGAAGGCCCTTATCCGTTGCGACTCTTCGGAGGCTGGTCAATGAAATTGGAAGATAGCGTGTCTAGCGACTTGCGCCTGCTGCTCACGATGCCTCACGCCGCACAGCTGCTGGGAATCAGCGGCCGATCGGCCTACCGACTGGCGGCCTCCGGCGAGCTGCTGGTCCGCCGGCTTGGCCGTCGCCTCTATGCGGTGACCGCTGCCCTTCGCGAGCTAGCCTCGTGACGGGCTCGATGTCAGGGGCGAGGTGCAAAGTGATCACCGAGGAGGCTGACCGATGAGTGCCGGAACCGCTGGCGGCCCGACGGCCGCTGATGGCGAAACGAGCGTGCGCATCCGTCGCGCACTACCGATCACCAAGCGCGTCGCGCGCAACGGGAAAGTCAGCTATACCTTCCAGATCGATGCGGGCACAAAACCGGACGGCTCCCGCGATCGGCGCCGCTACACCTACGCAACGCTGGCCGAGGCCAGGCGTGAGCACGCGCGGATTACGACAGAGGCGGCGGCCGGGACGCTGGTCCGTCGCGACAAGCTGACCTTGGGTGCATTTTTGACGGAGTGGCTCGACAGCCGCCGCGTGCGCCCCAACACCCTCGACGGCTACCGCGCAGCCCTCAAGCCCGTCATCGACCATCTCGGCACGGTCCCGTTACAGCACCTCGACACCCCGCACCTCGACGAGCTGGTGACTTTGCGCCTTAAGGGAGAACCAGTTGCCCAGCGCGCCAAGCGCGGGCGTCGTTCAACCGAGGTGTTGGCTTATCTGCGGGTGCGCCCAGACGGCGCTGGGTATTCCGAGCTGCTGACAACGTTCGGCGAGCCGGGTATCAAAGCACTCGACCGTTTGGTGTCATCCGGCGATGTTCTGCGCCCCCGGCGCGGGCGATACGTTGCCGCGCTTCCGGTCGAACCCGAGCGTCCGAAAGTACCTGGTGGCGCGAGTAATCGGACTGTCTGCGCCATGCTCACGGTGCTGTCGTCGGCGCTCACCACGGCCATGAAACGCGGTTTGGTCGCGCGGAATGTCGCCCAACTCGTCGACCGCCCAGCCATCGAGCACCGCGAGATGTCGACGTGGACGCCAAAGCAGGTCGAGCGGTTCCGCAAGCACGTCCGCGGCGACCGGTTGTATGCGTGCTGGCTGCTCACGCTGGCCGGCTGGCGACGGTCCGAAGTGCTCGGCCTGGCGTGGTCAGCGGTGGACTTCGATGCTGGGACTGTCAGCGTTGCCCAGGGCCGGGTGGTCGTGCGCGGCGCGGGCACGGCGACCGGTGGACCGAAATCCGAGCGCTCCCGCCGCACACTGCCGATGCCCGTCGACGTCATGCTCGCCTTGCGGGCGCTGGGCGCACAACAAAAGCGTGAACGTGTGGCTTTCGGCCCGCAGTGGATTGACACCGGGCTCGTCGCGGTCAACGCAGACGGCTCGCCGATACGGCCCGAGACGTACTCGAAGGCATTTCGCCGCCACTGCGCGTCTGCGGGCGTTCCTGTGATCCGGTTGCACGACACCAGACACACTGCCGCGACGCGGATGCTCGACAGCGGGACGACGGTGTCTGCGACGGCAGTGGCTGGGCCACGATCCGGCGATGACACTACGGGTATACGGCCATGTGTACGAAGAGACGCTCGCCTCGGCAGGCGATGTGCTTTTCGGTGGAGCGTCCCGCGCCGACGGACGGCGCTGAGTCCCGTCTCAGGTCATAACTCACTGTCCACTGGCCCGGTCTTGAAGCGCGCGAGCATTTCCTTTGGCCGGCTGCGCTCGACTGGGTGTGCGAACACAGTTGGCACATTCTTGGCACAACGGGGGTTCGCCTACCAAAGTCCACGGAGTCGCGGTACGTCGCTGACCTGAATGAACACCAGTGGGCGCGGACGGTATCGAACCGCCGACCGCTGGTGTGTAAAACCAGAGCTCTACCACTGAGCTACGCGCCCTTGCCGGGCAGGCTACAGGTCGGCGGCGCGCGGCACGAAATTCGCTAAGGCGTTTTCAGCGCAGCTAGCGCGTCGGTCCACACCGCCTGGTCGCGCGCCTGTCCGGGCAGCTTCATCTCGGCGAACCGGATGATGCCCGACCGGTCCACCACGAACGTGCCGCGATTGGCGAACCCCGCGTCGTCGTTGAACACGCCGTAGGCCTGGGCGACGCCGCCGTGCGGCCAGAAGTCGGACAACACCGGGAAAAGGAAGCCACTCTGCGTCGCCCAGATCTTATGGGTGGGCGGCGGACCGACCGAGATGGCCAGGGTCGCGGTGTCGTCGTTCTCGTAATCGGGCAGATGGTCGCGGATCTTGTCGAGTTCGCCCTGGCAGATGCCGGTGAACGCCAGCGGGAAGAACACCAGCAGCACGTTCTTGACGTCTCGGAAGTCGCTCAGCGTTACCGGCTGCTGGTTCTGATCCTTCAGGGTGAAGTCCGGTGCCTCGGTAGCAGCGACGAGCACTAGTGCCTCCCCGCGGCCTTCGATTTGGGCTGCACAAGGCGGCTTGCGCTCCAGTCGCCGAGGTTGGCCGACGACGTCTGCATCAGGCCCGCGGTGGGTGCCGATTCGGCGATCTCGGCGGGCATCACGTGGCCGGGCTTGCCGGTTTTGGGGGTGACCACCCAGATGACGCCGTCGTCAGCCAGCGGTGTGATCGCGTCCATCAGCCGGTCCACCAGGTCGCCGTCGCCGTCGCGCCACCACAGCAGCACGACGTCGATGACTTCATCGGCGTCCTCGTCGAGCAGCTCGCCGCCGCACGCGTCTTCGATGTCGGCTCGGATGTCGTCGTCGGTGTCCTCGTCCCAGCCCAACTCCTGCACAACCTGATCTCTTTGGATGCCCAGTCTGAGGGCGTAGTTCGGGGCGTCACCCGCCGCGACCACCGTCGGTCCTCCTTCAGCCGGCTCGGGCGCACGATGCGCTCGGCGATGTCCTGAGCCCTATCGTCGCACGACACGGCTCAACGGCGGATGCCCGGCGGTCAGGTTCATCGATATGCGCGGTCGCACATGTCCAGCGCGACCGTCTTCGTATCGTTCAGCTTGGTGATCGCGGCGTTGAACTGGTCGGGCCCGTAGTTGCCCGCGATGGCGTTCGCGACACCCCTGGCCGCATCGACCCAGGCGTTCAGCGCGTCGCGCAAATCCGGGGCCAACGGGTCGGAGATGCTGCGGGCCACGGCGTCGGCGCTGTGGTTGAGCGCATCGATCGCGGGACCTAACTTGGACGCGACGTCGGCGTTCCTGTTATAGGCGTCGACATAGTTGTTCACCGCGGTGACCGCATCCACACTGCTGGAACTGAGCGCCTCACACGAACTGTGGATGGCCTGGGTGGAGCTGGACGCCTGCCGCGCGGACTCCCGTGAGCTCGAGCTGGCCGACGACTCCTGGATCGATGCCGACACCGACGCCCGGTAAACGGGGGCATCGGCGCGGTCGATCTCCGCGGCGCCCCGGGTGACGCTGGTGCAACCCACGATGATCATCGCCACTGCGGCGAGGCTGCCCACGGCCAGGGCGGCGATCCGCAGCCGCTTTCGGCCCAGCCCACCGGTCAGCACGGTCTGCAGACGTTACCGGTTCGCGCCGGCGGTCGTCGGTTCATTCCACTCGGCACACCCGGCGGTGCAAGTGGGGCAGGATGGGTGGACGATAGATATCGCTGCGCCGATCGCGTAAGCACCTGATACCGCCTAACAAGGAGCGGAAGTTGACCACCGAGTTCGTGCGCCAAGACCTGGCTCAAAACTCCGGCACCGCAGCCGAACCCGACCGCGTTCGGGTGATTCGCGAAGGCGTCGCGTCGTATCTGCCCGATATCGATCCGGAAGAGACCAACGAATGGCTCGAGTCGTTCGATGAGTTGCTGGAACGGTCCGGGCCGGCTCGTGCGCGCTACCTGATGTTGCGGCTGCTCGAGCGCTCCGGCGAACAGCGGGTGGCCATCCCCGCCCTGACGTCGACCGACTATGTGAACACCATCCCGACCGAGCTGGAGCCGTGGTTTCCCGGCGACGAGGACGTCGAACGTCGCTATCGGGCGTGGATCCGGTGGAACGCGGCGATCATGGTGCACCGCGCGCAGCGTCCGGGAGTCGGTGTGGGAGGCCATATTTCGACGTACGCGTCGTCGGCGGCTCTGTACGAGGTCGGCTTCAACCACTTCTTCCGCGGCAAGGCCCACCCCGGTGGCGGCGATCAGATCTTCATTCAGGGTCACGCCTCGCCAGGCATCTATGCGCGGGCGTTTCTTGAGGGACGGCTAACCGCCGATCAGCTCGACGGCTTCCGCCAGGAACACAGCCATCCCGGCGGCGGTCTGCCGTCCTATCCGCACCCACGGCTGATGCCGGACTTCTGGGAGTTCCCCACGGTGTCGATGGGCCTCGGCCCGATGAACGCGATCTACCAGGCCCGGTTCAACCACTATTTGCACGACCGGGGCATCAAGGACACGTCCGACCAGCACGTGTGGGCCTTCCTCGGCGACGGCGAGACCGACGAGCCCGAAAGCCGGGGCCTGGCGCACGTGGCCGCCCTGGAGGGCCTGGACAACCTGACGTTCGTGATCAACTGCAACCTGCAGCGCCTCGACGGCCCGGTCCGCGGTAACGGCAAGATCATCCAGGAACTGGAATCGTTCTTCCGGGGCGCCGGCTGGAACGTGATCAAAGTGGTGTGGGGCCGCGAGTGGGATGCGCTGCTGCACGCCGACCGCGACGGCGCGCTCGTCAACCTGATGAACTCCACGCCCGACGGCGACTACCAGACTTACAAGGCCAACGACGGCGCCTACGTACGGGACCACTTCTTCGGCCGCGATCCCCGCACCAAGCAGTTGGTGGCGAAGATGTCCGACCAGGAGATCTGGAATCTCAAGCGAGGCGGGCACGACTACCGCAAGGTCTATGCGGCCTACCGCTCAGCGACGGAACACAAGGGTCAGCCAACGGTGATCCTGGCCAAGACCATCAAGGGGTACTCGCTCGGCGCCCACTTCCAGGGTCGCAACGCCACGCATCAGATGAAAAAGCTTGCGCTGCAAGACCTCAAGTACTTCCGAGATTCAATCCGAATTCCGATCAGCGACGAGCAGCTGGAGGAGAACCCCTACCTGCCGCCGTACTACCACCCGGGCCCCGAGGCGCCCGAGATCCGCTACATGCTGGACCGGAGGCGTTCGCTCGGCGGGTTCCTTCCCGAGCGGCGCACCAAGTCCAAGGCGTTGACGCTACCCGGCCGCGACATCTACAACGCGCTCAAGAAAGGCTCCGGCCACCAGGAGGTCGCCACCACGATGGCGACCGTTCGCACGTTCAAGGAGCTGTTGCGCGACAAAGAGATTGGCCGCCGAATAATCCCGATCATTCCCGACGAGGCGCGCACGTTCGGGATGGACTCGTGGTTCCCCAGCCTGAAGATCTACAACCGCAACGGACAGCTGTACACTGCCGTCGACGCCGACTTGATGTTGGCGTACAAGGAAAGTGAAGTCGGCCAGATCCTGCACGAGGGCATCAACGAGGCCGGCTCGACGGCGTCGTTCACCGCGGCGGGCACGTCCTACGCCACCCACAACGAGCCGATGATCCCCGTCTACATCTTCTATTCGATGTTCGGGTTCCAGCGCACCGGCGACGGATTCTGGGCGGCCGCAGACCAGATGGCCCGCGGGTTCGTGCTCGGAGCCACCGCTGGCCGCACCACGCTGACCGGGGAGGGGCTTCAGCACGCCGACGGGCATTCGTTGCTGCTCGCGGCCACCAATCCCGCCGTGGTGGCCTACGACCCGGCGTTCGCCTACGAGATCGCCTACATCGTGGAAAGCGGACTGCACCGGATGTACGGCGAGAACCCGGAGAACGTGTTCTTCTACCTAACCATCTACAACGAGCCCTACGTACAGCCCGCCGAGCCGGAGGGACTCGAAGTCGAGGGCGTGCTGCGCGGTATCTACCGCTACCGCGAGGCGCCGGCGAAGCGCGCCAACGTCGCGCAGATCCTGGCCTCGGGCGTGGCCATGCCCGAGGCGCTGCGCGCCGCCGATCTGCTGGCCAACGAATGGGATGTCGCCGCCGACGTCTGGTCGGTGACCAGCTGGGGCGAACTGAACCGCGACGGGGTCGACGTGGAGAAGGAGCGGCTACGCCACCCCGAACGTCCGGCCCGCACGCCGTACGTCACCACGGCGCTCGCCGACGCGGCTGGCCCTGTTGTCGCGGTGTCCGACTGGATGCGCGCGGTGTCCGAGCAGATCCGGCCCTGGGTGCCCGGCACGTACATCACGCTGGGCACGGACGGGTTCGGCTTCTCCGACACCCGTCCCGCCGCCCGCCGGTACTTCAATACCGACGCCGAGTCGGTCGCCGTCGCCGTGCTGGAGGGCCTGGCCCGCGACGGAAACATCGACCAATCGGTCGCGATCGAAGCCGCCCGCACGTACAAGATCGACGACGTGATGGCCGCGCCCGAGCAGACGTCTGACCCGGGTGTCGCCTGACCGCACGGCCGCGTTGGAGGAATCCGCCAGAAAAGTGGCGTAGCTTTTAGAAATGACCGACAACCGGTTCGTCCCGCCGAGGTCCACGGTTGAGGTGCTGGAGACGGTCCCCGACTCCGCGTTGCGGCGCTTGAAGCAATATTCGGGCCGGTTGGCCACCCAAGCGGTGCACGCCATGGAGGAACGGCTGCCGTTCTTCGCCGACCTGGAGGCATCGCAGCGCGCCAGCGTGCAACTGGTGGTCCAGACCGCGGTGGTCAACTTCGTCGAGTGGATGCGCGATCCGCGCAGCGATGTCAGCTATACGGCGCAGGCCTTCGAGGTCGTTCCGCAGGATCTGCGGCGCCGCATCGCTCTGCGCCAGTCCGTCGAGATGGTGCGGATCACCATGGAGTTCTTCGAGGAAGTGGTGCCGCTGCTGGCCCGCTCGGAGGACCAGCTGACCGCGCTGACGGCCGGAATCCTGCGCTACAGCCGCGATTTGGCGTTCGCCGCGGCCACCGCCTACGCCGATCAGGCCGAAGCACGCGGCGCTTGGGACACCCGGATGGAGGCCAACCTCGTCGACGCGGTGGTCCGCGGAAACACCGGACCCGAGCTGCAGTCCCAGGCCGCCGCACTGAACTGGGACGCCACCTCGCCCGCCACCGTGATCGTCGGGCTGCCGCAGCCGGACCGCGTCGACCTGGCCAGTGAGGATGTGCATGATGTCGTCAACCGCAACGGGCGCGCAGCGCTATCCGACGTGCACGGCACCTGGCTGGTCGCGATCGTTTCCGGCGCACTGTCGCCAACCGACCGGTTCCTCAACGAGCTTCTCGAGGTGTTCGCGGCGGGGCCGGTGGTCGTCGGGCCGATGGCGACGACATTGACCGCCGCCCATCAGAGCGCGACCGAGGCGATCGCGGGGATGAACGCGGTGGCGGGCTGGACCGGGGCCCCGCGGCCGGTGTCGGCCCGCGAGTTGCTTCCCGAACGCGCGCTTCTGGGGGACGCGACCGCGATCACGGCACTTGAGGCGGAGGTGATGCGTCCGCTGGCCGACGCAGGCCCAGCGTTGAGCGAGACGCTGGACGCCTATTTGGACTCCGGCGGGGCGATCGAGGCGTGCGCCCGCAAGTTGTTCGTTCATCCAAACACCGTCCGCTACCGGCTCAAACGGATCGCCGACTTCACTGGCCGCGATCCCACCGTGCCGCGGGACGCATACGTGCTGCGGGTCGCCGCGACAGTGGGTCGGCTGAGCCATCAGGCACAGCACTCCAGCACGCCAAACATCGTCACCGGACGGGTGATGCACGTCACTTCGGCGGGTAGCGAAGCGGATCGCGCTGGATAACAGGTTGCGGGCAGGTATCGGTGGAGTCCCATCACATGCTGTTTTGTGGGGGTCCTACAAAAACATAAGACAAGGTTCATAATCTCTTACACCACGCAAAACCGCTTTCACAGTGTTCTCTTAAAGAGTGCTTGCATTGCTCGCGCCCGGACAGGGTGCCCAGACTCCCGGCATGCTCGCCGCGTGGCTCGAGCTGCCCGGCGTTGCCGAGCGTCTCGCTGCCTGGTCGCAGATCAGCGGCCTGGACCTGGTGCGCCTGGGCGCCACCGCGACCGCCGAGGAGATCACCGACACCGCCGTGACCCAGCCGCTGGTGGTGGCCGCAACGCTGCTGGCCCACGAGGAGCTGACAAAGCGCGGGCTGCTGTTCGGCAAGGACACCGTGGTGGCGGGCCATTCCGTCGGTGAGATCGCGGCCTACGCGATCGCCGGCGTCATCTCCGCCGACGACGCCATCATGCTGGCCGCGACCCGCGGCGCCGAGATGGCCAAGGCCTGCGCTCTCGAGCCCACTGGCATGTCCGCGGTGCTCGGCGGCGAGGAGGCCGAGGTGCTCGCCCGGCTCGAGCAGCTCGACCTGGTGCCCGCCAACCGCAATGCGGCCGGTCAGATCGTGGCGGCGGGCAGCCTCGCCGCGCTGGACAAGCTGGCCGAGGACCCGCCGGCCAAGGCGCGCGTCCGGCAGCTGGCCACCGCGGGCGCGTTCCACACCCACTACATGGCCTCCGCGACCGATGCCTACTCGGCCGCCGCCGAGGCCGTAACGCTTGTCGAGCCCGCCACGAAGCTCCTGTCGAACGCCGATGGCCAACCCGTGACCTCCGCAGCGGACGCGATGAGCAAGCTGGTGTCGCAGCTGACCCGGCCGGTGCGCTGGGACCTGTGCACCGAGACGATGCGTCAACACAACGTGACCGCGATCGTCGAGTTCCCGCCCGCCGGGACGCTCACCGGGATCGCCAAACGCGAACTTCGGGGGGTGCCGACGCACGCCGTCAAGTCCCCCGCTGACCTGGACGGGCTTGCCGAGCTCTAACCAGTACAACCACATATCGAACGTAATTTCCGCAGTATCAACCCAATTAGAAGGAGCCACCGTGCCCGCCACTCAGGAAGAAATCATCGCCGGCCTCGCCGAGATCATCGAAGAGGTCACCGGTATCGAGCCCTCCGAGGTCACCCCGGAGAAGTCGTTCGTCGACGACCTTGACATCGACTCGCTGTCGATGGTCGAGATCGCGGTGCAGACCGAGGACAAGTACGGCGTGAAGATCCCCGACGAGGACCTCGCCGGTCTGCGCACCGTTGGTGACGTGGTGGCCTACATCCAGAAGCTCGAGGAAGAGAATCCCGAGGCCGCCGCGGCCATTCGGGCACAGATGGAGAGCAAGTGACCAGACCTTCCACTGCTAACGGCGGTTTCCCCAGCGTTGTGGTAACCGCCGTGACGGCGACGACGTCGATCGCGGCGGACATCGAAAGCACATGGAAGGGTTTGTTGGCCGGCGAGAGCGGCATCCACGTCCTCGAGGACGAGTTCGTCACAAAGTGGGACCTACCGGTACGCATCGGCGGGCACCTCAAGGAGCCGATCGACCCTCAGATGACGCGCCTCGAGATGCGCCGCATGTCCTACGTGCAGCGCATGGCGAAGCTGCTCGGTAAGCAGCTGTGGGAGACCGCGGGCACGCCGGAAGTCGATCCCGATCGTTTCGCGGTCGTCATCGGCACCGGGCTCGGTGGCGGCGAGAAGATCGTCGAGACCTATGACGCGATGAACGAGGGCGGCCCCCGCAAAGTGTCCCCCCTCGCCGTTCAGATGATCATGCCCAACGGCGCTGCCGCTGTTGTGGGCCTGGAACTCGGCGCACGCGCCGGTGTCATCACCCCGGTGTCGGCCTGCTCGTCGGGTTCTGAGGCCATCGCCCACGCGTGGCGTCAGATCGTGATGGGTGACGCCGATTTCGCTGTCTGCGGTGGCGTCGAGGGCGGCATCGAGGCGCTGCCGATCGCGGCGTTCTCGATGATGCGTGCCATGTCGACGAACAACGAGAACCCCGAGGGCGCGTCGCGGCCGTTCGACAAGAACCGCGACGGCTTCGTCTTCGGCGAAGCGGGCGCGCTCATGATCATCGAGACCGAGGAGCACGCGAAGGCACGCGGCGCCAAGCCGCTGGCCCGGTTGATGGGTGCGGGCATCACGTCCGACGCCTTCCACATGGTGGCGCCCGCCTCCGACGGTCTGCGGGCCGGTCACGCCATGAAGCGTGCGATGGAGACGGCGGGGCTGGAGCCCAAGGACATCAACCACGTCAATGCCCACGCGACCGCCACCACGATCGGCGACAGCGCCGAGGCGAACGCGATCCGGGTTGCCGGCGTCGAGGATGCGCCGGTGTATGCACCCAAGTCGGCGCTCGGCCACTCCATCGGAGCGGTCGGTGCGCTCGAGTCGTTGCTGACCGTGCTGACGCTGCGCGACGGGGTCATTCCGCCGACACTTAACTATGAAACCCCCGATCCCGAGATCGATCTCGATGTCGTCGCGGGCGAGCCTCGATATGGCGAATACCGGTACGCCATCAACAACTCGTTCGGTTTCGGTGGTCACAATGTCGCCCTGGCATTCGGGCGCTACTGAGGTACGAGAGGAACCTTCGGGGGCAGTAATGGCAGCGCTTGCAACGGGGAACGGTTTCCCCACTGTGGTTGTCACCGGCGTCGCGATGACGACGTCCGTGGCGACCGACGCGGAAAGCACATGGAACGCACTGCTTGACGGGCGGAGCGGCATCCGGAAACTCGAGGATCCGTTCGTCGAGCAGTACGACCTGCCGGTCCGCATCGGTGGCCACCTACTTGAGGATTTCGACGGTGAACTGACGCGGGTCGAACTGCGCAGGCTGTCGTATCTGCAGAGGATGTCGACGGTGCTGAGCCGGCGCGTCTGGGACAACGCGGGTTCACCCGAGGTCGACACCCGACGGTTGATGGTGTCGATCGGCACCGGCCTCGGCTCGAGTGAGGAGCTCGTCTTCGCCTACGACGACATGCGAGCAAAGGGCATGCGGGCGGTATCGCCGCTGGCCGTGCAGAAGTACATGCCCAACTCGCCCGCCGCGGCGGTCGGGCTGGAGCGCCATGCCAAGGCCGGTGTCATCACACCGGTTTCGGCGTGCGCGTCGGGCTCCGAGGGCATCGCCCATGCGTGGCGCAACATCGTGCTCGGCGAGGCCGACATCGCGATCTGCGGCGGGGTGGAGTCCAGGATCGAAGCGGTGCCCATCGCAGGGTTCGCCCAGATGCGGATCGTGTTGTCGAACACCAACGACGACCCGGCCGGTGCGTGCCGCCCGTTCGACAAGGACCGCAACGGATTTGTGTTCGGCGAGGCCGGTGCGCTGATGGTCATCGAGACCGAGGAGCACGCCAAGGCGCGCGGTGCCACCATCTACGCGCGGCTGATGGGCGCAAGCATCACCTCGGACGGGTTCCACATGGTGGCTCCCGATCCGAACGGCGAGCAGGCCAGCCACGCGATGACGCGGGCGATCCAGCTCGCCGGCCTCTCCCCGAACGACATCGACCACATCAACGCGCACGCGACGGGCACCTCGGTCGGCGATGTCGCGGAGGGGGTCGCGATCAATAATGCGCTCGGCTCACACCGGCCTGCGGTGTACGCACCGAAGTCGGCGCTGGGCCACTCGGTCGGCGCGGTCGGTGCGGTGGAGTCCATCCTCACCGTGCTGGCTCTCCGGGACGGCCTCATTCCGCCGACGCTGAACCTGAAGAATCTCGATCCCGAGATCGACCTGGACGTTGTCGCTGGTGGACCTCGGCCCGGCAATTACCAATACGCAATCAACAATTCATTCGGATTCGGTGGGCACAATGTCGCGCTCGCCTTCGGGAAGTACTGAGACGAAGCCGACATCCGTCCGGCTACAGGAGGTTTCGATGACGACCATGGCCCCCGAGGCCGTCGGCGAATCGCTGGACCCACGCGATCCGCTACTGCGCCTGACCACGTTCTTCGACGACGGCAGCGTCGAGCTGCTGCACGAGCGCGACCGCTCCGGCGTGCTGGCCGCGGCCGGCACCGTCAACGGTCTGCGCACCATCGCGTTTTGCTCCGACGGCACCGTGATGGGCGGCGCGATGGGTGTCGAGGGCTGCGCCCACATTGTCAACGCCTATGACACCGCCATCGAAGAGCAGAGCCCGATCGTGGGTATCTGGCACTCCGGTGGAGCCAGATTGGCCGAGGGTGTCCGGTCGTTGCACGCGGTGGGTTTGGTGTTCGAGGCCATGATCCGGGCGTCGGGCTACATCCCGCAGATTTCGGTGGTGGTCGGTTTCGCGGCCGGCGGCGCCGCCTACGGCCCCGCGCTGACCGACGTCGTCGTGATGGCGCCGGACGGCCGGGTGTTCGTCACCGGACCGGATGTGGTGCGAAGTGTCACCGGCGAGGACGTCGACATGGCGGCGCTCGGCGGCCCGGACACCCACCACAAGAAGTCCGGCGTCTGCCACATCGTCGCCGACGATGAGGCCGACGCCTATGAACGCGGGCGCCGCTTGGTCGGATTGTTCTGCCAGCAAGGCCATTTTGACCGTGCCAAGGCCGAGGCCGGCGACACCGATCTGCATGCGCTGCTGCCCGACTCTGCGCGCCGTGCGTACGGGGTGCATCCCATCGTGGAGGCGTTGCTCGATGACGACGCGCCGTTTGACGAGTTCCAGGCCAAGTGGGCGCCGTCGATCGTCGTGGGTCTCGGCCGGTTGTCCGGTCGGACCGTCGGGGTGCTGGCCAACAACCCGCTGCGGCTGGGCGGCTGCCTGAACTCCGAAAGCGCCGAAAAGGCGGCTCGTTTCGTGCGGCTGTGCGACGCGTTCGGAATTCCGATCATCAACGTCGTCGACGTGCCTGGCTACCTGCCCGGCGTGGATCAGGAGTGGGGCGGCGTGGTGCGCCGCGGCGCGAAGCTGCTGCACGCGTTCGGTGAGGCCACGGTTCCGCGCGTCACGCTGGTCACCCGCAAGATCTATGGCGGCGCCTACATCGCGATGAACTCGCGGTCGCTCGGCGCGACGAAGGTGTTCGCCTGGCCGGACGCCGAGGTCGCGGTGATGGGCGCCAAGGCCGCGGTCGGCATTCTGCACAAGAAGAAGCTGGCCGCAGCTCCCGACCACGAGCGTGAGGCGCTGCACGACAAGCTGGCCGAAGAGCACGACCGGATCGCCGGCGGCGTGGATTCCGCCATCGAGATCGGCGTGGTCGACGAGAAGATCGACCCGGCGCACACGCGCAGCAAGCTGACTCAGGCACTGGCCGAGGCACCCGCCCGCCGCGGCAGGCACAAGAACATCCCGCTGTAGTCCCCGGCTTGCGCGCGGCCCCCTCAGGACACTAGCCGGCAGTCGCCAGCAATTCCTCGGCCGCGGCGACCGCACGAGCCCGGTCCCCCTCGACCAGTCCGATTCGGGTGCGACGGTCGACGATGTCGTCGACCGTCATCGCGCCTTCGTGCGTCACCGCGTACTCGAATTCCGCTCGGGTCACCTCGATCCCATCGGCCACCGGTTCGGTCGGCCGGTCGCAACTGGCGGCGGCGATGACGTTCGGCGCCTCTGCCCCGTATCGGGCAACCAGCGACGAGGGCAAGTCGGCGGGCGACCGCAATGTCGACACCGGATTCAACGGCGCACCGACCAGAGGCAGGTTTCGGGTGCGGCACTGCGTGGCGCCCAAGCCACGAAGCGCGATCGCCTGGTCGAGGACATCCTCGGCCATGAACCGGTATTCGGTCAGCTTCCCACCGATCACGCTGATCACACCCGACGGCGATTCGACGACCGCGTGCTCACGCGATACGTCGGCGGTGCGTCCTTCACCGGTGTCGATCAACGGCCGCAGACCGGCATAGGCGCCGATCACGTCGTCGGGTCCCAGCGCAACGTCCAGTGCTGTGTTGACCGTGTCAAGCAGGAATGAGATTTCCTCCGAAGTGGGCTGTGGTACATCGGGAATCGGGCCGGGGGCGTCCTCGTCGGTGAGTCCCAGGTACACCCGGCCCAGCTGTTCGGGCATTGCGAATACGAATCGGTTGATCTCGCCGGGAATCGGAATCGTCAGCGCGGCAACGGGGTTCCCGAACGCCTCGGCGTCGAACACGAGATGCGTTCCGCGGCTGGGCCGCACCCGAATCGACGCGTCCACTTCCCCGGCCCACACACCGCTGGCGTTGATCACCGCGCGGGCCGGCACGTCGAACGATTCGCCGGAGCGCTGATCGGTCAGTCGCACCGAGGTGCCCGTGGCGTCCGACGCGGCGACGCGGGTCAGAATGCGCGCGCCGTGCTGCGCGGCCGTGCGCGCCACCGCAGTGACCAGCCGTGCATCGTCGATGAGTTGACCGTCGTAGGCGAGAAAAGCGCCGGTCAACCCGTCCCGGCGCACGGTGGGTGCCAGCTCGATTGCGCGTTGCGCGCCGATGCGCCGAGATCGCGGCAGCGTCGACGCCGGCGTGCCCGCCAGCTTGCGCAGCCCATCGCCCGCTGCGAAACCGAATCGCACCAACGCGCGTGACGCGTGGTTCATCGACGGCAGCAGCGGAACCAGCTGTGGCATTGCCTTGACGAGGTGAGGGGCGTTGCGGGTCATCAGGATTCCGCGTTCGACGGCGCTGCGGCGGGCGATGTTGACGTTGCCGGTCGCCAGGTACCGCAGGCCGCCGTGCACCAACTTCGAACTCCACCGGCTGGTGCCGAACGCCAGGTCGTGCTTTTCCACCAGCGCCGCGCTCAGCCCGCGGGTCGCGGCGTCCAGCGCGATGCCGGTTCCGGTGATGCCGCCGCCGATCACGATCACGTCGAGCCTTTCGCCGTCGGCGAGTGCCGCCAGTTCGGCTGCGCGGCGCGACTCGTTGAGTGCGGTGGAACTGGTCACGGTTTGAGGTATCCGTTCAGCGAGTGCGCCAGCTCGACGGCGAGCGCGTCGGCGTCCAAGATGGGCGCGACGATCTGGCCTGACTGCATTGTTGACCGGGCGATCAGCAGACACATCGCCGCCAGCTGGCGCGGGTCGGCGGATCGCACGCTGCCGTCTTCCTGGGCGATCTTGATGTCGGCCGCCAACGTGTCAATGAGGATCTGCTGGCTGGTGCCCAGCCGCTCGGTGAGGTAGACCATCGTCAACTCGGGGGCCTTGCGCAGCACCGACATCACCACGTCGTCGCGGCGCAGGTGCTCGGCGACCGCGACAGTCCGCTTGACCACCGCGTCGCGGCCGGCCCCCCGGCTTGGTACCGCGTCCAACGCGCCGACGATCCGCGCAGTGAGCAGTGCCGCCAGCACCGACCTGGTGTCCGGCCAGCGGCGATAGACCGACGGCCTGCTGACCCGTGCGCGCCGCGCGATCTCGGCCATTGTTACACGATCCACCCCGTAGGCGATAACACAATAGGCCGCCGCTTCGAGCACGCGGTCGCCGATCGTCGGCGACGGATCGTTACTGATTGACATCATATGTAATACTGTAACGCATGACTGGTCCGGATGACCAACAGACCGCATTACTGCCCCCAATGAAGTGGGACGCATGGGGCGACCCCGCGGAGGCGAGACCACTGTCGGAGGGAATTCGATCGCTGTTGAGCCAGGCCCTGGGCGTCGACGGGCCCACTGCTGCCGAACTCGAGCCCGAGCAGGTCAGGTTGCGGCCGTCGGCGCTGTCGCCTGCCGACCACGACAGGCTGGCTGCGATCGTCGGGGCCGAGTACTGCCGCGTGGACGATCACGGCCGGTTGTTGCGCGCAGGCGGCAAGTCGACTCTGGATCTGTTGCGCCGCAAGGACTCCGGTGTGCAGGATGCGCCCGACGCGGTGCTGCTGCCCGTGAGCGACGACGAGATCGCTGCGATCGTTCGGTACTGCGCGGATCGCAGCATCGCGATTGTCCCGTTCGGCGGCGGCACGAGTGTGGTCGGCGGTCTTGACCCCATCCGTGGTGACTTCAAGGCCGTGGTGTCGCTGGATTTGCGCCGGCTGAACGAGCTGCATTCCCTCGACGAGATCTCGGGAGAAGCCGAATTGGGCGCCGGTCTCACCGGGCCCGAGGCCGAACGCCTGCTCGGCGAACGTGGCTTCTCCCTCGGACACTTCCCCCAGAGTTTCCAGTTCGCGACCATCGGCGGCTTTGCCGCAACGCGCTCGTCGGGCCAGGACTCGGCGGGCTACGGACGCTTCAACGACATGGTCCGCGGCCTGCGCACGGTCACCCCGGCGGGCATTCTCGATCTGGGCCGCGCGCCCGAGTCGGCCGCCGGGCCCGACCTGCGGCAGCTGCTGGTCGGTTCCGAAGGAGTGTTCGGCATCATCACCCGGGTGCGCGTCCGGGTTCACCTGGCCCCGGCCGCCACCCGCCACGAGGCGTGGTCGTTCCCCGACTTCGCGACCGGCGCCGATGCCCTGCGTGCCGTCGTCCAGACCGGCACAGGGCCGACCGTGATCCGGTTGTCCGACGAGGCCGAAACCGGCGTCAACCTGGCCACCACCGAAAGCATCGGCGAGGAACGCATCACCGGCGGCTGCCTCGCGGTCACGGCCTTCGAGGGAACCGAGGCGCACGTCGAGAGCCGGCACGCCGAGACCCGTGCGGTGATGGAAGCCCGGGGCGGCACGTCCCTGGGCGAGGCGCCGGCGCGCGCCTGGGAGCACGGCCGGTTCGGCGCGCCGTATCTGCGTGACTCGCTGCTGTCCGCGGGCGCGTTGTGCGAGACGCTGGAGACGGCCACCAACTGGTCCAACGTCCCCGCGCTTAAGGCTGCCGTCACCGATGCGCTGACGAGCTCGCTGGCTGATTCGGGCACGCCCGCGCTTGTGCTGTGTCACATTTCGCATGTGTATCCGACCGGGGCGTCGCTGTACTTCACTGTCGTCGCCGGGCAGCGCGGCAATCCGATCGAGCAATGGCGAAAGGCCAAGTCCGCTGCGTCGGATGCGATGATGCGCGCCGGCGCCACCATCACCCACCACCATGCCGTCGGTGCCGACCACCGACCGTGGATGCGCGAGGAGGTCGGCGACCTCGGCGTCGAGGTGCTACGCGCCGTCAAGGGCGTGCTTGATCCGACGGGAATCCTCAACCCGGGCAAGCTCATTCCATGATGGCGAAACGGGAGATCGCCAGCGTGACGATGCTGACGAATCCCATGTCGGGTCACGGGAACGCACCGCACGCGGCCGAACGCGCGATCGCACGATTTCAGCAGCGAGGTGTCGATGTGTGCGAAATCGTCGGCACAGATGCCGATCACGCTCGCGAGCTGGTCGACAGCGCGCTCGAACGCGGCGCCGATGCCCTGGTGGTTTGCGGTGGCGACGGCGTCATCTCGCTTGCGTTGCAGTCCTTGGCGCTTGGCGACGTTCCGCTTGGCATCATACCCGCGGGCACGGGCAACGACCACGCACGCGAATACGGGCTGCCCAGAAGCGATCCCGAAGCCGCAGCCGATGTGGTTGCCGACGGCTGGGCCGAGACGGTCGATCTCGGGCGCATCGACAATCACAGCGGCGTGCAGAAGTGGTTCGGCACCGTGATGGCCGCCGGCTTCGACTCGTTGGTCAGCGACCGCACCAATCGCATGCGATGGCCGCACGGCCGGATGCGGTACAACGTGGCCCTGGTCGCCGAGCTGTCACGGCTGCGACCGCTGCCGTGTCGGCTGAGGTTCGACGACGGTGAAGAGATCGACGCCGACTTGACCCTGACCGCCTTCGGCAACACCCGCAGTTACGGTGGCGGCATGTTGATCTGTCCAACGGCCGACCACTCCGACGGCCAGCTCGACATCACGATGGTGCGGGCAACATCGCGGACACGGCTGATTCGCTTGTTTCCCACCGTATTCAAGGGCACTCACGTCGAACTCGACGGGGTCGACACGGCCAGGGCTAGTCGGGTCAGCGTCGACTCCCCCGGCATCAATGCCTACGCCGATGGCGAGTACGCGTGTCCGCTTCCGGTCGAGGTGTCGGCCGTCCCCGGCGCGCTGAAGATTCTTACCCCATGCCCCCGCTGAATGTCGTCGGCTAACCGACTCCGTGGCTGAATGTCGTCGGCTAACCGACTCCCCTGCTGAGCCAGCTGATCTCGGCGGTGTCGCCGCCGTCCCGGTAGGGCTCCAACGCCTCGTCCCACGCGGTGCCCAAGACCGAATCCAGTTCCGCGGCAAGCATGTCGGCGCCCGACGCCATCAACGTCCGCAGCCGCATCTCGCCGACCATCACGTCGCCGTTGGCGCTCATCGCGCCGCTCCACAACCCCAGCTGGGGCGTGTGGCACCACCGATGACCGTCGACGCCGCTGCTCGGATCCTCGGTCACCTCGAAGCGCAACACCGACCACGACCGCAGCGCGTTGGCCAGCCGCGCCCCGGTGCCGACCGGCCAGACCCAGTTGGTGACCGCGCGGAGCTGCCCCGGCATCGCCGGCTGCGGCGTCCACTTGAGATTCGCCCGCGCCGACAGGGCCGACGACAACGCCCACTCGACATGTGGACACACCGCCGCGGGTGAGGCGTGGATGTACACCACGCCGGTCGTCGCGTCGGCGAATTGGTTCGCTGCACGCATCTGCTGCTCCTTCGGTTCCACGAGGGACGTCTTCCCCAACGACCTGGTGGATCCGAGCTACAGCTGTGTCCTGCGTGTCTATTGTGCCTTGTGAGGCGCCTGTTGCGCTAGTCTGTCCCGAATTCTCTCAGTACTTCGTCAGACAGCGGGGGCCACAGCGGATTGGCCCAGCCATCGAAGTTGCGATCGGTCAGCACGACGAGCGCCAGATCGGCGACCGGATCGACCCAGAGGAACGTCCCTGACTGGCCGAAATGCCCGTATGTGCGGCCCGAGTTGGCCGACCCCGTCCAGTGCGGTGACTTGGCGTCCCTGATCTCGAAGCCCAGCCCCCAGTCGTTGGGCCGCTGCACCCCAAACCCGGGCAACACCCCCGTCAGACCCGGAAACTGCACGTCAGTGGCCTCGTCGTGCATCTGTTGAGACACCAATGACGGCCGCAGCAGGTCACCGGCGAAGGCGGCGAGGTCGGCCACCGTGGATGTGGCCCCGAACCCCGCGGCCTCCGCCCCACCGTCCAGCGAGGTGTCGGCCATGCCGAGCGGCACCAGCACCGCTTCGGACAGGTAGGTGGTGAAGTCGATCTCCGACGCCTTCGCCACCGTCTGGGCGAGGACCTGGAATCCGTAGTTGGAGTAGACGCGCCGTTGGCCGGGCGCGTTGAGCACCTCCGGCGAGTGCATCGAGTAGCCCGAGGCATGCGCGAGCAGGTGACGCACGGTCGACCCCGGCGGGCCGGCCGCGGTGTCGAGTTCGACCACACCCTCTTCGACCGCGACTTGTGCCGCGCGGGCCACGAGCGGTTTGGTCACCGAGGCGAGCGCAAAGCGATGCCTCCTGTCACCCCGCTCTGCGAAAACGCCGGACGGCCCGACCACAGCGGCGGCGACGGTGCGGACCGGCCAGTCGTCGATCGCGTCGAGGGCACCCATCGGGCAGGAGCCTAGTTGGTCCTCCGCCGGCATGCTTCGAATTTCATCGCACGCCTATTTCCGCGCGACGTAGTAGAAGTTGATCGGGTCCGATTCGATCTCGTGGACCGCGACATCGGGGAATCCGGCGTCGGCGAGCATCGACGTGGCCAGCTGACTGCCCCAACACGTGCCCAATCCCGCGCCATCCAGCCCGAGCGACACGCTCATGCAGTGCATCGTTGAAACCGTGTAGAGGTAGGCCGCCAGCGGCGCACCGATGTTGTCTTCGAGCTGACTCGACGCCTTGATGTCGACCATCAGCAGGACCCCGCCCGGCCGCAACGCGCGATAGATGTTGTGTAACACCTGCGCTGGTTGAGCCTGGTCGTGGATCGCATCGAAAACCGTTATGACGTCGTATGCTTCGGCCGCGTCGAGCTCGGCCACATCCGCCTGCAGGAAGGTCGCGTTGGTCAGCCCAAGGGACCGGGCTTCGGCGGCTCCAACGGCCAGCCCCTCCTCGGAGAAGTCGATGCCGGTGAATCGGCTGGCCGGAAACGCCCGTGCCATCACGTTGATGGCGTGCCCGCTGCCGCAACCGATGTCGGCAACGTCCGCGCCGGCGCGAAGCCGGTCCGGCAGACCGTCGGCCATTGGCAGGATGACGTCGACGAGTGCGGCGTCGAACACTTCGCCGCTCTGCTCGGCCATCATCTTGTGAAAGCGCGGGTACTCGCTATAGGACAACCCCCCGCCCTTATAGAAACGCTCGATGATCTTCTGTTCGACCTCACCGAGCATTGGGATGAACTGCGCGACGCGGGAAAGGTTGTCGGGCCCGGACGCGCGCGTCAACACCGCCGCGCGATGCGCCGGGAGCGAATACGTCCGCGCCGCTGGGTCGTAGTCGACGACTCGACTCGCGACCACCCCGCCCAGCCACTCCCGCACATACCGTTCGTTGAGCCCGGCGGCATCGGCTATCTGCGCGCTGGTGGCCGGCGGGAGTTCGGCCATTGTGTCGAACAGCTTGGTCTGATGCCCGATGGACAGCAGGATGGCAAGGCTGGCGTCATCGATCGCCCCGACCATGCGGTCAGCGAACTCTTCGGTGGTATCCGCAGGGTTCTCGTTCAGAGTCGTCATAGATAAACGCTAGGCCACCGACGACGCCCCGGGCCAGCTTTCATTGAGGAGGCTATGTTGTCCCCATGACCCAGACGGTGCACGGAGTGATCTCACGGAAAAAGGGTGAGCCGGTCGAGGTGGTGGATGTGGTCATCCCCGATCCGGGGCCGGGCGAGGTCGTCGTCGACGTCCTCGCCTGCGGGGTCTGCCACACGGATCTGACGTACCGCGAGGGCGGCATCAACGACGAGTTTCCGTTCTTCCTCGGCCATGAGGCCGCAGGCACGGTGGAATCCGTTGGCGCCGGTGTGACCGCCGTCGAGCCCGGCGATTTCGTGATCCTGAACTGGCGCGCGGTGTGCGGGCAGTGCCGCGCGTGCAAGAGGGGACGTCCGTGGTACTGCTTCGACACGTTCAACGCTGAACAGAAGATGAGGCTGACCGACGGCACCGAGCTCACTCCGGCGCTGGGCATCGGGGCGTTCGCCGAGAAGACGCTGGTGCACGCCGGACAGTGCACGAAGGTCGACCCCGCCGCCGACCCCGCGGTGGCCGGGCTCCTCGGGTGCGGGCTGATGGCGGGAATCGGTGCGGCGATCAACACCGGCGCCGTCACCCGCGATGACACTGTCGCGGTGATCGGGTGCGGCGGCGTGGGTGACGCCGCGATCGCCGGTGCGCGGCTGGCGGGGGCGAAGCGCATCATCGCCGTCGACACCGACAACAAGAAGCTCAACTGGGCGCGGGATTTCGGCGCCACGCACACCATCAACGCGCGCGAACTCGACCCGGTGGAGACGATCCGGGATCTCACCGACGGCTACGGTGCCGACGTGGTGATCGACGCGGTCGGCAGGCCGGAAACGTGGAAGCAGGCGTTCTACGCCCGCGATCTCGCGGGAACCGTTGTGCTGGTGGGTGTTCCGACGCCCGACATGACCCTGGAGATGCCGCTGATCGACGTCTTCTCCCATGGGGGGTCGTTGAAGTCGTCGTGGTACGGCGACTGCCTGCCCGAGCGCGACTTCCCCACGCTGATCAGCCTGTACCTGCAGGGCCGCCTGCCGTTGGAGAAGTTCGTCTCCGAACGTATCGGGCTCGACGGTGTCGAGGGTGCGTTCCATAAGATGCACGCCGGCGAGGTGCTGCGCTCGGTGGTGATGCTGAAGTGAGGAAGGGACAGCGCGACATCACCCGTGTGGTGACCCACGGAACCTTCGAACTCGACGGCGGCAGTTGGGAAGTCGACAACAACATCTGGATCGTCGGCGACGACTCCGACGTGGTGGTGTTCGATGCGGCGCACGACGCCGGCCCAATCGTGATGGCCGTCGGCGGCCGGAACGTGGTGGCGGTGGTGTGCACCCATGGCCACAACGACCACGTGACGGTGGCACCCCAGCTCAGCGAGGCGCTGGACGCCCCGATCTTGTTGCATCCCGCCGACGATGTGCTGTGGCGGATGACGCATCCGGACAAGAACTTTCGCCAGGTGGGCGATGGCGAGACGCTGAGTGTCGCGGGCACCGAGCTGCGCGCCATCCATACCCCGGGCCATTCACCGGGATCGGTGTGCTGGCATGCGCCCGAGCTGAACGCCGTGTTCAGCGGCGACACCCTGTTTCGGGGCGGCCCCGGCGCGACGGGCCGGTCGTTCTCCGACTTCCCCACCATCTTGGCGTCGATCTCGGAGAAACTCGGCAAGCTGCCCGGCGACACCGTCGTGTGCACGGGGCATGGCGACTCGACCACCATCGGCGACGAGATCGTCCACTACGACGAATGGGTCGCCCGCGGCCATTAGCGGTCGCGCATCCGGCAAACTCATCGGCTAGGCCGGTTACCTCGATCGTGTCGTCGGGCCACCAGGCCGACTTCTTCCCGGCTCGGAATCGAACACACCCCAATACGCGGATGCGACGAGATTTGCTCCCGAACCGTTTACACTTCACTTCGCGCATGGATCCGACCGCGTAGAGTCGGGCCCGCATGCCGCAGATTCTGGCGCCGCCCATTCACGAGGGAGCAGTTCAATGGATGTCAACAACGTCATGGACGTGGTGCGACGGCCGCCGGAACGACCGGGGACCGCTTGGCGGGAGGGCGATGCGTGGCTGGCCGGCGGAAGCTGGATATTTTCTGAGAAACAGCCTGATATAACGCGATTGATTGATCTTGAAACGCTTGGCTGGGACTCGCTTCGCGCCACCGAAGCGGGCCTGGAGATCGGCGCAACGTGCACCATCGCCCAGTTGTACGCATTTCGCGGCCCCGATTGGCCCGCTGTCGCGCTGTTTGCCACCTGCTGTGAGGCGTTTTTGGCGTCATTCAAGATATGGAACTCGGCAACGGTTGGAGGAAATATATGCATGTCGTTGCCAGCGGGTCCAATGATCACGATGACCGTCGCGCTAGAAGCTGTGTACACACTCTGGGCTCCCGACGGTTCTGAACGAATTGTCGACAGCGTCGACTTTGTCACTGGCAACCATGCGAACCTCCTCGCGCCGGGCGAGGTACTACGGAAGGTCGACATCCCGATCGGCGCATTGCGCAAACGTCACGCACACCGCCACTTCACGCTGACCAAACTCGGGCGGTCGACGATCTTCATGATCGCCACCCAGTCACCCGCCGCCGCCGACTTGCTGCTGACGATCACAGCGGCGACAACCCACCCGATCCGCCTGGCGTTCGACTCCGTTCCCGACGCCGATGCACTCCAGCAGCGCATCGATCGGCTGCCCGACGAAGTCTGGTTCGACGACCCCAACGGCGCACCCGACCATCGCCGTCACCTGGCCAAGCACTACGCAGAAGAACTCCGCACGGAACTGGCGATGGGAGAGTGGTGATGACCTACATTGTCAACGGCAACGCATTCGACGAAGACCCGCGCCCCGGCCAGTGTTTGCGGACTTTCGTGCGGTCCCTGGGATACCACGGTGTGAAGAAGGGTTGCGACGCAGGCGATTGTGGCGCCTGCACCGTGTGGCTTGACGGCGTCCCGGTGCACAGCTGCATCACACCCGCATTCCGCGCGGAGGGCCGGGAGGTCACTACGATCGAGGGCCTCGGCACACCGGATAATCTCCATCCGCTACAGCGACAGTTCCGCGACGCGCCCGGATTTCAGTGCGGCTTCTGCACCGCCGGCATGATCATGACCGCGGCGACGTTGACCGACGAGCAGAGGCAAGATCTGCCACGGGCGCTGAAGGGCAACCTCTGTCGCTGCACGGGTTATCGCGCCATCGAGGACGCAATCGATGGCGTGGCCGCCATTGAAGTAGCACAGCCGGGCCAGGCCATCGGCACCAGCGTCGGGGCACCGGCCGCCACCGATGTTGTGACGGGGCGCGCCGAATTCACCATGGACACCGAGATGGAAGGGATGCTCCACCTCAAGGTGCTGCACTCGCCGCACGCGCACGCTCGCGTCGTCTCCATCGACAAGTCCGCCGCGCAGGCCGTGCCCGGTGTGCATCGCGTGTACACCTGGGAAGATGTTCCACGCAGG
>DATARY010000232.1:0-8157 GCA_036263935.1 Mycobacterium sp.
CAGCTGCAGCAGATGAAGCCGGATATCCAACGGGTGCTGGGGGCTCAGGCCTCCTCGTAACGACCACCCTCCATCAGGGAGCCTGCCGTGACCCCCCCGAGCGGCAGGCTCCCTGCCTTTTTGCGGGCGCCGGACGGGGAACGGGGCCTTTCTGCGGACGGTGAACGGGCGCCGGACGGGGAACAAACCGGATCTCGCCAGGGTTGAGTCCATCTGACTGAACTTTGGAGGAATGATGGCTGAAGCCAAATCAGTGCCCGTCCTGTTCTTGAGCGACTCGATCGTGCTGCCGGGGATGGTGGTGCCGATCGAGCTGGACGACGCCGCCCGGGCCGCAGTGGATGCGGCCCGGGCCAGCGAGTCCGGCAGGCTGCTGATCGCACCGCGACTGGACGACCGGTACCCCTCTTACGGCGTGCTGGCGTCGATCGTGCAGGTTGGCCGGATTTCCGGCGGTAGCGGCACGGCGGCGGTGGTGCGCGGCGAGGGCCGCGCCCATATCGGTGCAGGCGCGACCGGACCGGGCACCGCGCTGTGGGTCGAAGTGACCGAGGTCGACGAACCCGCCCCAACCGACGACGTGCGCACGCTCGCCGCCGACTACAAGAAGCTGCTCCTGGCCATACTGCAACGGCGCGAAGCCTGGCAGATCATCGACTTCGTCAACCAGCTGACCGATCCGTCGGCGCTGGCCGACACCGCCGGCTACGCCTCATATCTCACCCAGGTGCAGAAGCGCCAGCTGCTGGAGACGCCCGAGGTGGCCGAGCGGCTGCGCGCGCTGATCGAGTGGACCGGCGAGCACCTCGCCGAGGTCGAGGTCACCGACAAGATCGCCGATGACGTGCGCGAAGGCATGGAGAAGACGCAGAAGGAGTTCCTGCTGCGCCAGCAGCTCGCGGCGATCCGCAAGGAACTCGGCGAATCCGAGGACGGGACCGGGTCATCTGATGACTACCGGAGCCGCATCGAGGCCGCCGACCTGCCGGAGAAGATTCGCGAGGCGGCGCTGCGCGAGGTCGGCAAGCTGGAACGCTCGAGCGATCAGAGCCCCGAAAGCGGCTGGATCCGGACCTGGCTGGACACCGTGCTGGACCTGCCGTGGAACGTGCGTACCGAGGACTCGACGGACCTGTTGGCGGCACGAGAAGTGTTGGACGCCGACCACCACGGGCTGGAAGACGTCAAGGACCGCATCGTCGAGTACCTGGCCGTGCGGGCGCGCCGCGCCGAGCGCGGGCTGCAGGTCGTCGGCGGCCGCGGCTCCGGCGCCGTGATGGTGCTGGCCGGCCCGCCCGGCGTCGGCAAGACGTCGCTGGGCGAAAGCGTCGCGAGGGCGTTGGGCCGCAAGTTCGTTCGCGTCGCCCTTGGCGGTGTGCGCGACGAGGCCGAGATCCGGGGCCACCGGCGCACCTATGTCGGCGCGCTGCCCGGACGCATCGTGCGCGCGATCGGCGAGGCCGGCTCGATGAACCCGGTCGTGCTGCTCGACGAGATCGACAAGGTCGGCTCCGACTATCGAGGCGACCCGTCGGCGGCCCTGCTCGAGGTGCTGGACCCCGCGCAGAACCACACATTCCGCGACCACTACCTCGATCTGGATCTGGATCTGTCCGATGCGGTGTTCCTGGCCACCGCCAACGTGATCGAGAACATTCCGTCGGCGCTGCTGGACCGGATGGAGCTGGTGCAGATCGACGGCTACACCGAGGACGACAAGGTCGCCATCGCCCGCGACTTCCTGCTGCCGCGGCAACGGGACCGTGCGGCGCTGACCGGGGACGAGGTCACGGTGACCGAGGCGGCGCTGCGCAAGATCGCGGCCGACTACACCCGCGAACCCGGCGTGCGCCAGTTCGAGCGGCTACTGGCCAAGGCGCTGAGGAAGGTCACAACGAAGCTGGCCGAAGACCCAATGCCACTGGTCATCGACGAGCCCGATCTCGTTGCGTACCTTGGCCGCCCGCGGTTCATGCCCGAGTCGGCCGAACGCACCGCGGTGCCGGGTGTGGCGACGGGTCTCGCGGTGACGGGCCTCGGCGGCGATGTGCTCTACATCGAGGCCGGCGCCACCGACGGCGAGCCGGGGCTGCAGCTGACCGGTCAGCTGGGCGACGTGATGAAGGAGTCGGCGCAGATCGCGCTGTCCTACGTGCGGTCGCACGCCGTGGAATTGGGCATCGATCCCAAGGCGCTTGACCGCCGCATCCATGTGCACGTGCCCGCGGGTGCAGTGCCCAAGGACGGTCCGTCGGCCGGCGTGACGATGGTGACCGCGCTGGTGTCGATGGCCACCGGACGTCAGGTTCGCCCCGACGTCGGGATGACCGGCGAGGTGACGCTGAACGGCCGGGTGCTGCCGATCGGCGGGGTCAAACAGAAGCTGCTGGCCGCGCAACGGGCCGGTCTGTCAACGGTTTTCATCCCGCAGCGCAACGAGCCCGACCTGGACGACGTCCCGGCCGACGTGCTCGAGTCGCTGGAGGTCAAGCCGATGACCGACGTCGCGGAAATCGTCGCGCAGGCGCTGGTGCCCGCGGGCGAGGGCGCGAGCGTCGCAGCCTGACTCTCGCGGCCCGGCCCCGCGGCGCTTGTAACGCCGTGGCGCGTTTTCTCGCCCGGCCGCGCCATGGCGTTACACACGCGTGCGTTGCTTGTCGGTGCGCGGCGATACTGTGCACGGATGGCATACGACACCGAGCTGGCCGACCGGATCCGCGAACTGATCGCTGCAGAGCGCGGCGTCGAGGAGAAACGGATGTTCGGCGGGCTGGCGTTCCTGATCAACGGCAACATGTCGGTGGCCGCCAGCGGTCGCGGCGGGCTGATGGTGCGAGTGCCGCCGGATGACGCCGAGAAGCTGGTGGCCCGCGAGCACGTCGAGCCGATGGTGATGGCGGGCCGCGAAGCCCGTGGCTGGCTGCAGGTCTCGCTGGACGGCGTGCAAACCAAACGCCAGCTGCGGGCCTGGGTGAGCCGCGGCGTCGACTACGCCAAGTCGCTGCCACCGAAGTGACGTCGACGTTTGCCGACCACGCCGACGGGCAAGTCAGTCTCGGTGACTGGGGACCGATTGGTGCGACGCCTGCTGGAGGAGGCGGGTACCACCTACGCCGACGAGGCGGGCATCCGGTTGGCCGACAAACCGATGCCGCTGTTTCAGCTGCTGACGCTGTCCATGCTGGCCAGCAAACCGATCGACGCGACGATCGCCATGCGGGCGGCCCGCGAGCTCTTCCGCGCCGGGCTCCGGACCCCGCAATCGGTTCTTGACGCCGACAGGGCGACGATGATCAGCGCGTTCGGGCGGGCCCATTACGTCCGCTACGACGAAAGCTCTGCGACGCGGCTGGCCGACATCGCTCACGTTGTCGGCGACGACTACGGCGGCGACCTGCGTCAACTGGCTGCGCGCAGTGGACGTGACGTGCAGGGCGCCAAGCGACTGCTCATGCAGTTCAAGGGAATTGGCGACACCGGCGCCACCATCTTCCTGCGCGAAGTGCAGGACATCTGGACGTGGGTGCGGCCGTACTTCGACAAGCGTGCGATCTCGGCCGCGCGCGAACTTGGTCTGCCCACCGACGCGGGCGCGCTGGGCGCCCTCGCCGCGCGCTCCAACGCCAAGCTTGCGGCCGCGCTTGTGCGGGTGTCACTCGACGACGGTTTGCGTGACAAAGTGCTGCAATCACAATGATTCGGATCGGCACCTCCGGCTGGTCCTACGACCACTGGACGGATGTGCTGTACCCACCCGGGTTGCCGGTATCCAAGCGGTTGTCCCGATATGTCGAGGAATTCGACACCGTCGAGCTCAACGCCAGCTTCTACCGCTGGCCCAAGGACTCCACCTTCGCGGGCTGGCGGCAGCGGCTGCCCGACGGCTTCACCATGTCGGTCAAGGCCCATCGCGGGTTGACGCACTATCGCCGGCTGCGCTCGGCACAGCAGTGGGTCGAGCGGTTCGAACGGGCCTGGACGGCGCTGGGAGACCGGCGGGAAGCGCTGCTGGTTCAGCTGCACCCGGAGTTGGAGCGAGACGACGAGCGGCTCGAGCACTTCCTTGACCTGATGCCGGACTGGATTCCCGTTGCGATGGAGCTGCGGCACCCCTCGTGGGATGTCCCTGCGGTCTACGACATCCTCGAGCGACACGAGGCCGCGTACGTGGTGATGAGCGGCGCCGGACTGCGCTGCCTTCCCCGGGCGACCAGCAAGCTCGTCTATGTCCGAATGCACGGACCAGACCAGGACTCGATGTACGCGGGTTCGTACCCCGACGACGAGCTGCGATCCTGGACGGACCGGGTGCTGGCGTGGCACGGTGAGGGCCGCCGCGTCGTCGTCTACTTCAACAACGACCTGGGCGGCCACGCGGTCCGCAATGCGCGCACGCTGAAGGAGCTGGTGGCGGCCAGCGCGGAGTAGGCTCACACGACATGACAACGTCGTCAACATTTGCGATCATCGGCGGCGGCCTGGCCGGCGCGAAGGCGGCAGAAGCATTGCGTGACAAGGATTTCGGTGGTCATGTTGTGCTGTTTGCCGCCGAGCAGCACCTGCCCTACGAGCGTCCGCCGCTGTCCAAGGAGTACCTGGCCGGTAAGAAGACACTCGGCGACTTCACTGTCCACACCTCCGCCTGGTACCGCGATCACCACATCGAGCTGCAGCTCGGCACCGAGGTGTCGGCGATCGACCGGGCCGCCCATACGCTGTCCCTCCCCGGCGGCGGCTCGCAGGGTTACGACAAACTGCTGATGGCCACCGGGTCGCGGTCCCGCAGGCCGCCCATCCCCGGTGCGGACGCCGATGGTGTGCATTACCTGCGCACCATCGACGACGCCGCGGCGCTGAATTCGGTGCTGACCGAGGCGTCCTCACTGGCGATCGTCGGCGGCGGATGGATCGGCCTTGAGGTCGCCGCCGGAGCGCGCAACCGTGGCGTCGACGTCACAATCGTCGAGATGGCAGAACTGCCGCTGATCGGCGCCCTGGGCCGGGAAGTCGGCGCGGTGTTCGCCAAGCTGCACCGCGACCACGGCGTAGACCTGCGGCTCGGCGCGTCTGTCGAGGAGATCACCACGTCGAACGGCAAGGCCACCGGCCTGCGGCTGGGCGACGGCTCGACCGTCAGCGCCGACGCGGTTCTCGTCGCCGTTGGCGCGGCAGCCAACACCGCCCTCGCCGAACGGGCCGGTCTGGCCATGGGCGATGGCGGCGTGCTGGTCGACGCATCGCTGCGCACCAGCGACCCCGACATCTACGCGGTCGGTGACATCGCGGCCGCCGCGCATCCGCTGTTCGGAGTGCGGATCCGCACCGAACACTGGGCGAACGCCCTCAAGCAGCCCGCGATCGCCGTTGCAGGCATGCTCGATAATCCCGGCGAGTACGACGAACTTCCCTACTTCTTCACCGACCAGTACGACCTCGGCATGGAGTACGTCGGGCACGCGCCCGATTACCAGCGGGTGGTATTCCGCGGCGACGTCGACGGCCGCGAATTCGCCGCGTTCTGGCTCGACGCCGACAACCGGGTGCTGGCCGGGATGAACGTCAACATCTGGGAAGGGCTCGACGACATCAAGTCGGTCATCCGTTCGCGCACGCCGGTCGACCCCGACCGGCTCGCCGACCCGAAGCAGCCCTTGAGCCCCGCTTGATCAGCCGGATCTCGGCCGTCACGCTCGCGTTGCTGATCGCTGCGGGCTGCGGGAAGGAAAGCGTCGTCAACACCGGCGAACCACCGGTGCGGACCGCCACCGCGACCCCGGCGCCGTCGTCACCACCGGCCGGCAACGCCCATCTCGTCAACGCGTTCGATTACGTCGCCGAAGTCGACGGTCGGGCCGGCTATTACTTCACCACCCCGAGCGGCAAATGGCGGTGCGCGATCATTTCGCGCATCAAGGCCGGCTGTCAATCGGCCAGCAGTTGGCAGGCCGGCCTGGGGATCCCCGGTCAGCCGTCGACGGTGCCGGGCGCCGCGGGCGCGGCCGCGAAGCCGAATGCGATCGTGCTCGACTGGGAGGGCGACGCCCACTTCGCCGCACTGGACAAGCCGGAGTTTTGGTTGAACCCCAACCCGGCGAAGGTCGTGCCGTTCAACCGGATCCTGGCGGCGGCCGGATTCCGTTGCAATGTCCAGGAGTCCGGCGTGTCCTGTATCAGCGACCTGACGGAGAACGGCTTCACGTTCTCCGCCGAAGGATATGCACCGAAGTACACCGATGTGCCGCCCAACGCTCCCTGACTACCCCTACTGCAGCGCGGCGGTTCCGTCGGCGTTCACCTGCACCTTGGCGCCTGCGATGTCGTCGCGCACGGTGGCCTCGGCTTCTGACTCGTCGGCGATCAGCGCGAGCACCCGTGAATCGTCGGGAGTCCGCACGGCGAGGAACGCCTTCTCGGCGGCACCGCCGCGGTTGAACGGCGTAGTCCAGGCCTCGATCGTGCCTACTCCGGTCCACTCCACCAGCGCCGTGCGGGTTGGTTCGCGGTCGACCTCGGATTGCACATCTTTCCAACGGAATTCACTCGACGGAGGCTCCGTGCCGTACACGCCGAAACTGTGCTTGGTGAGGTAACCGCCGTTGGCGGTGATGAGGCCGCGCTGGCCGGGGTTGGCGACGAGCCGTTCGGCCATGGTGGCAATCGAGTGGGTCACGTAGTTGTTCCACGGGCCGCCGGCGAAGGTCAGCCCACCGGTTACGGTGAGCGGTCGGCTCGGATCACCAAGCGGCAGGCCCAGTTCGCCGGCCGCCACCTGGACCGCCGACGGGAAGCACGAGTAGATATCGATCAGCTCGACGTCATCGACGCCGCATCCGGCCAGTTCCAGCGCCCGCTCCCCCGCGATCCTGATCGCCGGTGACCGGTAGAGCTCCGCCCGCTCGCCGACGGCGTACGTATCGTGCGAATCTGTTCCCGCATAGGGGAAAACCCATCGCTCTCGTGGGATTTGGAGATACGCTGCGGTGTCCACCGAGGTCAGGATCAGCGCCGCGCCCTGATCGACCATGTTGTTGGAGTTCATCAGCTTCGTGTACGGCCAGCTGATCATCCGGTTTCGTGCACTGGGCTGCCAGATTTGATGAGGCGCGTACGGTTCACGACTCCAGGCGTGCGGATTCGTCGCGGCCACCGCGCTGAACTGGGACCAGAGCTCGCCAATTCGGCGCAGATGGTCATCCGGCGCCTCGCCGGCGGCGATCCGGAGCGCCTGCTCGAATATCGGGTACACGTAGGCGGGCCGGTCGAGGTGGATCCGGAGCTCGGCCGGGCCCGCCATCGGCACCCCGCCATCCGCACCCCCGGCCATCGGCACCGACTCGCTCTGGCGGGTCCAGTCTGGCTTGGCTCCGCTGGCGCGCAATCGCGTTCGGGTGCGCCAGGTTTCGGCCCCCGCTATCAGCACGACATCGGTGCGGCCGGCCTGGATGTCGAGGCAGGCCTGACTGACCAGCGATTGCGGAACATTGCCGCCGACGCCCGTGTAGGCAGTGCCGGCGTTCTCCGCCCGGATGCGCTGGGCCAGCAGCAGCCCGGGGTCACGGTAGCGCCAGGAGAGCACGTTGACGACGCGAACCGAGTCGACGGCCTCGAGCACGCGAGGATCGGCGGCCGCCCGGGCGGCCGCGACCATCAGGTCGACCGGTTCCACCCCGGGATGGTCGTCATGCTGGTTCACCTGGCCGTAGCCGATGAGCACCGGAGTCCTGGGGTCGATGGGCATGGGACCTAGTCTGCCGGGCCCACCCGATAGATCGACTTGAGGGTCTTGTCGGCGGCCAGGCCTTCATGACCTCCCCAGGTGAGTGAATATGACGCCCTCGCCGATCAGCCGGTCGATATCGTCGGCGTCCAAGGCCAGTACCTTCTGGCAGATCTCGCGGGTGTGCTCGCCGGGCATCGGCGCGGGCCGAAGCTCGGCGGGCGGGATCTCGGTATACGGCGCGGGACCCGTCTCCGTGGGCATCGGCGCGTCGAACAGCGGATGGACCATGTCGCTGAACAGCTTTCGGAACGTGAGCTGCGGATCCGACAACACGTCGACCGCACGGTTCATCGGGGCGGCGGGCACCCCCGCGCGCTGCAACGGGCCCACGACCGCGTTCTTGTCGATGCCCGCCGTCCACGCCGACACCGCGGCGA
>DATARY010000245.1:0-7567 GCA_036263935.1 Mycobacterium sp.
GTCTGGCGGGCGATCAGTGACGCCGACGAGTTCGGCCAATGGTTCGGGGTTCGCTTCGACGGGCCGTTCGTCGCGGGCACGTCCGTGACCGGGAAGATCACGCCGACGACCGTCGACGAGCAGGTGGCGAAAATGCAGGAGCCGCACACCGGCAAGTCCGACACCTGGCACATCGTCGCGGTCGAGCCGAAGCGCCGGCTCGCGTTCCGCTGGCACCCGTACGCGGTCGAGTCGGGCGTCGACTACTCCAAGCAGCCGACGACGCTGGTGGAGTTCACGCTGGACCAGGAGGCCGACGGTGTGCGGCTGCGCATCGTCGAGTCGGGGTTCGACGCGATCCCGGCCGCACGGCGGGCATCGGCGTTCGAGGCCAACAGCGAGGGTTGGGCCAAGCAGACCGAGCTAGTGCGGAAGTACGTCGCCCTCAGCGAGAAGGTGTGAGCGCTCCTGCCGCTTATCTCGCGCCGCTGTCCCCGGTCTTTAATGCCCTCGGCGACGCGAACCGCCTGCGCATCATCACCCGGCTGTGTGACCGCGGACCATGTTCGACCGCACAGGTCACAACCGTGGTGCCGGTGAGCCGCCAAGCGGCCACCAAACACCTGTTGCTGCTGGAAGCGGTGGGTCTGGTGAGCAGTGAACGCCACGGCAGAGAACGCATCTGGCGGGTCGAGCCCAAGCCGCTCGCCGAGGCCAGTGATTACCTAACCGCGTTATCCCAGCGTTGGGACCGGGCCATCGATCGTTTGCGTGCATTTGTCGAGGAAAATTGACGCACGGAGCGATGATTTTGCATAGGTTCCGTAAACTTTCGGCGCGCGCACCGACGGCATGCGACAATGCCCTGCGTATATCCTCGGCTCGTCTTTGCCGCGCACGGGAGAGGAACTGTGGTCCGATCGAACTTACGCGTTGCCGCAGGTGTCGGTGTTGTTGCCGCGTTCGTTCTGATAGGTGGGCCCAGTGCAGCCGTGGCGGTCGCCGACCCAGGTGGTTCACACAGCGGGCACTCCGACAAGCATGGCGGCTCGAGCGACAACATCACCAAAGGCCCCAAGAAGTCCACTTTCAATGACGGACCGCAGAGCAAGGTCGGATCCGGTCGCGATGCGGGCACATCCAAGGGCTCAGACCCGCCGGGGCAGCAGTTCAAGCCGCCAAAGGTGACATTCGGCGACGGGCGGACGCCGGGCATCCAGGACCACGATCCCCAACCGCGCTGGGGTTGGAATGCGCCCGAACCGGCCGCCCCGCCGCCGCCACCACCGCCTCCGCCAGTCATCGGGCCGGCTCCGCCGCGCACCGACCGTGTCAATGACCCACGCGTCATCCAGCAGTTGGTCGTGGCGCCGACATCCGCACTGCACGACCCGGTCTTCGGGCTGGCGGGACTGCTGTTGATCCCCGCGGCGGGTGCTGTCCTCGGTTATCGGCAGGCGCGCGCAGCGCGGGGCGCCGAGAAGCTACGGGGAACGTGAGCCACTGCGCAAGTCCTTGCGCATGATTTTTCCCGACGCCGACTTCGGGATCGCTTCGATGAACTCGACCTGACGCACCTTCTTGTACGGTGCGACGTGGCCGGCGACGAACTCCATCACACCGTCCTGGGTCAGTTCCGCGTCGGATTGCTTGACCACGAACGCCTTTGGCACCTCTTCACCATCGGCGTCGTTGACACCGATCACCGCGGCGTCGGCGATCCCCGGATGGCTCAGCAGCACCGCCTCGAGTTCGGCCGGCGGCACCTGGTAGCCCTTGTATTTGATCAGCTCCTTGAGCCGGTCGACGATGTACACACAACCGCACGCATCGACCTGTGCCAAATCGCCGGTGTGCAACCAGCCGTCGTCGTCGATTGTCTCCGCGGTGGCCTGCTCGTTGCCCAGATAGCCGGCCATCACGTTGGGGCCTTTGAACCACAGCTCCCCGGTCGCGCTGAGACCCTCCTCGGGAGGGTCGATTTCGTCGCCAGTCTCGGGATCGATGAGCTTGGAGGCGCCGTTGGAAACGGTCCACCCGACCGAGCTCAGCGGCGCGATCATGCCCATGTTGCGCTGGCCGCCGTCGAACGGTGTGATGTGGCTGGCCGGGCTCAGCTCGCTCATCCCGTAGCCCTGCACAACACCGCAACCCAGCCGCTCGGCGACGGCGTGGCCGAGATCGGCGTCGAGCGGTGCCGCGCCGGACATGACCGTGTTCAGCGACGACAGGTCATACGAGTCGATCAGCGGATGCTTGGCCAACGCCACCGCGACTGGGGGAGCGATGAACGCGATGGTGCATTTGTGCTTCTGGATGCTGCCGAGGAATTCGCCGAGATCGAAGCTCGGCATGATCACCAGCCGGGCGCGCGCATGCAGGGCCGCATTGAGCAGGACCGTCATTCCATAGATATGGAAGAACGGCAGGACCGCGAGGACCACGTCGTCGGCGCCCATCCCGTGCATCGGGCGGATCTGCGCGACGTTGGCCACCAGGTTGCGGTGCGTCAGCATCACGCCCTTGGGATTGCCGGTCGTGCCGGAGCTGTACGGCAGCGCCGCGATATGCGTGGACGGCGCGAAGTTCACTTGCGGCGCAGGCGATCCCGGCGCTAGCAGGTCGGCCGCGTTGGGATGACCGCTGGCCGCCAGCCCCTCGCCGTCAAGCACCACAAGGTCGGCGTCACTCAACCCGACGGATGCGACGGCCTCTTTGGCCTGGGCCAGCAGCGGCGTGACGGTAACCAGCATCTTGACGTTCGAATCGGTGAGCTGCTTGGCGACGTCCTTGGCGGTGAACAGCGCATTGATGGTGGTGGCCGTCGCGCCCGAACGCAGGATGCCGTGGAAGGCGACCGCGAATGCGGAACTGTTGGGTGCCAGCAGGGCGACCACATCGCCCACGCCGATACCGCGGTCGGCGAGCGCTCCGGCGAAACCGTCTATGCGGCCGATCATCTCGCGGTAGGTGGTCTCCGTGCCTGACCGCGTATCGATCAGAGCGACCCGGTCCATGGCGGCGTCGTCGATGTCGGCGAACAGGAAGTCGTAGATGCTCGTGGACGGGATTTCGACGTCGGGGAAGGGGCTCGCGAAACTCATAACGCCTCCGAAACTTCGTCGAGCTGCTGGGAGTGGGTCATTTTGACGGGGCAGGCCACCCTGGCGGGTCGCTCCACTATGCCCGGCGAGCTGCAGCGAGCCTCAGCAGATAGCTGCATGGTAGTCACAAACCGCGGCTCACCAGCCACATATGGATCCGTTCAGCAACGGAGGCCCACGTGCTGTCGAGCATCATCTGATGACCCGTCTGCGGAAAGAATTCGGCCACGGTGCGATACGCGGCGGCCGTGGTGAGAACGTCGGTCCGGGGGTACGTGGCGTCGCTCTGGCCACCGAGAACCAACAGTGAAGTGCTGACCCGCTCTGGGGTAACGCGATTGCCCACCGTCATGTCCACGTTCAGCGCCCGGAGGCTGTCGCGCTGAAAGCGCCTAGCCGCATCGGCGAGAACGGCATCGGCGGTGCCTTCGCTGAAATACAACTTGCGCAATCCATCCGACGTGCCGTAAAGATCCGACGGGTCACCGGTGAGGCCGAACTTCAGGCAGTTCCAAGGCCGCTGCCGCAGCAGTCGCATCATGGTGCTCAGGTGGCCCCGCGGTGGTGCCGACGCCATCAGAACCGCACCCGGCGCGTTGTGTGTCTCCAGGTACTTCTGGATGACGAACCCTCCCATCGAATGTCCGATCAGCACGGGCTTCGGCGACAGGTCGGTACAGATCGCGCACAGATCCTCGACGTAGTCGGCGATGGAGCAGGTGCGGACGGGTTTTGGGCTCGGGCTCGATCCGTGGCCGCGAAGGCTGAACGCGACGGCGCGATAGCCGTGACCGGCGAAGAAGTCCAGGAAGTTCTCATCCCAACACCACGCCGCTTGGAAAGCGCCGTGCACGAACACCAGCGGAACGGGGTGCGACGCGCTGCAACGCCCTTTTTCGATCACTTCGAGCGTGCCGGTCGTTGTCGAACCCATGAGTCTCCCTCGGTCGCCGCTCGATACTCGTCAGCATTTGTGACGAGCGAGCGCCCCGAGGAGGTCATCGCGGGCGGAGTGACCTCGGCCACTCAAGGTCAAACTGACCCACTACCGAGCTGCTTGATGAGTTTCTTGGGTGCGGTCAAGCGAAACGACGCGTCGATGAGCTCCCGCACTTCGTCCCAGTCCACCTTTTTTCGCGCCGTGAAGTCCAGCCCCAGCCACCCCGAGGGACCCATGTAGGCGGGGAAGAAGAACCGGGTGTCCTGGTCGAGCGCCTTGCGGTCGCTCTCGTCGACCTTGACCAGGATCGAATATGGATAGGAGGTGTACTCGCCCTTCGTGTCGGTCTTGGCGCTGCCGCCATACATCACGAAGATCTTCGGCGCGCAGAACACCGGCCTGCCCCATGAGATCTTCTCGAACGCCTCGGGAAAACCCAGCGCGATCTTGCGCACCCGCGCGAGCCCGAGGTCGTCGTCGCGGAACATGATCGGGTGCGGCATGGAGTCAGGGTAACGGGCGCCGCGGTGTGGAGGTTCCGTGTCGGCGGGCTCGACTAGCCTCACGGGGGTGAGCGCCAAGGCAACCCCGGATCCCAGGACGGCGCTGGCTGAACAGGCCGAGGAAGCCCTGGATGCCGGCCTGCGCCGTCGCTGGCAGGAACTCGCCGACGAGGTTCGCCAGCACCAGTTCCGCTACTACGTCCGGGACGCCCCGATCATCTCCGACGCCGAATTCGACAGGCTGCTGCGTGAGCTGCAGGCCCTCGAGGAGCAACACCCCGAGCTGCGCACCCCCGATTCGCCTACCCAGCAGGTCGGCGGCGCGGGTTTTGCCACCGACTTCACCCAGGCCGAGCACCTCGAGCGGATGCTCAGCCTGGACAATGTGTTCACACCCGAGGAGCTGGCGGCCTGGGCGGCGCGCATCCGCGGCGAGATCGGTGACGACGCGCACTACCTGTGCGAGCTCAAGATCGACGGCGTTGCACTGGCGCTGGTGTATCGCGACGGACGGCTCGAACGCGCGGCGACCCGAGGCGACGGGCGCACCGGCGAGGACGTCACGCTCAACGCCCGCACCATCGACGATGTGCCCGAAAAGCTCACCGGCAGTAAGGAATTCCCAGTGCCGCAGGTCCTCGAGGTCCGAGGCGAGGTGTTCTTCCGCGTCGCCGACTTCGAGGAGCTCAACGCCGGTCTGGTCGCGGAGGGCAAGCCGCCGTTCGCCAACCCGCGAAACAGCGCGGCCGGATCCCTGCGACAGAAGAACCCGGCCGTCACCGCGCGGCGCAAGCTGCGGATGATCTGCCACGGCCTCGGCCACGCCGAAGGCTTCAACCCGAAAACGCTTCACGACGCCTACCGCGCACTCAAGGCGTGGGGCCTGCCGGTGTCCGAGCACACCGCCCGGGTCAAGGGCATCGACGGTGTCACCGAGCACATCGCGTACTGGGGCGAACACCGGCACGACGTCGAGCACGAAATCGACGGCGTCGTCGTCAAAGTCGACGAACGGGCGCTGCAGCGCCGGCTCGGATCCACCTCGCGAGCGCCGCGCTGGGCGGTCGCCTACAAATACCCGCCCGAGGAGGCGACCACCAAGCTGCTCGACATCCGCGTCAACGTGGGGCGCACCGGCCGGGTCACGCCGTTCGCATTCATGGAGCCGGTCAAGGTCTCGGGCTCGACGGTGAGCCAGGCGACGCTGCATAACGCCTCGGAGGTCAAACGCAAGGGCGTGCTGATCGGCGACACCGTGGTGATTCGCAAGGCCGGTGACGTGATTCCCGAGGTGCTGGGTCCCGTCGTCGACCTGCGCGACGGGTCCGAGCGCGAATTCGAAATGCCGACAACGTGTCCCGAGTGCGGCACGAAGCTGGCGCCGGCCAAGGAAGGCGACGCCGACATCCGCTGCCCCAACACTCGGTCGTGCCCGGCGCAGCTGCGCGAGCGGGTGTTCCACGTGGCCGGCCGCGGCGCGTTCGACATCGAGGGACTGGGCTACGAGGCGGCGGTGGCGCTGTTGCAGGCGGGCGTCATCACCGACGAGGGTGACCTCTTCGGCATCACCGAGGACGATCTGCTGCGCACCGAGCTGTTCACCATCAAGGGCGGCGGCGTGTCCGCCAACGGCAAACGGCTGCTGGCCAACCTGGACAAGGCAAAGTCGCAGCCGTTGTGGCGGGTGCTCGTGGCGTTGTCGATCCGGCACGTCGGTCCGACCGCCGCCCGGGCGCTGGCCACCGAGTACGGCAGCCTTGACGCGATCATGTCGGCGTCGGAGGAGGAGCTCGGCGCCGTCGAGGGTGTAGGCCCGACGATCGCCGCAGCGGTCGTCGAGTGGTTCACCGTCGACTGGCACCGCGCGATCATCGACAAGTGGCGCGCCGCGGGCGTGCGGATGGCCGACGAACGCGACACCAGCGTCGAGCGCACCCTCGAGGGATTGTCGATCGTCGTCACCGGCTCGCTGACGGGGTTCTCCCGCGACGACGCCAAGGAAGCCATCGTGGCGCGCGGCGGCAAGGCGGCCGCCTCGGTATCGAAGCAGACCGCCTACGTCGTGGCCGGCGATTCACCGGGCTCGAAGTACGACAAGGCCGTCGAACTCGGTGTGCCGATTCTCGACGAGGACGGCTTCGGCCGGTTGCTTGAGAACGGCCCGGACGGATTGTGAGTCAGCGCAAGATCGTCGCCACGATGCCGGCAAGATAACCCAGCCGCGCCACCTCCGACGGCCGGAACTGTGGCCCTCCCGCACGGCCCAACACGACGGCGGTGCGATGGTCACCGAGGGGTGCGGCGGCGATGGCGGTATCCATGTCGCGCCACACCTGCGGAACCCAATCGGCGGTGCCGTCGAGCGCCTGGGCGTGGTCGAGGGGCAACCATGGCGTTTCGGCGGCCTGAGTTTCGGGGGCTCCCGGACTGCCGACGATCCGATCCGGGCCCGATTCGGTGAGCTGCACGACGGTGCACCAGCCGACGCGGAGAACGAGTGGCGCCTCGTCGGCCAGCACCTGGAGCTTCTTGGTCTTGCCGTCGGCGGCCGCGATGCGGTCGATCAGCTCCAGTTCCCGGTGGGCCTCCAGCAGCCCGGTGTGCGGCCGGACGCTGTCCACATGGACGCCGTTGAGGTTCTCGGCGGCGGTGATCAGCAGGTCGGGCATCGCGCCCGGCGGGAGCTCGACCACCAGATCGTCGATCGCATACCCGGCCATCCGCTCCACCACGTCGAGCGACAAGATGTCGGCGCCCACCGAGCCGAGCGCCACGGCCAGTGAGCCGAGGCTGCCCGGTCGATCCTCCAGCTGGACCCGCAGCAGATACGAAGGCACGCGCACACTGTTGCACAGGCGGTGCGGCTCAGCATTCTGACCGATGAGCGCTTGCGCGAAGCGCGGTGCAGCGGCGCCTTCAATTCGACGTTGACTACGCTTTCGTGTCGTGCCGCAGATCTCCCGAGACGAGGTTGCCCACCTCGCGCGCCTGGCCCGTTTGGCCCTGACCGACGGCGAGCTGGACAGCTTCGCCGGGCAGCT
>DATARY010000129.1:0-1793 GCA_036263935.1 Mycobacterium sp.
TCCCCGTGTTGCCGCCCTCACCCGACGGCGGGCCCCGCCGACCGCCGCAGCACATCTCCAAGGCGGCCGCACCGCGGATCCCGGCCGAGCAGCTGCCCAATCACGTCGCCATCGTGATGGACGGCAACGGCCGCTGGGCCACCCAGCGCGGGCTGCCGCGCGTTGAGGGCCACAAGATGGGCGAGGCAGTCGTCATCGATATCGTCTGCGGCGCAATAGAAGTCGGCATCGAGTGGCTCAGCCTGTACGCGTTCTCCACCGAGAATTGGAAGCGCTCCGCCGACGAAGTCCGTTTCCTGATGGGGTTCAACCGCGACGTGGTGCGACGGCGCCGCGTGAGCCTCAACGAGATGGGCGTGAAGATCCGCTGGGTGGGCTCGCGTCCACGACTGTGGCGCAGCGTCATCAACGAGTTGGCGATCGCGGAGGAGTTGACCCTGAACAACGATGTGATCACGGTGAATTACTGCGTCAACTACGGGGGCCGCAACGAAATTGCGGAAGCTGCAAGGGATATCGCGCGCGAGGCAGCGGCGGGCAAGCTGAACCCCGAACGCGTCACCGAGGCGACCGTCGCCCGGCACTTGCATCGCCCCGACATTCCCGACGTGGATCTGCTGTTGCGGACTTCCGGTGAGCAGCGGACCAGTAATTTCATGTTGTGGCAGGCGGCCTACGCGGAGTTCATCTTCCAGGACACCCTTTGGCCCGATTACGACCGTCGCGACCTGTGGGCGGCCTGCGAGGAGTACGCGTTGCGGCATCGACGTTTCGGGACGGCGTGATGGGTAACCGGCGTGAGCACGGCGAGGGACTTGTCTTTTTGCCCGCCTCCGAGCGATTTTCGACCGTCGCCCGGCTAGTTGTCGCTCAGAGGCGGGCACATCGCACCCCGCCTCCTCGCCGCGGAATGGGACCACACTGATGCCCTCGTTGCAGGAGCGGTTGCTGACGGTGCTTTCCGAAGTGCTGCCAGTCGAGGAGGAATCCGACGGAGCGCTGACCGTGCACCACGGCGGCACCATCGCGTCGCTGCGGGTGGTGACGATCAGCGAGGACCTCGATCTGGTGTCGCTGACGCAGATGGTGGCGTGGGATCTCGTGTTGACCAAGAAGATTCGCGACAGTGTGGCCGAGCAGTCGAAGTCAACCCTGCTGGGATCGGTGACGTTGGTGGAGAAGGCCGCCGACGGGTCGCCCAAACGTAATTCCGGTAAGGCCGCAGACGTCATATTGCGCTACAACTTTCCGGGCAACGGCCTCAACGACGACGCGCTGCGCACGCTGGCGTTGATGGTGCTCGACAAAGGCGCCGAAATCCGGCGTGCGGTAACGGCATAGCGCCGCGTCAGCGGCGACAGTCCGAGCAGGTGCCGTAGATCTCGATGGTGTGGCTGACATCGCAGAACCCGTGCTTGCTCGCGACTTCGGCGGCCCACGCCTCGACCTCACGATCGCCGACCTCCACCGTCGACCCACAGCTGCGGCACACCAGGTGGTGGTGATGGTGTTCGGAGCAGCGCCGGTAGACCGATTCACCGGTGTCGTTGCGCAGCGTGTCGAGCATGCCCGCACTGGCCATCGACTGCAGCGTGCGGTATACGGTGGTCAGCCCGATGTTCTCGCCACGCCGACGCAGCTCGTCATGGAGTTCTTGAGCCGAGCGGAAATCGTCCAGGGTGTCCAGCAGGCTCGCGATCGCCGCCCGCTGCCGAGTGGACCGCACACCGGCTTTGGTTTCGCCGGACGCAGCGCTCATGGCTTGTCCTCGCCCGCATGCGCGACGGCGTCGA
>DATARY010000130.1:0-9239 GCA_036263935.1 Mycobacterium sp.
GATCACCGACAGCAACAGCGCCGCCAACCAGACCCAGGTCTTGACGCTGGACGCTCCGGTGAAGTACGCGCCGGTGATGCGCCAGTATTGCCTGCCCCATACCGTGAACCGGGCGATCAGCACCAGGATTATCAGAGTGCACACCGCCGCGATCGCCCAGCCCTTGGCGATCCACCATAGCGAGGGCACAAGCTGGTTGCCCCAGTCGAGCGTCGGGGTAAACATCTCCATCCGGGCAAGGTACCTCGACAACCTGCCGCCAGCGTCCCGGGAGGTCTCAACCGGTGGTCATCAGGCGATCGAGCCGCCATTCTCCGTCGCCGACGAGCTCCAGGTGGCGGCCGTGGAACTGCTCCACCGTGCTGCGGTGACTCACGCTGACCAGAAGCGTGCCAGTGAGCTCGGCACCGATCAGCTCGTCCAGCGCCCCCTGGATCTCCCGATCGTCCACGGCGCCTTTTCTGGACGGGATATGAGGCAACGGTGCGGAGGTCCCCGAGCGAGAGGTAGGGCAGTTGAGGCACGAACAGCGCCTGCTGTCGACCAGACGGTAGCCGCACCTCGCCGGACACGAAGGGGCGCCGTCCTCGGAAACCGCGGTCTCGACGCCAGTCGTCGCCTCCTGCGCGCGAAGTTCGTTCAGATAGCTCAACCGGATCAGGGGACGGCCGATGACGAAGGCAATGATGGCGGCGGCCAGCACGTAGACGACGACAGCACCGACAGCACCGCCGAACAGCAACGTATTGCCCGAGCCGTAGGCCGGAAGTTCGCGTCGCCACCCCCGCCCGTTGTGAGCCAATCGTCAATGAAGAGGCGGCTCAACCACACTCGCCATCGCATGATGAACCGCTGTACGACGAAGCAGACGGCTAGGACGGCGAAAACCACCATCGTCGACCAGAAGCCTTGTCCCCCGTTATTCTCGCAGAATTGGTGTCGGGTGATCCGCCCTCCAATAGCGCCCCCATTCGGTCGTCCGCCCGATCAGAACCAGGACCACGAGCAGGCATGACGCGGTGATGCCGAACAGGCCTGAACATCGTGGTTCAGCCGGCGTCGCCTCCCTCGGGCGAAAGTTACCGCAGGGTCCGCCGACGCACGCGGATGTCGTCGTTGGGTGTCGGCCACGGGTCTGAAGATTATGCTCCCGCCATGAGCATCGAAGCTCCAATCGGCAGCACCGTGAACGCCGGTCACCTGATCGCGCGCCGGCTGAAGGCCAGCGGTATCGATACCGTTTTCACCCTGTCCGGTGGACACCTGTTCTCGATATACGACGGCTGTCGCGCCGAGAACATCCGGTTGATCGACACCCGCCACGAACAGACCGCCGCATTCGCGGCCGAGGGCTGGTCGAAGGTGACACGCGTGCCCGGGGTCGCGGCGCTGACCGCGGGGCCGGGCGTCACCAACGGGATGAGCGCGATGGCCGCCGCCCAGCAGAACCAGTCACCGCTGGTGATCCTAGGGGGCCGCGCACCGGCGCTGCGGTGGGGGCAGGGGTCGCTGCAGGAGATCGATCACGTGCCGTTCGTCGCGCCGCTCACCCGGTTCGCTGCGACCGCGGGGTCGGCAGATGCGGTCGGCGGTTTGATCGACGCAGCGCTGGCAGCGGCAGTCGGCGCCCCGTCGGGAGTGGCGTTCGTCGACTTCCCGATGGATCACGTGTTCAGCGAGGCGCACGACGCCGGCGGGCCGGGTGCGCTGGCCGATCCGCCCGCCCCTGTGCAACCCGAACCCAATGCAGTGGACGGCGCCACCCGTCTGCTCGCCCAAGCGCAGCGGCCCGTCATCATGGCGGGCACAAATGTGTGGTGGGGGCACGCCGAGACGGCGCTGCTGAACCTTGCCGAGGCACTGCGGATTCCGGTGCTGATGAACGGGATGGCTCGCGGCACCGTGCCCGCCGACCACGAGCTGGCATTCTCCCGGGCACGGTCAAAAGCCTTGGGGGAGGCCGACGTTGCACTGGTGATCGGGGTGCCGATGGACTTCCGCCTCGGCTTCGGCGGGGTGTTCGGTGCCGAGACGAAGCTGATCACGGCGGACCGCGCTGAGCCGGATAAGCCGCATCCTCGCGAGGTCGCGGCCGGGCTTTACGGCGATCTGACGACGATCCTGTCGGCGCTGGCAGGCGCGGGCGCCACCGACCACGAGGGATGGATCGGCGAGCTACGGGCCGTGGAGAGCGCGGCACGGGCGGCCGAGCAGGCCGAGCTCACCGACGATCGCACGCCGCTGCATCCGATGCGGGTGTACGCCGAGCTGAGCAGGCTGCTGGACCGCGATGCGATCGTCATCATCGATGCCGGCGACTTCGGCTCGTACGCCGGCCGCGTCATCGACAGCTACGTGCCCGGGGCATGGCTGGACAGCGGACCGTTCGGCTGCCTCGGTTCCGGGCCGGGCTATGCGCTGGCCGCCAAGCTGGCCAGACCTGATCGTCAGGTCGTGCTGCTGCAGGGCGACGGCGCGTTCGGGTTCTCCGGAATGGAGTGGGACACGCTGGTGCGCCACGGGGTTCACGTCGTATCGGTGATCGGCAACAACGGCATCTGGGCGCTGGAAAAGCATCCGATGGAGATGCTCTACGGCTACTCGGTGGTGGCCGAGCTACGACCGGGCACCCGCTACGACGAGGTGGTCACCGCACTCGGCGGGCACGGGCAACTCGTGTCGACGCCGGCCGAGATCCGTCCCGCCCTCGAACGGGCATTGTCGGCCGGACTGCCCGCCGTGGTCAACGCGCTGACCGATCCCAACGTCGTGTACCCGCGCCGGTCGAATCTGGCGTGATCACAGCGTCGCGCGGATCGCGCTTGAGCCCCGCGTACGGTAAATGTGTGGCGAAGACGAACACCCGCACCCCAGGTCGTGTGAGCAACCGGTTCTGGAAGCTGCTCGGCGCAAGCACCGACAGGGACCAGGCCCACTCGCTGGCGCAGGTGGCCGCCTCGGCAGAGTTCGACGAAAAGGCCAACGAACTCGACGATGAGCAGCTGCGCAAGGCCGCCCAGCTGCTGAACCTCGACGACCTGGCGGACTCGGTCGACATCCCGCAATTCCTGGCGATCGCCAGGGAAGCCTCCGAGCGGACCACCACGCTGCGGCCGTTCGACGTTCAGCTGCAGGGCGCGCTGCGGATGCTGGCCGGCGATGTCGTCGAGATGGCGACCGGCGAGGGCAAGACGCTGTCAGGCGCGATCGCGGCTGCCGGCTACGCGATCGGCGGCCGCAGCGTGCACGTCATCACCATCAACGACTACCTGGCCCGCCGCGACGCCGAATGGATGGGCCCGCTGCTGGAGGCGATGGGGCTGTCTGTCGGCTGGATCACCGCCGACTCCACGGCCGAAGAGCGTCGCGCCGCCTACAAATGCGCCATCACCTACGCCTCGGTCAACGAGATCGGGTTCGACGTGCTGCGCGACCAGCTCGTCACCGATGTGGACGACCTGGTGTCGCCGAACCCCGATGTGGCGCTGATCGACGAGGCCGACTCGGTGCTCGTCGACGAAGCCCTGGTACCCCTGGTGCTGGCCGGCACCACGCACCGGGAGACCCCGCGGGTGGAGATCATCCGGCTGGTGGGCGAACTCACCGCGGGCAAGGACTACGAAACTGACAGCGACAGGCGCAACGTGCACCTCACCGAGGCAGGCGCCCAGAAGCTGGAGGCCAAGCTCGGCGGCATCGACCTGTACTCCGAGGACAACGTCGGTACGACCCTGACCGAGGTCAACGTCGCCCTGCATGCGCACGTGCTGCTGCAGCGCGACGTGCACTACATCGTCCGCGACGCCGCCGTGCACCTGATCAACGCCTCCCGCGGCCGGATCGCGCAGCTGCAGCGCTGGCCCGACGGTCTGCAGGCGGCCGTCGAGGCCAAGGAGGGGATCGAGACCACCGACACCGGCGAGGTGCTCGACACCATCACCGTGCAGGCGCTGATCGACCGCTACCCGACGGTGTGTGGCATGACGGGGACCGCACTGGCCGCGGGCGAACAGCTGCGTCAGTTCTACAAGCTCGGGGTGTCGCCGATTCCGCCGAATACTCCCAACATTCGCGAAGATGAGGCGGATCGGGTGTACGTCACCGCGGCCGCCAAGAACGACGCGATCGTCGAGCACATCGCCGAGGTGCACGCAACCGGGCAGCCGGTCCTGGTCGGCACCCGCGACGTCGCCGAATCCGAGGAACTGCACGAGCGCCTGGTCAAGGCGGGCGTTCCGGCGGTGGTGCTGAACGCCAAGAACGACGCCGAAGAAGCCGCGGTGATCGCCGAGGCCGGCAAGCTCGGGTCGGTGACGGTGTCCACCCAGATGGCCGGCCGCGGCACCGACATCCGGCTCGGCGGATCCGACGTAGCCGACCACTCCGCCGAGAAAGAGCAAGTCGCCGAACTTGGCGGGCTGCACGTCATCGGCACCGGCAGGCACCACACCGAGCGGCTCGACAACCAGCTGCGTGGCCGCGCCGGCCGCCAGGGCGACCCCGGCTCGTCGGTGTTCTTCTCCAGCTGGGACGACGATCTGGTGGAGTCGCATCTCGAGCCGACCAAGTTGCCGATGCAGAGCGACGACGACGGGCGTATCACCAGCCCGAAGGCGGCCGGGCTGCTCGAACACGCGCAGCGCGTGGCCGAGGGTCTGCTGCTGGAGGTGCATCATCAGACGTGGCGCTACAACCAGCTGACCGCCCAGCAGCGCGCGATCCTCGTCGAGCGCCGAGACAAACTGCTGCGCACGCCGACCGCCAGTGAAGAGCTCGAGAGGCTGTCCCCGGAGCGCCACGAAGAGCTTGTCGCCGAACTCGGCGAGGAGAAGCTCGAGAAGATCTGCAGGCAGATCATGCTGTATCACCTGGACCGCGGCTGGGCGGACCACCTGGCATACCTGGCCGACATCCGTGAGAGCATCCACCTGCGCGCGCTGGGCCGGCAGAAGCCGATCGACGAGTTCCACCGCATGGCCGTCGACGCGTTCGCATCGCTGGCCGCCGACGCGATCGATGCCGCACAACAGACGTTCGAGACCGCCCCGTCGATCGAGGACGAACCCGGTGTGGACCTGTCCAAGCTGGCGCGGCCGACGTCGACATGGACCTACATGGTGTACGACAACCCGCTCACCGAAGACTCGATGTCGGCGCTGAGCCTGCCTGGGGTGTTCCGCTAGGTTTACCGGCATGAACCGCGCGCGGGGGGAGCGTGATCGGGTGCTGACGGTGCCCAACGCGCTGTCGGCGCTGCGGCTGGTGTTGGTGCCGGTCTTCCTCTACCTATTGCTCGTGGCGCACGCCAACGGGTGGGCCGTTGCGGTCCTGATATTCAGTGGGTTCTCGGACTGGGCGGACGGCAAGATCGCGCGACTGGTTCCCAATCAGTCGTCGCGGCTGGGGGAGCTGCTCGACCCGGCGGTCGACCGCATCTACATGGTCACCGTTCCCGTCGCGCTCGCGATCAACGGCGTGATGCCGTGGTGGATCGTGCTCACGCTGATCGGGCGGGATGTCGTACTGGCCGCGACACTGCCGCTGCTGCGCAGCCGCGGGCTGACCGCGCTTCCGGTCACCTACATCGGCAAGGCGGCGACGTTCGCGCTGATGTCTGGGTTCCCGATGATCCTGCTCGGGCAGTGGGACGCCCTGTGGAGCCGCGTCGTCCTGGCATGCGGGTGGGCGTTCCTGATCTGGGGCATGGCGATGTACCTATGGTCGGGCGTGCTGTACCTGATCCAGGTGGCGATGGTGATGAGGCGAATGCCAAAAGTGTCGCACCCATGAGCACGTTGGGCGGCTACGACCCCGACGCAGGCCGCAACTTGCACGAGGCCGACAAGCCGACGCTGATCCCGTTGCCGTCGCTGCTGCGTTCCCTGCTGTCCGAACATCTCGACCCGGGCTATGCCGCGGCTGCCGAGCGGAAGGCCGGCGGCGCCGCGCGTCGCAGGTGGTGGCAGGCCTGGGCATGGCAGATCGCGGGGGCCCTGCTGATCGCGGTGGTGTTCGCGGCCGCGGTCGCGCAGGCCCGCTCGACGGCGCCGGGCGTCCGCGAGACACAGCGGGTGCTGGCCGGCAGCGTGCGGTCGGCGGAAACCACCACCGACGATGTCGCCGGCCAGCGCAACGCGCTGGCGGCCCAGGTGGATGCCGAGCGGCGCAGCCGCCTCGAAGGTGACGCACGTGGCCAGCAGCTGCTCCGTGAGCTCGACAGGGCCAACTTCGCCGCGGCGGCCACCCAGGTGATCGGACCGGGGCTGACGATCACCGTGACCGATCCCGGGGTGTCCAAGGACCTCAGCGATGTGTCGAAGCAGCGTGTCGAGGGCAGCAGGCAGGTGATCCTCGACCGCGATCTGCAGCTGGCGGTCAATTCGCTGTGGGTCAGCGGCGCCGAGGCGATCTCGGTGGGTGGAGTGCGAATCGGCCCGAACGTGACGATCCGTCAAGCGGGCGGCGGAATCCTGGTCGACAATCAACCGATCAGCAGCCCATACGTCATTCTCGCGGTCGGGCCCCCGCACGCGATGCAGGATGTTTTCGACCGCAGTCCCGGCCTGCAGCGCCTGCGGCTGTTGGAGACCACTTACGGTGTCGGGGTCAATGTCAGCGCAGGCGACGGCCTCACCCTGCCCGCGGGTTCTGTTCGAGATATCCACTTCGCCAAGCAGATTGGGCCGTAATGATCGGTATCGCCGCACTCGTCATCGGGATCGTGCTGGGGTTGGTGTTCCACCCCAGCGTCCCCGAGGTCATCCAGCCGTACCTGCCGATCGCGGTGGTCGCGGCGCTGGATGCGGTGTTCGGCGGCCTGCGTGCCTATCTGGAACGCATCTTCGACTCGAAGGTGTTCGTCGTGTCGTTCGTGTTCAACGTGCTGGTCGCCGCGCTCATCGTTTACGTCGGCGATCAACTCGGGGTCGGCACCCAGCTGTCCACCGCGATCATCGTCGTGCTCGGCATCAGAATCTTCGGCAACGCAGCGGCGCTGCGGCGCAGACTGTTCGGCGCATAACGATGAGCGAGCACCCGCCCCAGCACGCGGCCGAGCCGGACCACCACGGCCGCCACGAATTGCCGCCCGACGAGCCCGCCCCCCAGATCGGCGAACTGCAATCCGGCGGGGTGAAGGGGGTGGTGCGGCGCGGCCGCTCGCAGATCTTGTTCGGCGCGCTGGCGGTGCTGCTGTGCGTGGTGCTGGGGATCGCGATCGTGACGCAGGTCCGCCAAAACGAATCCGGCGATTCGCTGGAGACGGCGCGACCCGCCGATCTGCTGGTGCTGCTGGGTTCGCTGCAGCAGCGTGAGGCCGCCCTGAACACCGAAGTGTCCGACCTGCAGCGCACCCTGGCCCAGTTGCAGGCCTCGGGCAGCAGCGACCAGGCCGCCATCGAGAACGCGCAGGCCCGGCTGGCCGCGCTGTCGATCCTGATCGGCACCGTCCCCGCGACCGGCCCCGGGGTGACGCTGACCATCGAGGACCGCGCCCCCGGCGTACCGCCCGAGACGATGATCGACGTGATCAACGAGTTGCGCGCCGCGGGCGCGGAAGCAATGGAAATCCGTGGCGGGCAATCCGCAGCGCGGGTCGGAGTGGACACCTGGGTGGTCGGCAGTCCCGGCGCGCTCATCGTCGACAGCGCGACGCTCAACCCGCCGTATTCTGTTCTGGCCATTGGTGATCCACCGACGCTGGCCGCGGCGATGAACATCCCGGGCGGTGCGATGGACAGCATCGTACGCGTCGGCGGCGCGATGGCGGTACAACAATCCGACCGGGTCGATGTGACCGCCTTGCGACAACCGAAACCTCGCCAATACGCTCAGCCAGTCAAATGAGCACTTGCCCTCTAGGAGCACCGTGAGCCAAATCCCGGCCGACCTCTACTACACCACCGAACACGAGTGGGTACAGCGCACCGGTGACGACACCCTGCGGGTCGGCATCACCGACTACGCCCAGTCGGCGCTTGGCGACGTGGTTTTCGTCCAGTTGCCCGACGTGGGGGCCGACGTGACCGCCGGCGACTCGTTCGGCGAGGTGGAATCCACCAAATCGGTTTCAGACCTTTACGTCCCCGTCAGCGCGAAAGTCGTTGCCGTCAACGGGGATCTGGAGAGCAACCCCCAGTTGGTCAACTCGGATCCCTATGGCGAAGGTTGGCTCATCGACCTGCAGGCCGACGCGGCATCGCTCGATGAGAGCCTGGCCGCTCTGCTGGACGCCGACGGCTACCGCGCCACGCTGTCCGAATGACGAGTTGTTAGGGTTCTGCAGACCGGAAGGCAACTAGAGTCATATCCGGCGGTGGTGGACACAACGAGGTCCACCGCGCGGTACGGTCGACACCAGACGCATGACGGCTGGGGCCCGGCCAGATATCGCCACAGCAGCCAGTGAGGAGCAGCGGGTGACGGACAACGACACGAACTCTGGGGCTGACCAGAAGTCTGACGAAGTCACCGTGGAAACCACCTCGGTTTTCCGCGCGGACTTTCTCAACGAACTGGATGCCCCGGCAGCGGCGGGCGCCGAGGGCGCGGTCTCGGGGGTCGAGGGGCTGCCGATGGGATCGGCGCTGCTCGTCGTCAAGCGTGGTCCCAACGCCGGCTCGCGTTTCCTGCTCGATCAGCCCACCACATCGGCCGGTCGCCATCCCGACAGCGACATCTTCCTCGACGACGTCACGGTGAGCCGCCGCCATGCGGAGTTCCGGCTCGAAGGCGGAGAATTCCAGGTCGTCGACGTCGGCAGCCTCAACGGCACGTACGTCAATCGCGAGCCCGTCGACTCCGCCGTGCTGGCCAACGGCGACGAGGTGCAGATCGGCAAGTTCCGCCTGGTGTTTCTGACCGGGCCCCGAGGCGACGACGACAGCGGCCCGGGTAGCTAATGACCGCCCCCGACACCCCAGCGCTGACCGGGATGTCGATCGGAGCGGTCCTCGATCTGCTGCGACCGGACTTCCCGGACGTGACCATCTCCAAGATCCGGTTCTTGGAGGCCGAAGGGCTGGTCACCCCGGAGCGCACCGCGTCGGGGTATCGGCGGTTCACCGCCTATGACTGCGCACGCCTGCGGTTCGTCCTGACCGCGCAGCGGGACCAGTATCTGCCGTTGAAAGTCATCAAGGCCCAGCTGGACGCCCAGCCCGGCGGTGAGTTGCCACACACCGGATCCGGTTACGGCGTACCGCGTTTGGTGCCGGTATCCGCCGAGCCCAACGGCAGCG
>DATARY010000029.1:0-14340 GCA_036263935.1 Mycobacterium sp.
CGAGCCGGTAAGGAAGAACAACACCGCGACGCCGAAAACGGCCTTGCGGCCGAACAGGTCGCCGAGCTTCCCGACGATGGCCGTGGCAATCGTCGACGCGAGCAGATAGCTCGTCACGACCCAGGACTGGTGGCCGGCGCCGCCGAGGTCGGCGACCACCGTCGGCAGCGCAGTTGCGACGATCGTCTGGTCCAGCGCGGCCAAGAGCATGCCGAGCAGCACCGCAACGAAGACCAAGTTGCGGCGCTGCGGGCTGATCAGCGCGCTGCTGGACTCCGGATCCGCGACAGGGGCCGCCGATATCGGTGTGGTCATGTCGACCATATCGTTAGATAGACTAGAAAAGTTACGCAGGGTCACCCCGTGTGGTTACCCCGCGCGCGACCGCAGGACGCTACGAAACGAGAACGCTACAAACTAGTCGGGGGCCGGGATACGCACTGGGCGGCGTAGAGCTCCTCGCCGAGCTTGTCCATCAGCTGCAGCTGGGTCTCGAGGTAGTCGATGTGGTCCTCTTCGTCGGCGAGGATCTTCTCGAAGAGGTTCGCGGTGGTGGCGTCTTCCTTCTCGCGGCACATGATGATTCCCGGCTTCAGCCGCGCCATCACCTCATATTCGAGGGCGAGATCTGCCTGAAATTGTTCGCGAATCGTCTGACCGACGCGCAGCGAGAACAGTCGTTGATAATTCGGCAGCCCGTCAAGAATCAAGATTCGATCGGTGATCTCTTCGGCATGGCGCATTTCTTCGAACGACTCTTTGCGGGTGTATTCCGCGAGTTCAGTGAATCCCCAATTTGCCTGCATCTTCGAATGCAGGAAATATTGGTTGATCGCGGTGAGCTCGCTCGTCAATTGCTCGTTGAGCAGTTTGAGGACGTCCGCATCGCCTTGCATGGTCGCTCCTAAGCACCCTGAGGGCTGGTCAAGTGTCGCAGTCTTGCGCATCCAATCTAGTGCAGCAGCTATCGCGAGCGGATTCTCGGCACGTTATATCAGCGTTTTTCGTCCTTTGTGCCAACCGACTCGGCTGTTGAGACCGTGCTCTGGACTACCTCGGTGGACTGCCTGGGTTAGGTTAGGTTAGACTGCGCTAACAGCCGAGCCGACCGGTTATGACAGGTAGGAATTGCGATGGGCGGGTTCGCTGCTCTCATGAGCGTCGGCGAGAGGGGCTGATGGGGCCGCCATGTTCGTCTGTCTGTGCACGGGAATCACCAGCCACGCCGTCGACGAAGTCGTGGCCAACGGCGCGAAAACGTCCAACCAGATCGCGCAGGCCTGCGGTGCGGGCGGCGACTGCGGACGCTGCCGGCGCACCCTGCGGGCGATCATCGAAGCGCACTACAACGTCAACGCTGCGCGCCAGACCCTGAGCCGCTAGCGCGACTACTCGGAAGGCCCCCGACGGCCGGTGAATTCGGTCAGGGCGTCGGCGTTGGCCGCGGCGCCGAGCAGCTCGGCGAAATGCTCGATCTCCCTGGCGCTGGCCGCGGCGATCTCCGCGCGCGTCGGATCGACGATCGTGCGCTTGACCGCCATCAGGCTCGGAATCGGCCGTGAGGCAAGGATTTCCGCGTGCCGACGGGCCTCGGGCAGCAGGTCCTCCGGTTCGCAGACCTTGAACACCAGTCCCATCCGCAATGCCTCGGACGCGTCGATCCACTCCGAAGACAGCAGCAGCCAGGCGGCGTTCTGCCGGCCCATCAACCGGGGCAGGAGATATGACGACGCGGCCTCAGGGGCCACGCCGAGGCTGGTGAACGGACACTTCAGTCGCGCAGTCGACGACATGAACACCAGGTCCGCGTAGCCGAGAATGGTTGCGCCGATGCCCAATCCGACGCCGTTGACGGCACAGATCAGCGGCTTGGGCAGGTCGGTGAGGGCATCGATCATCTCCGAAAAATAACTACCCCGTTCGTTGAACGAGGGATCGGTGATGCGTGCCTGCATCTCGTTGAGGTCGTTGCCCGCGCTGAACGCCCGCCCGGCGCCGGTCAGCAGCACCACCGCCAGGTCGGGATCGGCGGCCGCGTCGCGGAGTGCGACCGCGGTGGCGTGGTAGAGCTCTTCGTTGAAAGCGTTGAGGACCTCGGGCCGGTCGAGCGTGAGTGTTCGCACCCGGCTGTCGTCGCTGATCTGCAGTGCCACGGCAGCAGCGTAAGGCTTAGCCGTTGCTCACCTTTCTCTGGGCGTGGTCAGCGCGAACGGCGACCGGAAGACATAGCGACTCGTCGGCACGGTGTCGACATCGCGGTTCGCGCCGAACGCGGACGTGCTCGCGACCATTCGTGCCATCCGGTCGCGCAGGTCGTCGTCATCGGCGGCACCAAAGAACGCGTGCAGATCCGATATCGCCTCATCCGGAAACAGCTCCTCCACGATCGCGGCGAGCACCGGCGCCCCGTCGGTCAGCGGCCGCACCACTGCGTTCTGCGTGTACCCGAATGTCGACTGGGTTTCGATGGCCACCGGGGTGTGGTCGATGTGCCAGCGCGAGAGCCACGTGGCCTCGTCGAGGTCGTCCGGCCTGCGCAGCAGCGCGATGTTCGCCAGGCCTTCGGTGCGCTGCCCCGGCGCGGTGACCGGCGGCGGCAGGGGCACCGATTCGGTGACCAGGTATGCGGCGGCGGCGTCGCATTCCTTGTCCAGCCGGGCCATCGCCGCGCGAACCTGCTGGCCATAGGACTGATGCGTCCAGAGGGTGACGAACGCGACCACCGGCGGATCCAATGTCGTCAGCGTCATCAGCGAGTCGCGGACCACGTCGTCACGCACGTTCACCGCCAGTCCCGGCGGCGCGAGGTCGAGCAAGTCGGCCGCGACCTGGGTGCGCAACCTCTGGCACCAGGTGTCGTCCGCGTCGGCACCTCGCAGCGTGACGATGACTTTCTCCACGGCCCGAATCTAGCCGACGCCGACGGTGGTTTCCTGGCCCGTAATGACATCGGCGGAGTGAGAATGGGCGAGTGACCAACGGCGTGACCCTGCGGCCGAACATGCCCGACTTCGGCGCGGTGGCCCGCAGCATGCTCGGGGTGCTGGCGATCACCGCGCTCGCACTGGCCTTGAATTCTCCGGTTGCTGCGGTGTGGGCCGCCTGCACCGCCGCGGTCGCCGGGGCCGTCTCGCTTGAGGACAGCCCCGGCGGGCGCGTGCCTCTGGTTCTCATCGCGACCCTGGAGATGACCGGCGCCGTCTTTCTGGGCTCGTTGACCGCGTCCCACAACGTTTTGTTCGTCGCTGTGGTCGCGCTGTGGTGTTTCGGCGCCGGCATGCAGTGGGCGCTGGGTGCCCATGCGGGCCTTGTCGCCGCGGCCACCAGTGCGCTGCTGGTGATCGCGCCGCCGGTGGCGCCGTCGCTGTCTGTGGTTGTGGTGTCCACGTTCGTTACGCTCGCGGCCGGTTGCATCCAGGCCGCGCTGGTTGCGGTGCGTCCGCCGCAACGCTGGCGGGTGCAGCGCGACGCGCTGTCGCGGGCATACAGGGAGTTGGCCGACGATGCCCGCGGCATCGCCGCCGACCGCCAGGCCCCGGTCGATGAATCTCCGCTGACCTGGCTGCGTGAGGCCTTCACCGACACCGAGTCCACCCACCGCCCGAAGGCCTATCGCGGCGGGTACCAACTCCCCGAACGGATCACCGCGACGCTTTCCGAGCTGCGCGGCGGCCAGGCCGGCGCAGGTGACGCCGCTTCGCAGATGCTGATCGCGTCGGCGGCCTTCCTGGATGCGATCGCCGACCACAGCCACACCGCGCGACGCGACGCCGAACACGCGCTGATCCGGGTCGAGGCTGCCGTCGCGCTGGTGGCCGGAGCAGAAGCGGCTGCCGCACAGCGGTTCTCCCGGCAGCTCCATGAGGCAGCGGTATCCCGGTTCGGTGAAGCGCACGGCGCCGACCTGATTGACACGCTGCAGTGGGCCGCCGAAACGGTCCTTGGTCATCTCACCTGGACCTCGCCAATCTTGCGGCACGCCGCACGGCTCGCGTCGGCCACCGCGTTGGGCATCGCCGCGGCCCGGTTCACCCCCATCGAGCACGGGTACTGGATCGCGTTGACGGTCTTGATCGTGTTGCGCCCGGAGACCGCGCACACCTACACGCGTTGCATCGGCCGAGTCGCAGGGATCGCCGCGGGGATCCTGATCGCGTCGGCCCTGACGTCGCTATGGCAGCCGACTGGTCCGTCGGCTGCCGCGGTGGCAGCGGTGTTCGTCGCGGCGACATACTGGGTGTCGCAGTTCGGCTACATCATGGTGAGCGCCGCGCTGGCAACTGCGATCGTGTTTCTTCTCGACATCGACGCCGCAGCGGCGGGGGCGACCATCGAAGACCGGCTATTCGCGGTGGTCATCGGCGGTGGGCTGGCGGTCGTCGCGCACGTCGCCCTGCCCGATCACGCGTTGATCCGGCTGCATCAGCGCGCCGGGGAACTGCTGAAGACCGAAATCGACTACGCGGCGACGGTGGTCAAGGCTTTTGTGCACGAGCTTCACCATCCCGCCGACGCGGTGTCGGCGGCGTGGCAACGCGCGTTTCGGGCGCGTGCGGCATTCGAAGCGGCCTCCGGTGCCACCAGGGCGGACTCGCGCGAGATCCGTCGGTGGCTGCGGTCCTATCGGACCGCGCTGAACGCCGTGACGAGCGCATGCATGTCGTTGGAGAAAAGCCTGCCCGCTCAGCCGTCGACCGCACTGAGCCCCGAATTCGTTGCGGCGGTGGATGATTACATCGAGGCCCTGCGTGGCGCGCCGCCCACGCCCGCGAAACCGTGGACCGTCAACGGCGCGGAGTTGACGGCGGCCAACCAGAAGGTTCGAGAACAAGCGGCGTTGCTGGCCGCGGACAACGGGGCCGCGCGCCTGCTCGTCGCCGAGGTCGCGACGATCACCCGCAGCCTTGCGGATATCGCCGCTACCCGCGAGCCCACGTCGGCCGGATGAACACGCCTTCGGCCTCGACCGTGTCGAGTCACCACTGCACGCTGTTGAGCGCCGTGCGCGCCGCGTGATCGCGGCCGCCCAGTTCGAGCTCCATCAAGGCGCATTCCGCGGTCGCGGCGATCCACAGCCGCGCTGCCGCGCGGGGATGACGCGTGCCAAGCGCCTCGAAGTCGGAGGCGATGACGTCGACGGTCATCCGGTTGCGGCGGGTCACCTCGTCGGCGATCGGCAGGTGTCCACGCGCCTCGAGCAGCAGCGCCTTGACGCCGCGGTCGCGCAGGCAGCCGTCGAGGTAGGTGATCGCCGCCGCCGCCAGCCGGTCCTTGCCTGGCGACATCCCGCCGATGGCGGCCATCACCTCGTCGAACAGCCCATCGTGGAAGCGCCTGTGCAATGCCACCAGATACGACACGCGGTCCGGGAAGTGATGAAAGAACGTTCCCTTGGACACGCCCGCCGCGGCCACGATGGAGTTGACGCTGAGTCCCTCCAGGCCCAACTCCTCGGCGAGCACCAAGCCGGTCTCGATCAGCTTGGCCCGCGTCTGCTGGGCGGCGGCCAGCCTCTTGTTGCCGGTGGGTGCGACCATCGCGGGCTCCTCTTGTCAGGCGGTCCACTCGGGCATAGTGTAATTGACCGACCGACCGGTCAGTGAAAGGAACCACCGATGCCGACGATGCAGACCTCACTCGGAACGATTTCCTACACCGATGACGGGACGGGCCCGCCGGTCTTGCTGTTGCACGCCGCCCTGCATGACCGGACCGATTTCGCACCGGTTCACGATGCGCTAACGCGTGGTCGCCGGGTGGTGGCCCTCGACTGGCCCGGGCACGGCGAGTCTGCCCTGCCGACGACGCCACTGCGCGCCGTGCAGTTCGGTGACCTCCTTCTCGAATTCGCCGACCGGTTGGAGTTGAGCAACGTCGTCGTGATCGGAAACTCGGTCGGCGGTTATGCCGCATGCCGATTGGCGCTGGAGCGCTCGGAGCGAGTCGCCGCAGTGGTGCTCATCAACACCGGCGGCTTCACCCCGCACAGCGTGTTCACCCGCTTCTTCTGTGGCGTCATGGGCAGGCCGGCTGTGGTCAAGACGGTGTTTCCAGTGTTCGTCCGCGCCTACATGCAGGCCAACAACCCCGTCGACAAGGCGATCGCCGGCCGTGTGGTGGCCCGGGCGAAGACCGATGACGGCGCACGAACAGCAGCGGCGCTGTGGAAGAGCTTCACCGAACCGGGCCATGACCTGAGGGCCCGCGCCGGGCAGATCACCGCGCCGGTGCTCATCACCTGGGGCACCAAGGATCCCACCGCACCGAAGCGCTGGGGTGAAGTGGTACACGCCTCCATTGAGTCCTCGACGTTCATCGCACTGCCGACGGGGCACGTCGTTTTCGCCTCTGCGCCCGGCGCATGGCTGGACACCGTGTTGCCGTTCGTCGAGACCGCGCACGGGGTGCGGGTGGACCGCCACTCCTGACCGCGCTGTCGTCATTGGTCCGGTACGAAGGGGACGTCGGCGCCATCGGCCAGCACGACGTACATGCGGCGCCACGGGTCGGTGCCCTCGAGCCGCCACTGGTGCCCGGACCCGACGGTGTCCTCGGCGAGCAGAATGTCGCCGGGGCGCAGCGCGAACTCCTCGCCGTCGCGGGTCGAAAAATTCAGCGTGCCCGCCAGCGTGATGACGAGTTGCCGGATGGGCGCGGTGTGCCAGGCCAGCGATCCGCCGCCGACCGTCTCCTCGACGGTGGTATGCGATGCCGACATCGCCTCGGAAACAAGGTCGTTGTTGCGGCCCGGTTGCATGTCGAGCCGCCCGATCTGAACGTGTGACGCCCCATCGTCACCGGTCCACAACCGAACACATCGGATCATTCCGGCTCCTGCCAACTGGCGAACTTCTACCCTGCTGATTGATGGACACCGCCACCGTAGTCGTGACCGTGTTGCTTGCGGCGCTGTTCACCTTCTCCGCCAGCATCAAACTGCTCGGCGTCGCCCGGTCGCTCCAGATCCGCGATCACCTCGGGGTGAAGCCGATGCAGTGGCGCCTGATCGGCGTGCTGGAACTTGCCGGTGTCGCCGGCGTCCTGATCGGCCTGCTGTGGTCCCCGATCGGAATCGCCGCGGCGATCGGCCTTGCCCTGCTGTCGATCGGGGCCATCGCGTTCCACCTGAGGGCGTCGGACGGCGCGGTCGACACCGCGCCTGCCGTGATCGGCTTCGCATTGGGCGTCGCGGCCGCCGTGCTGCACACCCTGTGAAGTAGCGGCCGTCACACCGGCGCCCGGCGCCGCTTTAGATTACCTAAGTTTTCGTAGTCAACTGTCTACGAAATGGCCTACGCTGCAGGTATGGCAGCACGAGCCCACAGCGCCGATCCCCGGGCAGAACGGGTCCGCACCCGGCTGCGCGAGGCGGCGTTCGCGCTGGCCCACGAGCGGCCGGTGGACCAGATGACGGTCGGCGACATCGTCGCCCGCGCCGAGGTCAGCCGGCAGGTCTTCTACCAACACTTCCGCGACCGCGACGACGCCGTCGCCACGGCCTTCACCGTCTCCTTCGCCGCGGCCACCGCCGACATCGGCCGTATCGACGGCACCGCCGTCGGTGGCCGTATCGACGGCACCGCCGTCGGTGGCGGCGACGCCCGCGCGCACATCATCCGGCTCTTCGATTTCGCCGCCGAGCATCGGTCGATGTACCGCAACATCGTGCCGAGCGCGGTGACACAGCGCGTGGTGACCGCGTTCCGTGCGGAGCTCGCACCCGCCTGCGAGGAGATCGCCACGCAGGGCATGCCGGTGGTCTCGCCGATCGCCGGCCTGACACCGGAGTCGGTCAGCCGGTTTCTTGTCGGCGGGTTCATGGAGGTGCTGCGGTTCTGGATGGAAGACCCCGACGCAACAGACCTGAGCGGCCGCGTCAGCGCGGCGCTGGACACGGTCAATGCGCTGCTCGGGCTCACCACACATTCGAAAGGTCCTCAACATGGCTAAGCACCAAGCGCCCGAGCGGCACCCCGCGCGCGATCGCGCCGCCGTCCGCACCGTGGCACTGTCGATGATCGGGCTGACGCTCTTCGTCGTCGCCATGATCGCCAGCTACTCAGGCGCGTTCGCCAAGCCGACGCTGCATCACATGGCGGTCGCGGTGGCCGGCCCCGAGCCCGTCGTCGATGGCATCCGCGGTCAGGATGCGTTGGCGGTCACCGCGGTCGGCGATGACGCCGCCGCGCGCCAGCAGGTCTACCAACGCAAGACCGATGCGGCATTCGTCGTAACACCCGACGGACAGATGAAGATCTACGTCGCCGGTGGCGGCGGACACAGCGTGGCCACCGCCGCGGAGACAGTCGGCCGCACGATCGCGGCCAAGGCGGGGCTCACCCCGGCCGTCGAGGACGTCGCACCCGCGTCGGCCGGCGACCCGTCCGGCACGGTGGAGTTCTACGCCATCATCTTCATCTCCATCGGTGCCTCGGTCGGCGCCGCAGTGCTGGGCCGCATCATGGGCTCCGTTCGCAGGCCGGTCACTTTGGCACTGCGCACGGTGACGCTGGCGGGTTACTCGGCACTGCTGGCGGCCGGGGTGACGTTTTACGTCGACGTGATCCTTCGCGCGTTGACCGGCCACACCTGGCAGGTGTTCGGCGCGCTGTGGCTCTACGCGATGGCGGTCGGCGGCGCGGTCACCGGGGTGGCCGCGGCGTTCGGCACGGTCGCTTCGATGGCGCTGACGGCGTTCTTGGTAGTGGTCGGCAACGCCGCCGCCGCCGGTCCGGTGGGCCGGCCGCTGCTTTCGGGCTTCTACTCGACGTTCACCACGATCGTGCCGCAGGGTTCTGGTGTGTCACTACTGCGCAGCGTGATGTACTTCGGTGGCAACGGCGTGCTGACCCCGCTTGTCACACTTGCGATCTGGGGTGCGGCCGGATGCCTGTTCGCGGTGCTCGCCACCGCCTCACGGACGAATTATCGCGCCCTCTATGAGCGTTTCGCCCCCCGGGATCTCGCTGAAGCCTGATCGTTATTGCGGTGAGTTCGATTCGGTTCCAATCGATGTGGCCGAAACGGAGCGGATGTGCAAAAGCTGTTGGAGGTAACGGTTTTGAGCCTCCAGCTCCCCGATCCGGCGCTGCATCGCATCGACGTCGCGGGACGCCTCGCCATCCGGTGCCGCGGTCTCGTCGCGCCCTCGATGCTCCCCCGTGACGAGCCGACCGCTGCGCAGCAGGACCGCGGTGGCCGCGGCCCCGATCAGAAACAGCCCGCAGGCCACCCCGAACGCCACCGTGTAGCCGTGAATCGCGGCCGCGGATTGCAGTCGCGGACCCGGAGGGTGGCTGCTCGCGTAGCGGGCCAACGCCGATGTGAAGATCGTCGACAACACCGCTGTGCCCACCGCGCCGCCGATCTGCTGGCTGGTGTTGACCATGGCCGAGGCCACGCCCGCGTCGTCCACTGGCACGCCGGCGGTGGCCGTCGCAATGGCCGGAGCGAACGTCAGTCCAACCCCTACGCCCAGCACGATGATCGGTCCGAGCACGCCGCCGGCGTACGTCGACGACTCGCCGAGATGGCGCAGCCAGTACATGCCGACCGCCGCGATCGTCATACCCGTCGGGATCAACGGACGCGGGCCGAGGCGCGGCACCAACTGGGTATTGGATACGCCGGCCGATACCGCGATGCCCGCCGCGAACGGTAGGAACGCGACGCCGGTCACCAGCGGGCTGTAGCGCAGCGTCTGTTGCAGGTAGTACGTGAGGAACAAGAACACGCCGAACATGCTGCAGAACGCCACGGCGATGGCCAGGTAGGCACCGACGCGGTTGCGGTCGCTGACGATGCGCAACGGCAGCAGCGGCTGGGCGGCCCGGGCTTCGATGAACGCGAAGGCGGCCAGCAATGCGGCACTGGCGACGAACATGCCGATCGTCAACGGCGCGGTCCACGAGTCGGTCTGCGCGTTCGACAGTCCATAGACGAGGCAGAACAGCCCGCCCGACACCGTCACCACACCGGGCCAGTCCAACTGTCGCAAACGCCCACCCGCGACATCCCTTGCGGGAAGGGTCGTCGCCACCGCGGCCGCCGCGGGCAACGCGAACAGAAGGTTGACATACAGGCACCACCGCCAGGACAGCCACTCCGTCAGCGCGCCGCCGAGCAGCAGCCCGACCACGGCGCCGCCAGACGCGATCGCGGCGTAAACGCCGAACGCGCGGGCCCGTTCGCGGCCCTTACGGAACGTGACATTCAACGTCGAGAGCGCCGCGGGCGCCAGGATCGCGGCGAACACTCCCTGGGCGGCCCTTGCGGTCACCAGCATCGCGAACCCGACGGCCGCTCCGCCGACCGCGGACGCCGCGGCGAAGCCGAGCAGCCCGATCAACAGCGTCCGGCGTCGGCCGATGATGTCCGACAACCGCCCACCGATGAGCAGCAAGGACCCGAACGCGAGCGAGTATGCGGTGACGACCCACTGGCGACTTTCCGTGCTGAAGCCCAGCGCGCTCTGCGCCGACGGCAGCGCGATGTTGACGATCGTGGTATCCAGCACGACCATGAGCTGGGCGAGCCCGATGATGAGCAGGATTCGCCCGGCATGCGGGGTACGGGGAGTTCCCGCCGCGTCAGCCGCCGGCGCACCGCTTGGCCGGTGCCGGCGCCCAGCGGGAACCGTCGTTCGCGGGATCGGGCCCGTTGGCGTGTCGTCGTCTACTGTTGGCACGCTGCCTGTCGGCACGCTGCCTATCCGGTCGCGCATGTACCTGATGTCAATGCTCCTACCTGATGTCAATGCTCCGCGGTGAAGTGAGACTCACGGTATTACCAGCCCGACGAGAGGAGTCATGGCTTTAGCATCCCCGACCGACTCTCAGCCGAAACCCACCCGGTCCAACCAGTAGTAGATGTGGAATGGGTCCAGCCGGTCACCCTCGCGGGATCCGCCGGTGTACGTCTCGACCACTGCTTTCTGCGCTGTCACACGATCACCTCCACTTGGTCGACCACCGGGGAGCCCCGGACTCATCGCGGCCGCGGACCCTATCGTCTTCAGACGTGAGTTGGGTGCCACGGTCATCCAGCACGCGGCGAGCGCCTTGCGACTACAGCAGCTACTGGGCACCGCATCAGCTGGCCGGCGATTACGGCATCCCGCGCCTCGTCAGACCCGATTTCACCCGGCAGGGCCAGTTCTGTTCGCTGCTGTCCGCTCACCAGGTCGCGGCGGCGCAGGACGCAGCCTGCGTAGACTCACCGCCTGTGGCGATCAGCGACGACGACCTCGAACGCCTCGGCCGCCGGGTAGAACTCGCCCGTCAGGCACTCGACGGCGACGAACCGCGGCGCAGTTTCGGCCATGAGTGAGCCGGCCTGGGTCCAGCACGCGATCTGGTGGCAGGTCTACCCACTGGGATTCGTCGGCGCGTTTCCCGCCGACCGGCAGGCCAGTCCCGAAGAGCACCGGCTGCGCCGGATCGTCGAATGGCTGGACCACGCCATCGAACTCGGCGCGTCTGGCATCGCGCTTGGCCCGATATTCGCCGCCCGCACCCACGGTTACGACACCACCGACCACTACCGCGTCGATCCGAGGCTGGGCGATGACTCCGACTTCGACCACTTGATCACCGAGGCCCATCGGCGGGGACTGCGGGTGCTGCTCGACGGCGTGTTCAACCACGTCGGCCTGGATTTCGCACACACGTCGTTTTTCCGTAGGCGCGGCAACGAGTTTGACACCTTCGAGGGACACGGCGAGCTGATCGCGCTCGACCACGGCAACCCCGATGTGATCGATTACACCGTGGACGTGATGTCCCACTGGCTGCGCCGCGGCGCCGACGGCTGGCGACTGGACGCCGCCTACGCCGTCCCCGACGCGTTCTGGGCGCAGGTGCTGCCCCGGGTTCGGCAGGCATTCGGCGACGCGTGGTTCGTCGGGGAAGTCATCCACGGCGACTACTCCGCGCGGGTCCGCGAATCGGGATTCGACTCCGTCACGCAGTACGAGCTGTGGAAGGCGATCTGGAGCGGCCTCAACGAGGGCAATTTCCACGAACTCGACTGGGCCCTGGTGCGGCACAACGGGTTCCTCGACGAATTCGTGCCGATGACCTTCGTCGGCAATCACGACGTCACCCGCGTCGCCAGCCGCCTGGAGAACACCCGGCACCTCGAGCATGCACTCGTCATCCTGCTCACGGCGGGCGGCACCCCGAGCGTTTACGCCGGCGACGAGTCCGGATACCGCGGCGTCAAGGAAGAACGTCGCGGCGGCGATGACGCCGTGCGACCCGAATTCACCACTCCGCTCATGGGAGTCGACGAGCACGGCCGTGACATCTTTCGGCTCCACCAGTACCTGATTGGTCTGCGCCGACGTCACCCGTGGCTGCACACGGCCCGAACCTCGCCGCTGCAGCTGACCAATCGGCAGTATGTCTACCAGACCCGCGATGTCTACCAGACCCGCGGCGGGAACAACGCGCTGCTGGTGGCCCTCAACATCGACGACGCCCCGCTATCGCTCTCGCTGCCCGAGCTGGGCTTCGCCGGCGGTCAGGTGGTGGCCGGTTCGGGCGCGCCGCCAACCGCGGTCGTCGGCCGGACCGTGATCGCGCCTCACGGCTGGCTGATTATCGCGCCAGCAGCCCGACCGTGACCGAGTCCTGTTCGCCGTTGTAGAACTTGTCGAGCACCGCCAGGAAATCGGCGTTGTCCTGCGTCGCCAGTGCGAACAGTGTCATCGACGAGCGCACCTTGAGGTCATCGGGCCAGCCGAAGATCTGTTCGACCGACCGGCCATCGATCGCCCCGGCCAGCCGGGCGCATTCCCGCAGCCGCGGCCCGAGCACCTCATGGGTGAGGTATGCCCGGGCCTCGTCGAGCGACGAAATGCCGTAACGCGTCGCCGTTGGACTGCTGCCCAGCCCTCGCAGCTGCGGAAACACGAACCAGATCCAATGGCTGCGTTTGGCGCCGTCGCGGAGTTCGTCGAGCACGGTGTCGTAGACGCGATCCTGTGCGTCGACAAAGCGCTGCAGGTCGAACTGGTCGGCGCCATTCACTGCTGTCCTCCCTTTGGATGACTGGTTTTCAAGCTAGTCTGCAGCGTGATCGACGCTGCCGGCGAGGGAAGGAAGCCGATGCTGCAATCGTCTGACGACGAGACTGCGGTGACGGACGCGTCGACGGAGAACGAGGCCCCCTCCGGCGAGCGAGGCCCCGACGCAGGACGATTCGGGCGTCTTCGGCGACGCAGGCCGCTCTCGCGGTTCACCATCCAGTCAAAGCTCGTGCTGATGATGGTGCTGTGCACGATCGTCGCCGCGGCGGTGGTCGGCTTCATCGCCTTCCAGGCCGGCCGCAGCTCGATGCGTAACCAGGTTTTCAACCGGCTGACCGAGGTGCGCGAATCGCAGTCACGCGCGGTGGCGCGCGAATTCAAGGACCTGGCGAATTCGCTGGTCATCTACTCCCACGGCGCCGTCACCGTGCCCGCGGTCCAGGCGTTCACCGCCGGGTTCGACCAGCTCGCCAACGCGACGATCGATCCGGCGCAGCAGCAGTCGATCGCCGGCTACTACAACAACACATTCATCAAGCAGATCGAGCAGTACAGCAACGTGAAGCCCGACCTGGACGCCGTGTTGCCGGCAACAAACGCGCAGAAGTATTTGCAGGCGAATTACACCGCGCAGCGCAAGTCCGACGAAGTCGCCGTCATGGTCGACGACGCCCACGACGGCAGCGCATGGTCGGCAGCCAACGCCCGCTATCAAGATTTCTTTCGCCAAATCGTCCAGCGGTTCGAATTCCAGGATGTGCTGCTTCTCGACACCCGCGGCAACGTCGTGTATTCCGCCTACAAGGACGTCGACCTCGGCACCAACATCCTGACCGGGCCGTACAACTCGTCCAAGCTACGCGGCGCGTATGAAAAAGCATTGGCGTCCAACTCCGACGACTATGTCGGGATCACCGACTTCGAGATCTATCAGCCCGCGGAGGGACAGCCAACAGCCTGGATGGTGTCGCCGGTAAGCGAGAATGGCCGCACCGAAGGCGTCATGGCACTGCAATTTCCGATCACGAAGATCGACAGACTGATGACCTTCGACAAGCAGTGGGCCGCGTCTGGAATGGGCGATACCGGTGAGACGTTCCTCGCCGGTCCCGACGATCTCATGCGCTCGGATTCCCGGATGCTGTTGCAGAATCCGGCCCAGTACAAGCACGACGTAGTGCAAGCAGGCACACCACCCGACGTTGCCGATACGGCGATTCGGTTGGGCATGACAACTCTGATCCAGCCCATCGGAAGTGACGCCACGCGTGCCGCCCAACGCGGCGAGTCGGGGACGACGATCACCCACG
>DATARY010000219.1:0-9262 GCA_036263935.1 Mycobacterium sp.
GACGACGTCGTGGATGCCGAGGTTGTCGACGATGACCGGGAGAACAAGTGAGTGCAAACGATCCGTACGAGCCGGTGACCGTCACCGACAAACGGCGTATCGATCCCGAGACCGGCGAGATACGCGAGCCCGTGTCCGGCCCGGCCCCCGGTGGGCCGGCGCCGGAGGCGGTGGCGTCGGATGAGGTCGGCGAGCTGAAGTCCACCCTGCAGCGCGTCAAGGCGGAGTATGACAACTACCGCAAGCGCGCGCTGCGCGACCAGCAACTGGTGGCCGAGCGGGCCAAGGCCGCCGTCGTCGCCCAACTGCTACCGGTGCTCGACGATCTCGACCGCGCCCGCAGCCACGGCGACCTGGAGTCCGGTCCGCTCAAGTCGGTTGCCGACAAATTGGCGACCGCGCTTGAGGGACTTGGCCTTTCGGGTTTCGGCGACGAGGGTGACGACTTCGATCCGGCGCTTCATGAAGCCGTTCAGCATGAGGGCGACGGCACGCATCCCGTCGTCGGGACCGTGATGCGGCGCGGCTACAAGGTTGGGGATCAGGTGCTTCGCCACGCCCTGGTCGGAGTCGTCGACACCGTGCCCGACGCCGACGACGCAGCGGCTGATACGCCCGATAACGCGGACTCGGCGAGCGAACAGGCCGCAGAATCAGAAGACTAGAGGGGTAAGGAGGTGACGCGGTATGGCCCAGCGCGAATGGGTCGAGAAGGACTTCTACAATGAGCTCGGCGTCTCCTCTGACGCCGACCAGGACGAGATCAAGCGCGTCGCCCGCAAGCTGCTCGCCGAAAATCATCCGGACCGCAATCCGAACGACCCCGCCGCCGAGGAGCGGTACAAAGCCGTCTCTGAGGCCAAGGAAGTGCTCACCGACCCGGCGAAGCGCAAGGAATACGACGAAACCCGTCGTCTGTTCGCGGGCGGCGGCTTCGGTCGCGGCCGGTTCAGTGGCAGCGGCGGATTCGGCGGGGACGGCGTCGAGTTCAACCTGAACGACTTGTTCGATGCGGCCGGGCAGACCGGCGGTGCGAACATCGGCGACCTCTTTGGCGGTCTGTTCGGCCGTGGCGCCCAGCCGCGCCCCACCAGGCCGCGCCGCGGCAACGACCTCGAGACCGAGACCGAACTCAGTTTCATGGAGGCCACCAAGGGTGTGGCCATGCCGCTGCGACTGACCAGTCCCGCGCCGTGCACGAATTGCCATGGCAGCGGCGCACGTCCGGGCACCAGTCCCAAGGTGTGCCCCAACTGCAACGGGTCCGGTGTCATCAGCCGCAACCAGGGCGCGTTCGGGTTCTCCGAGCCGTGCACCGAATGCCGTGGCAGCGGCTCGATCATCGAGCATCCGTGCGACGAATGTAAGGGCACCGGCGTGACCACCCGCACCCGGACCATCAACGTGCGGATCCCGCCGGGTGTGGAGGACGGACAGCGGATCCGGTTGGCCGGACAGGGCGAGGCCGGGTTGCGCGGTGCACCGTCAGGTGACCTGTATGTGACAGTACATGTCAAGCCGGACAAGGTGTTTGGCCGCGATGGCGACGATCTCAGCGTGGTTGTCCCGGTCAGCTTCCACGAATTGGCGCTGGGCACAACGCTTTCGGTGCCGACACTGGAGGGCAAGGTCGGCGTCCGGGTGCCAAAGGGCACGTCGGACGGGCGCATCCTGCGGGTGCGCGGGCGCGGCGTGCCCAAACGCTCCGGGGGGCACGGCGACCTGCTTGTCACCGTCAAGGTAGCGGTACCGCCGAACCTGGAGGGTGAGGCCCAAGAAGCCCTCGAGGCCTATGCGAAAGCCGAGCGGGCCAGCGGGTTTGACCCGCGGGCAGGATGGGCGGGCGCATGATGGCCGCCAAGCGTTCCGACGACAAAGCCAGGACGTTCCTGATCTCGGTGGCCGCCGAGCTGGCCGGCATGCATGCGCAGACACTACGCACCTATGACCGGATCGGTCTGGTCAGCCCTCAGCGCAGCTCCGGCGGAGGCCGGCGGTACTCGCAGCATGACGTCGATCTGCTGCGTGAGGTGCAGAGGTTGTCTCAAGACGAGGGCGTCAACCTCGCCGGGATCAAGCGCATCATCGAGCTGACGAACCAGGTCGAGGCGCTGCGGGGGCGCGTCGCCGAGCTGGTCGAGGAAGTGGATGCGTTGCGCTCCGGTCAGCGCCGCGACGTCGCGGTGGTGCCGAAGAGCACCGCCGTCGTGGTGTGGCAGCCGCGTAAGGGCAGCCGCTAAGCCACCGTGATCGAGAACCGAGTTGTCTCCGGCTTGCCTGCGACCGCGTAACGGTAGGTGCCGCGGCGCAGAGAATCGGTCGGCGCGGTCATCGGCTCGATGCCGACGACGTCGTCGTTGCGCGGCGCGAAAACCTGAGCGGCCGGGTAGCCCTTCTCGAACTTGACCTCGATGCGCCGGTTGCCTCCATCGAGGGCGAACACGGCACCGTCGGGCACCTTGTCGAAGCCGTCGTCATACTCCACTGTCTTGAGCGGCTCGGTGGCCCCGTTCCAGTTCTCGTGTTCTCCGGTCGGGATGCCCCAATTGTCCACCGGCAGGTGACGCATGTCCGGGGTGGTGAGCCGCCACTCCTCACGCGGCACGCCCGGAATCTTGAGGTAAGGGTGATAGCCGAAGCACAGCGGTACAGACGCCGCGGTTGTCGGCATCACGGTGGTTTCGATGGTGAGCTTGCGATCCTCCAGCGTCACGTTCTGCGTGAGCACGTGCGGGAACGGGAACGATGCGAGCAACCGCGGCTTGCCGCCGTAGTCGAGCACCGCCGTCAGCGTATTCTCCGACCGGGCCGTGACCAGCCAGCCGGGATAGGCCGCGAGCACGCCGTGAATCGGCACACCGTGTTCGTCGGTGCGTACGCCGCCGGTGCCAGGGGTCAGGGTGACGACGGCGCCGTTGATCCCATACTTGCTCGCGCTCAACCGGTTTGCCCACGGGTACAGGATCGGAATGCCCATCGTTTTGCCGGTGGTCACGTAGGCGTTGAGGCCGCGGCGCTGGCCGAGGAATTCGTCCCCGCCGTCGGCGAGCGAGGTGCCCACCATGCCGGCCACCGGTACGAATGTGGCTGTCAGCGAAGACGAGGGGTCTTTAAGCGTGACGGACTCAAACTCGGACATGGATCACGATCCTGCCACACCCGGATCAGCTGGCCACAGGGTCGTGCTGAATACGTTCGGCCGGTGCGCCTTTGGCGATCAGCGCGGCTTTTGCTGCGTCGACCATCTGGGGACCGCCGCAGATCAGGATCTGCCGGTCACCCCAGTTGCCGTACCTCGTGATCACGTCGGGCAGCAGGCCGGTCTGTCGCACGTGCAGGCCACGGGGCGGCTGTACGTCGGGATAGTCGGTCGCCCACGGGGGATCGGTGTTGTACTCCGACACCGGGGTCACCGATAGCCAGGGATTGGTCGACGCGATCTGCCACAACGTGCGCAGGTCGTACAGCTCGCTGGGATAGCGGGCGCCGAAGAAGAGATGGACCCGCGGGTTTTCGCCGAACCGGGTGAGGTCCATGATCAGCGTCCGCAGCGGCGCCAGGCCGGTACTGCCCGCGACCATGAGCACGTCCCCGCCGGTGGGGTCGATCTGCATGGCGCCGTGCGGGTTGGACAGCCGCCACCGGTCGCCGGGTCGGGTTTCGCCCACGATCGCGGGGCTGACCATGCCACCGGTGACCGACCGGACGTGGAACTCGATGGTGCCGCCACGGTCGGCCGGGATAGCAGGGCTCAGGTAGCGCCAGCGCCGCGGCCACTGCGGGACCTGGACGGTGACGTACTGACCGGGGTGGTAGAACAGCGGCCGGTCGAGCTGCAGCCGGACCACCGAGACGTCGCGGGTGGCGCGGATGTGCTCGATCACCGTTCCGTCGCAGAACGGCGGACCCTTTTCGGCGTCGGCGGCGCCGCGCATCACCCCGATGATCAGAGCCACCGCATCGCGGGCCGCCTCGGCGAGCTTGTCGTCCCAGCTCTCGATCAGGTGACTGCGCACGGTGGTCAGCAGCGCGTCCTGCATGCTGTCGTAATGCCGTTGTGTAACACCGTATTTGCGGTGATCGCGGCCCAACTGTGCGAGGAACGCCACCGGCTCATCGGCCCGCTGTGCGATGAGTTCAGAAATCAGCCAGGTCATCGCCCGGGCAAACGCGGTGCGCTGCGCACTCATGTCCGGCGGAAACAGGTCGCGTGCCGACATGTCGATGGCGAACCAGCGGGTGTAGAACCTGCGGATAAGTTCGGCGGATCCGAGCGCGGGGTCGACCGCGTCGCGCAGCATCCGCAGCGCGTCACGGTCGTCTAGTCCCACGCCGCCCGAGTGTAAGTCAGGCGACGGCGGCCCCTGGTCACCGCACGGCGGCAAACACGGTCAGCGCCGCACCGGCCGGCGCCTGACCGTGCCCAGCCGGTGTCACGCCGCGAGCAGCCCCCGCAGCTGTCGCCGCCCGCGGTGCAGCCTGGAGATGACGGTGCCGATAGGCGTACCCATGATCTCCGCGATCTCCGCGCGGTGGAGTCCTTCGACGTCGGCGTAGTACACCGTCATCCGGAACTGTTCAGGCAACGCGTGCATCGCGGCCTTGATTTCGTTGTCCGGCAAGGCTTCCAGCGCCTGATCCTCGGCCGAGGGCGCGCTCGAGGTGTGCTGCGCGAGGGTCGCCGGATGCCGTTCGGCGATCGAGTCGGTCGACAACACTATCGGTTGTCGCATTCTCTTGCGGTAGCCGTTGATGTAGGTGTTGGTCATGATTCGGTACAGCCATGCCTTGAAGTTGGAGCCTTGCCGAAACGTGTGGACATGGGAGTAGGCGTTCACCATGGTGTCCTGCAGGAGATCCTCGGCCTCGGCGCGCTGACGTGTCAACCGCAATGCGTGCCCGTAGAGCGGGCCAAGCAGTGGCGCCACGTCGCGCACGAAAGTCGCATCCTGTTCGTTCGTGCGACTGGCTGATTCAGCTTGCAATGCGTGCATGGTCGGGGCGGCCGGGGAGATCGATTGCATCGCGGTGGCCACGGTGCCTCCTGTTTTTCACCTACCGTTGAATTCCTTGAGTCGAGCCTATCGCCGCTTTCAGTACATTTCAACAGTGATTGAAATGTTATCGTCGATAGGTGGCCCGACCAGCGACAACGAAGCGGCGGGGCAGGCGTGCGGGTGTACCCGTGTCCCGCGACGTGGTGCTGGCCGCCGCCAAGAAGCGATTCGCGACCGAGGGATACGAGAAGACGACGCTGCGCGCCATCGCCCATGACGCACACGTCGACCCGTCGATGGTGCTGTACCTATTCGGGTCCAAGGCCAACCTGTTCCGGGAGTCGCTGCGGCTGGTCATCGACCCGGAGGTGCTGGTCGCCGCCATGACTGACGGTGACGGCGACGTCGGGAGCCGCATGGCGCGGGCGTATCTGGGGATCTGGGCGCAACCCGACGCTGCCGCCAGTTTGCGGGCGATGCTGCAGTCGGCCACGTCCAATCCCGATGCATACCAGGCCGCACGCGACTTCATGCAGAGCTATGTGCTCGCCGCAGTGTCCGAGGTGATTGGCGGCGGCGAGGAGGCCAGGCTGCGCGCGATGCTGGCCGCCAGTCAGCTGGTCGGCACCGCGATTCTGCGACACGTGATTGAAGTGCCGCCGCTGGCGACGCTTTCGGTAGACGAAGTAGTTACATTGATCGCGCCGACGGTGACGCGGTATCTGACCGCCGACGCGAAAGAGCTAGGACTGCCCGCCTTACCCTGATTTATTCATAGACCGTGAATTCCCTTGTACAGCACCAGAAGACCGATCACGATCAGGATCCCCGCGACCAGCGTTGCATGCTGGCGCTCCATCCAGTCCTTGAGCCGGGCAAGGGATTCGTCGAGACGGTCGCCCGAAACCGTATAGGCCAGAATCGGAATCGCGACAGTTGAGCCGGCTACCGCGACAAACCAGACGACCGCGACCCAGGCGTGGGTTGTTCCAAGCCCGGCGGTGCCGATCGCCAAACCCGCTGCCGCACAGATGAATAACACCTTCGGGTTGAGCACTGTGAGCACCGCGGCCGTGCCCGCCGCTCGGATCGGGGTGACCGTGGTCAGGTTGCGCATCCAGCCCGGCGTGTCCGCCGAACGCTTGCGGGTGAACCAGCGGTAGAGGCCGAACACGATCAGCGCGGTGCCGACGACGATGCGCAGCCAGGACGCCCACCCCGGCGGCTTATTGCCGAGCCCGCCGAGCAGACTCGACACCTCGACGAAGATGGCCGTCAAAGCCGCAAGCCCGACCAACCAGCCGACCAGGAAAGCCAGGCCGGTCGGCCGCGGCCTGGGCGTGTGCAAAACGAGCACGGCCGGAATGATCGACAGCGGAGACAGCGCCACCACCAGTGCAAGCGGGATGAGTTCGGTGAGCACGGATCCCGACATCGGCCGCCTCCTTCGGAACTACGCGACTCGAGTGATGTGGTACCGGCAGGCCTTCCATTGGGTGCCCTCGCGGAGGAAACCTACGTCGAAAGTCTTGGCGTCTTCGTGGTTGGCCGCCGCGAACCTTACGTTGGCAACGGCATCGTCGCCGGTCACGCTGACCGAGTTGACCGTGATTTGCGTGGTTCCGTCGACTTCTCTGCTCTGATACCAACCGGCCTGGAAGTTGTTGGCCCGCAGCATAGCGGCACACACGTGCGACGCGAACGCGGTGAAGTCCGAGCGGTTATACGAATTGTTCATCGTGCTCAGGACGGCGCGGACCTGGTCTTGGTCTGTGGCCACCGCCGGGCGAGCCATGCCAACCAGTGTGGTCGCGCATGCCGCCACCCCGGTGGCGATCATCGCGATGCCTGCGATCGACAGCCCGTTGCGAGCGCCCAAACCCATTGGCCAAGCCTTACCGACGATCGCCTCCCCGTCCGCTCGACGCGCCGAAGGGGGACCTTCCGCGTCGCAAACTACTTGAAGTTGAGCGGAACAGACTCAACCTTGACGGCGTTGGACTTGCCGACAAGCATTTTCTCTAAACGATCGGAGGTGTCGTGGACTCGTTCAACCCGACGACCAAGACCCAGGCGGCTCTGACTTCGGCCCTGCAGGCGGCGACCACCGCTGGCAACCCGGAGATTCGTCCCGCCCACTTACTGATGGCACTGCTCACCCAGAACGATGGCATTGCCGCCCCGCTACTTGAGGCCGTCGGCGTCGAGCCAGCGACAATCCGCACCGAGACGCAGCGGCTGCTCGACCGGCTGCCAAGCGCCAGCGGCGCGGCCTCGACCCCGCAGCTGTCGCGTGACTCGCTGACGGCGCTCACCACCGCCCAGCACCTGGCCACCGAGATGGACGACGAGTACGTCTCGACCGAGCATCTGATGGTTGGCCTTGCCACCGGTGACTCGGACGTGGCCAAGCTGCTGACCGGACATGGGGCGTCCCCGCAGGCGCTGCGCGATGCGTTCGAGAAGGTTCGCGGCAGCGCCAGGGTCACCAGCCCCGACCCCGAGGGCACGTATCAAGCGCTGGAGAAGTACTCAACCGACCTGACCGCCCGCGCGCGCGAAGGCGAGCTTGACCCGGTCATCGGACGCGACAACGAGATTCGTCGCGTCGTGCAGGTGCTCTCCCGTCGCACCAAGAACAACCCGGTGCTGATCGGCGAGCCCGGCGTCGGCAAGACCGCGATCGTCGAGGGTTTGGCCCAGCGCATCGTGGCCGGAGACGTGCCGGAAAGCCTGCGCGACAAGACCGTCATCAGCCTCGACCTCGGTTCGATGGTCGCCGGTTCGAAGTATCGCGGCGAGTTTGAAGAACGCCTCAAGGCCGTGCTCGACGACATCAAGAACTCGGCAGGCCAGATCATCACGTTCATCGACGAGCTGCACACCATTGTGGGTGCCGGGGCGACCGGCGAGTCCTCGATGGACGCCGGCAACATGATCAAGCCGATGCTGGCCCGCGGCGAGCTGCGGCTGGTCGGCGCCACCACGCTCGACGAGTACCGCAAGCACATCGAGAAGGACGCCGCGCTGGAGCGCCGCTTCCAGCAGGTGTTCGTCGGCGAGCCGTCGGTGGAGGACACCATCGGCATCCTGCGTGGCCTCAAGGACCGCTACGAGGTGCACCACGGCGTGCGCATCACCGACTCCGCGCTGGTCGCGGCGGCGACTCTGTCCGACCGGTACATCACCGCGCGGTTCCTGCCCGACAAGGCCATCGACCTGGTCGACGAGGCCGCCAGCCGCTTGAGGATGGAGATCGACTCGCGGCCGGTCGAGATCGACGAGGTCGAGCGGCTGGTCCGTCGCCTCGAGATCGAGGAGATGGCGCTCGCCAAGGAAGAGGATGACGCATCCAAGGAACGGCTCGAGAAGCTGCGCGCCGAACTGGCCGACCATAAGGAGAAGCTGGCCGAGCTGACGACCCGCTGGCAGAACGAGAAGAACGCCATCGACGTGGTCCGCGAACTCAAGGAGCAGCTGGAGACGCTGCGCGGCGAGGCCGACCGCGCCGAGCGCGACGGCAACCTGGAGAAGGCCGCCGAACTGCGTTACGGGCGGATCCCCGAGGTCGAGAAGAAGCTCGACGCGGCGCTGCCGCAGGCCGAGGCACGCGAGGACGTCATGCTCAAGGAAGAGGTCGGGCCCGACGACATCGCCGATGTGGTGTCGGCATGGACCGGCATTCCGGCCGGACGGCTGCTGGAAGGCGAGACCGCCAAGCTGCTGCGGATGGAAGACGAGCTGGCCAAGCGCGTCGTCGGGCAGAAGAAGGCCGTGCAGGCCGTCTCGGATGCGGTGCGCCGCAGCCGCGCAGGCGTAGCCGACCCGAATCGGCCGACGGGCTCGTTCATGTTCCTGGGCCCGACCGGCGTCGGCAAGACCGAGCTAGCAAAGGCGTTGGCGGACTTCCTGTTCGACGACGAGCGGGCGATGGTCCGCATCGATATGAGCGAGTACGGCGAGAAGCACTCCGTCGCCCGACTGGTCGGTGCGCCTCCCGGCTACATCGGCTACGACCAGGGCGGTCAGCTGACCGAAGCGGTGCGCAGGCGCCCGTACACGGTGGTGCTGTTCGACGAGGTCGAGAAGGCGCACCCGGACGTGTTCGACGTGCTGCTGCAGGTGCTCGACGAGGGCAGGCTCACCGACGGGCAGGGCCGCACGGTCGACTTCCGCAACACCATCCTCATCCTGACGTCCAACCTGGGGTCGGGCGGCAGCGAGGAGCAGGTGATGGCGGCGGTGCGCGCGGCGTTCAAGCCGGA
>DATARY010000027.1:0-14936 GCA_036263935.1 Mycobacterium sp.
ATGCAGGGCGCGGCGGTCAGCGGGGCCGAAGCCGAAGCCACCCGGAGGTGGTGTGAATGGGTTGGTCATGTCTGGTGATTCCTTATGTTCGGGGGGAGACGCCGAATGCGTCCACGATACATCGACGATATATCGAAAACTATCGCGATGCAACGGTTATTTCGTGGCGCGCTGGTCGATCTTGTTGACTAGCCAGTTGGCCCACTCGCCCTCCGTCGCGTTCATCCGGAGGCCGTACTCCAGCGCGGCACGGCCATAGAAGTGGCCGTCGCCGTTCGTCCAGTCAAGGGAGTCACGCAACGCTTCCAGCCGTTTGACCTCGGATTCGGCGTGTAACGCCATCGCGACAACGTGTTCGCGCGCCTGCTCCCGCTTGACTTCGCCGAGCAGAACAACCGCAACAGCCGAGCGCTGCGGAACGTCTCGCGGGTTGTCTTGCGGGTTGGACACCCAGCGACGCAGTTCGGTGCGCCCGCTGTGGGACCTTGCGGGTACTGGTTCGGGGAGCGGCAAGGGTCGAGTGGAGGAATCGCAGTCGAAACAACCAGGCACCAACGTGTCAAGTTGCTGATTGCGGGGGCAGCAGCGAGCGTCCTGGCCGCCATTGGCGCTGTGGCTGTGGTAGCAGAGGGTCAGCAACCGACGGAGACCGTCACCGGAAGCCCGATGGATGTCGGCGAAACCCAAACGATCACTACGCCGCCGCCAGCGCCACCGACGACGATAGCTAGCCCGACCCTGAAAGCCCAACGTCCCAGGGGCTTCTGAGGCCGAACGCCCGCGCGCCAAGCTCGCCACCCAAGCAAGGATGGCAGGCCGCGTCGTTTGTGGAGGCCGCCGCACAGGCCGTCGTGACCACCGCCGCTGACGTGCGGGAACTCGCCACATCAACATTCGTCAATGTTGCTAGACACGCAGGAACGGATTCCACGGAAACTGGATCGCCAGCTGAGTACCCTGACCCGTCATGGCAGTGAAGTGGCTGGACGAACCTGAGGACCACGACTACGAGGCGGCGGCGGACTACCTGACGATGGTCGGGGAACCCGCCGTCGTCCAGAAGACGGTCGAGGCGCTGCGGCAAGCAAAACCGGTGTACCGCAAGGCAAAAGACATTCTGCGCGCCGCGCAGCTGTCCTTGCTCCCCGAGACCAACGCACACGTCAAGTCGGATCTGAGCAAGATCAGCGACGGCAAGAAGCTCTCGGCGATCCTGCTGGTGCGCGGCAACGCGCTCAATACGGTCAAGCTGGAGATCGCCGATGGATATCACCGGGTGTGCGCCAGCTATCTGACCGACGAAAACACCGACATCCCTTGCTGTTTGGTGTCGTGGCAGCTTTGACGGGCTGAGCATGTCAGGGTTCGGCTTTCACACACTGGCACTGCTCGCCGTCATCGGCATGGCCGGACCCCTACTGGCCTCGCTGCCGCGCTTCCGGGTCCCGGTGATCATCGGTGAACTGGTCGCCGGTCTGGTGGTCGGAAGGACGGGCTTCGGGATCGTCGAGTACAGCGACGCGACGTTCACGCTGCTCGCCAACATCGGGTTCGCGTTGGTGATGTTCGTCGTCGGCACGCATGTCCCGGTGCGGGATAAGACATTGCGGTCGGCGATTCCGAAGGCGTTGCTCAGGGCGGTCGCCGTCGGGGCTGTGGCGGCCGTGCTTGGTGTGGCGTTGGCACAGGCGTTCGGCACCGGTCACGTGGCGCTGTACGCCGTGCTGATGGTGTCCTCCTCCGCCGCGCTTGCGCTGCCCGTGATCGACTCCCTGGGACTCAGCGGCCCGCCGGTGCTCTCCGTGACCACGCAGATCGCCATCGCCGACACCACCTCGATTGTGTTGCTGCCCTTGGTGATCAGTCCGACACAGGCGCCTAGGGCGGCGCTCGGCGCCCTGGCGATCGCCGGGTGTGCCGCGGTGCTATTCGTCGTGTTGCGCGCGGGAGACCGGCGCGGCTGGCGTGAGTGGTTGCACCGCTACTCCCACGACCACGAGTTCGCGCTCGAACTGCGCATCAGCCTGATCATGCTATTTGCCCTCTGTGCGCTGGCCGTCACGACGCACGTGTCGATCATGCTGGCCGGCTTCGCCCTCGGCCTGGTGGTGTCGGCTGTCGGCGAACCACGTCGGCTGGCCCGTCAGCTGTTCGGCATCACCGAGGGGTTCTTCGGCCCGTTGTTCTTCGTGTGGCTGGGCGCCTCGCTGCAAGTGCGCGAACTCGGTGAGCACCCATTGCTGATCCTGCTCGGTGTTGGCCTCGGTGCCGGCGCCATAGTTGCGCACTGTGTGGGCCGGTTGTTCGGTCAGCCGTTAGCGCTCGCGGTGTTGGCGGCCGCGCAACTGGGCGTGCCGGTGGCCGCCGCCACGCTGGGTACCCAACAGCATCTGCTCGCGCCGGGTGAGCCGTCGGCACTGATGCTTGGTGCGTTAGTGACCATCGCGTCGGCGTCGATCGCGGGGGCGCTAGCGGCCCACCGTCAGAGCGCCGACGAGTCCAAGGCTTCCGGGTAGGCGGCGCTCGCGCGGTAGGTGTTCGGGCTGACTCCGTAGGAGCGTTTGAATGCGCTGCTCAACGCGAACGGTGTGCTGTAGCCGACCTGACGGGCGACCGCGGCGATCGTTGCCTGGCTGGACCGCAGCAGGTCGGCGGCCAGCGCGAGTCGCCAATTGGTCAGGAATGAGATGGGTGGTTCGCCAACTTGTTCGGTGAACCTGCTGGCGAACACTGCGCGCGAACTCCCCACGGCCGCAGCAAGATTCGCCACCGTCCATGGATGGCCGGGATTGTTGTAGATCAGCTTCAGAGCGGGGCCAACCACCGGGTCGTATTCGGCGTGCCACCAGGTGGGAGCGTTCTCGTCGCGGTCGAACCAGGTGCGCAGCACCGCGATCAGCAGCAGGTCGAGCAGCCGGTCCAGGTAGGCCTCCTGGCCGGGGCCGCCGCAGCCCGCCTCGGTGGCGAGCAGATCGACCAGCGGGCTGTCCCACTCCTCGGCGCGCAGCACCAGCACTGCCGGCAGCGCATCGAGCAGTCGGGAGCTGACCTCACTTCGGCCCTCATAGGCACAGATCACCGACCGCGTCGCGCCGGACGGGCTGTTGCCCCACGTTCGCACGCCGATCGACATCTCGAATCGAAGGTCCTCGCCGGACAGGGTCGTGCACCGCTGTCCCGGATGGATGACGACCATCGGAGCGGTGGCCGGGTCGTCGGCGAAGATGTAGTGCTCGGTGCCGCGGGTCACTGCGACATCGCCGGGGTGTAGCCAGATCGTTCCGCTGCTTTCGCCGACGATCGTCGCGTTGCCATGGGTCTGGCAGATCAATGTCAGCGGCGCGTCATCGCGGATGCTCGACGACCACGGTGGATCCATCATCATCCGCAAGACGAACGCGCCCCGCGCCCGCACCCCGTCGAGCAGTCCCACCACGGCATCCACGCCGGGAGCCTATCCCGTGCGCGGCTGATAAGCGGCGAGAAAAACCCGGACCCCCGAGCGGACGTGGCGATCAACATCCACGCTGTCGAGCACCTGTGACGCCCCACAGAACAGCGCCTGGTCGATGCACCTACCGACGATCAGGAACGCGAAATGCTCAGCCGCAAGGGAGGGTTCGGCAACGTGGAGCATTCCCCTGTCGTGTAATCGGCCGAAACAGTCGGCGAAAGCCTCGAGCGTGCGGGCCGGTGCCTGCTGGTAATACCCCTGCGCCAGCTCGGGTACGCGGTTGGCTTCACCGATCACCAGCCGGCGCAACTGCACGACCGGTTCCTGGAGTACTGCGCGCAGGTAGTCCGCAGCCAGGACGACGAGATCCGGTTCCAGGTCGGTGGTGTCGCCCAGAGTCGCGATTCGGCTGAGGAACGGCGTCACGGTGCTGTCCAATGTGTCGTTCACGATGGTCAGCAGAAGTTCCTGCTTGTCGCCGAAGTGCTTGTAGACCGTCTGCTTGGAGACCTCGGCCGACGCGGCGATCTGGTCGACGCTGGTGCCCCGGTAGCCGTTGCTCAGAAACAGCCCGCGGCCCGCCGACAGGATGGTCTGGCGCTTGCGCGCCGAGCGGCCCAGCATCGGCTCGGTCATATCGCCTCCCGCGCTCATAGTACTAGACAGTCTAGTTTCTAGTACTGTACCGTCGAGTTCTAAGTTGACCCCGGAGGCGCACCATGACCACCACCGATTGCCCACCACTGCCCGAGCGAATCACCAAGTCGCTGCTCGGCTACGGAGCCATCGCCGGCCCGATCTATGTGCTCTCGGTCGGCATTCAGGCGGCCACCCGCGACGGTTTCGACCCAACACGGCATGCGGCGAGCCAGCTTTCCAACGGCGATCTCGGCTGGATCCAGATCGCAACATTCCTGGTGACCGGGGCGATGACGATCGCGGCGGCCGTCGGCGTTGGCCGCGCATTGCGGCCGGGCCGGATGTCGGCGTGGGCGTCGGGTCTGCTCGTGGCGTATGGCGCCGCCCTCGTCGCCGCTGGGATCTTTCGCGCCGACCCGTCGGACGGGTTCCCGCCAGGCACCCCCGCCGGCGTCGGTGAGGTCAGCTGGCACGGATTGGCTCATTTCGCGGTCGCGGGTATCGGCTTCGTGTGCTTGGTCGCCGCATGCTTCGTGCTGGGCACCCGGTTCGCCCGCGTCGGACAGGCGTCGTTGGCGTGGTTCTCGCGCATCACGGGCCTTGTGTTCGCGGGCAGCTTCCTCGCACTGTCGCCCGGATCCGGCGGCGCCGTATCGATTTTGGTGTTCACGGCGGCCGTCGTATTGGCCTGGATCTGGTTGACGGCGGTGTCCGTCAAGCTGTACCGCGCCGTTGGTCAGGCGTAGACGCACGCGTATGCGGTCCGGACGCCGAACGATGGATCGTCGCCGACCTGCCCGGTTGACTTCGAGGCATGAATACGAGCCCCGTTGTCATCCTGACCTCCATCGCAGCGATCGCCGCCGCAGCCGCCGGCGGAATGATGTATGTGTTCTCCACCTTCGTGATGCGCGGTCTCGACCGCACCGGCCCCATCGAGGCGATCACCGCGATGCGCGGCATCAACGCCGAAGCCAACTCCAACGGCGCCTTCCTGCTCGCATACTTCGGCGCCCCCATCCTGGCCATCGCGCTCGGCATTGTGGCCCTGATCCAGGTGCGCCAGCCCGGTAGCTGGTGGCTACTGGCCGGGGCGGTCTTCGGGATCCTGGGCGCGATCATCACGATGGCGTTGAACGTGCCGCTGAACATCCATCTCGACGGGGTCAACCCGGCGGGCCTTTCGGCCGCCGACGCCGCCAGCGAATGGCAGGCGTACTTCTCGAGGTGGACGGCGTGGAACCACGTTCGCAGCGCTATGAGCATCATCGGCGCGGCACTGATGCTCGTCGGATTGCGCTACCGGTGAGCGAGGTAGCCGAACGATGCCCGGAGCGCTGCGCCGGAGGTCAGGATGAATAACGCGGCGACAGTCCATTGGACTGTCGTTCCGGCCAACTTGCACACGCTGCGCACACAGTGGGAGTACTCGCATGCCGTCAATGGTGTTCTGACATTTGTCGCGCTGTGCGCGGCGGTCGCGTCGACGTTGATCACGGGCAGTGAACGGAGCGCTGAGCGGCTAGCTCGGGGGAACGAACCCGCCCGGGTCGGGTGACGGCGCCGGCGCGACGGGCGGCTGCTGATACAGCGGCTGTTGGTATCTGGGAGGAGGGTTCCATTGCGGCACAGGCACAGGCGAGGGCACCCGAAGTCGTGCTAACTCCCGACGGTGACGCTCTGCGAGCACCGCGGCCAGTACCAGCTGCGGCGGGGCGCCAGGCGGAGGTGGCGGCGAAATCCGGGAAACCACCTCGCCGGTGATGCGGTAGGCCATCTGATCTCTAACGCCGGGATCCAATTGCCGTGCACGCGACAGGAATTGGCGAGCCAACTCGGCCTGCTCAGACCCCAGCCCGGACAGCTGCAGCGACGACGCCCACCACGCCAGCTGCGGCGGCATCGGCGGCGGCGGACTCAGCCGCGGCGCCCGCTCACTGATCACCAGCGTGCCCGCGAAAATATCGCCGATCCGCTTTCCCTTGGGCGACAACAGACTGCAGATCACCGCGGGCCCACCCGCGAAGGTCCAGATCTCGATCACCCCGGCCAGCGCACGGAACAACGCCTGGCGGAAGCGTTCCGGACCACCATCGTCGGACACCACCCGCAGACCCAGCGCAATCTTGCCGAGCGAGCGGCCCCGCGCTGCGGTCTCGAATGCGATCGGATAACCCACCAATGTCAGCACCGTGAAGATGATCAGCACCGCGCCCGACAGCGCGGAGTCGAATTCGGTAAGCGTGGCCGCCCACAGCACCACACCGATGGTGTAACCGACGAATATCACCGTGAGATCGATGAGCGCCGCCAGCGCACGAACCGGCAACTGGGCGATCTGCACATCCAGGACCACCGCGTCCCCGGTCACGACCGGTTCTTGCGGACGGACCATACGGCCACGCTACTAGGATTCGCCACGTGGATGTCGACGCGTTCGTCCTGGCCCACCGGCCGACGTGGGACCGGCTTGAGGCGCTGGTCAAGCGTCGTCGGCAGTTGTCGGGAGCCGAGGTCGACGAACTGGTCGACCTGTATCAGCGGGTCTCCACCCACCTGTCGATGGTGCGCACGGCATCGAACGACTCGGTGCTCATCGGCCGGCTGTCCGGCCTGGTGGCGCGTGCGCGTTCGGCGGTGACGGGTGCGCACGCCCCGCTGTGGAGCGAGTTCACCCGATTCTGGACGGTGTCCTTCCCGGTGGTCGCGTACCGGTCCTGGCGGTGGTGGCTCGGGACGGCGGTGGCGTTCTTCGTCGTCACCGTCCTGATCGCACTGTGGGTGTCCGGCAACCCCGAAGTGCGGGCCAGCATCGGAACCCCAAGCGAGATAGACGAATTGATAAACCACAATGTCGCGTCCTACTACAGCGAGAACCCGGCCGGATCGTTTGCGCTGCAGGTGTGGGTGAACAACAGTTGGGTCGCCGCTCAGTGCATAGGGTTTGCCATCCTTCTCGGCATACCGATCCCCTATGTGCTGTTTCAGAATGCCGCCAACCTCGGGTTGATCGCCGGGTTGATGGTCGACGCCAACAAGGCGGACATCCTCCTCGGTCTGCTCACCCCGCATGGGCTGCTCGAGTTGACCGCGGTGTTTCTCGCCGCTGCGGCGGGGATGCGGCTGGGCTGGTCAGTGATCGCACCGGGTAACCGACCCCGCGGGCAGGTGCTGGCCGAGCAGGGCCGAGCAGTCGTCACGGTCGCAGTCGGGCTGATCGCTGTGCTGTTGGTCTCGGGATTGATCGAGGCGCTGGTGACACCGTCGCCGCTGCCGACATTCGTCCGAATCGGCATCGGGCTGGCGGCCGAAATCGCCTTCCTCGCTTACATATTCCACTTCGGTCGCAAGGCGGCGAGAGCCGGCGAGACGGGCGACATCGACGATGCTCCCGACGTGGTGCCCACTCTCTAGAGGCGGCCGCTGGCCTTGACCGCCAGGTAGTGGTCGGCCAGCGCCGGCGCCAACTCCTCTGGCGGCGAATCGACCACATCGACGCCCGACCGGCGCAGCCGCGCCGCGATGGCTCGCCGGTCGTTGCGCGCTCGCTCGGCGGCCGCGGCATCGTAGACCTGGGCTGCGTCGGCCCGGCCCGCCGCGAGCCGGTCGACCCGGGGATCGGTGACTGCCGCAAGCAGCACCTGATGTTTCGAGGACAGCTGCGGCAGCACGCTCATCAGCCCTTCGTCGAGCGCGGATGCATTGAGATCCGTCAGGAGCACAACCAGCGCCCGCTGACGGATCCGCCGCTTCACCGCGGCGACCATGGCGCGCGCATCGGATTCGACCAGTGCGGGCTGCAGCGGCGCCATCGCCTCTACCAGCTGCGCGAGTAGCTCCGTGCGTGACGCGTTGTAGACGCCGGCCCGCGGGACCCGGTCGTGTGCCATGAAGTCGACGTGGTCGCCTGCGCGGGCGGCCAGCGCAGCCAGCAGCAGCGCGGCGTCCATCGACCAGTCCAGGCGCGGCCACCCGCTGGGGTCACCGGCGGTGGGGTCGACACCAACCCGGCCGGCCGACGTGCGGCCGGTGTCGAGGACGATGACCACCCGGCGGTCCCGCTCGGGCCGCCACGTCCGCACCACCACGTCCGCGCGCCGCGCGGTGGCGCGCCAGTCGATGGACCGCACGTCGTCACCGACGACATATTCACGTAGCGAATCGAATTCGGTACCCTGACCGCGGATCAGCACCGGGGTCATCCCCTCGAGCTCACGCAGTTTCGCCAGCCGCGACGGCAGATGCTTCCGCGACAGGAATGGCGGCAGGATACGGATCTGCCAGGGCACCCGGTGAGAGCTCTGCCTGCCGGCCAGCCCCAGCGGCCCGATCGAACGGGCCGTGACGAGTGCCGAGCGCAGGTCGCCTCGGCGCACCGGCCGCATCAGTGTGACGAGCCGAACGCGTTGGCCCGCAGCTATATCCACCGGATGGGTTCGCGGCTCGGCCCGGGCGCTGGGCGCCCAGGCATCCCGGAGCTGACCGCGCAGGCGGCGCGCACCGGCGTTCTCGACGACCAACACGGCCCCGACCGGCTGACCCAGGCGCGCCGCGGTCTCACCCGAACGTGTGCAGCGCAGCCGACGGGTGCTGCCCGCCAGCATTCTGTCCAACGACACCGCAGCGGTGAGAGCGGCCAGCAGGGCGACGAAAGCGGTTGCAGGCCAGGGTGATAACGCGATCGGCAGCACGCAGATCAGCGCGACTAGTCCGGTGCGACCGGTCAGGATCACTAGCGTGGCACCGGTACGGCGGCGAGGATGCCGTCCAGTACACCGTCGGGATTGGCGCCTTCCAACTCGGCCTCCGGCCGCAGCGCCACCCTGTGCCTCAGAGTCGGGCGCGCCATCGCCTTGACGTCGTCGGGGGTGACGTAGTTGCGACCGGATAGCCACGCCCACGACCGCGCGGTCGCCAGCAGCGCCGTCGCACCGCGAGGTGACACCCCAAGCTGCAACGACGGCGAATGCCTTGTCGCGCCGACGATATCGACGATGTACCCGAGCACCTCGTCGGCCACCAGCACCTGGCGGACCGCTTCGCGCGCCGCGGCCAATTCGCCAGTGCCCGCAACGGGCCGCACCGCCGACAGGTCGCGGGGATCGAACCCGCGCGCGTGCCGATCCAAGATCGCGATCTCCTGGTCGCGCGGCGGCAGCGGCACGTTGAGCTTCAGCAGGAACCGGTCGAGCTGCGCCTCGGGCAGCTGGTAGGTGCCCTCGTATTCGATCGGGTTCTGCGTCGCCGCCACGATGAACGGGTCGGGCAGTGGCCGGGGCTCGCCCTCGACGCTGACCTGACGTTCCTCCATCGCTTCCAGCAGTGCGGCCTGTGTCTTGGGTGGGGTGCGGTTGATCTCGTCGGCCAGCAACAAATTGGTGAACACGGGTCCTGAGCGAAACTCGAATTCCGCTGTGCGCGCGTCATAGACGAGCGAACCGGTGACATCACCGGGCATCAAGTCTGGGGTGAACTGCACCCGCTTGAATTCCAGCTGCAACGCCGCGGCGAGGGTGCGCACCAGCAGCGTCTTCGCGACGCCGGGAACCCCTTCTAGCAGGACGTGGCCGCGGCAGAGGAGCGCGATCACCAGACCACTGACCACCGCGTCCTGCCCGACGACTGCCTTCGCAATCTCACCGCGCAACGCCAGCAACGCGTTCCGGGCGGAATCCTGCTCGGTTGTCTGTGGCATTGGCTGAGTCACGACTGTGCGACCTGTCTTTCAATGTTGTCTAGTTCGTGGGCGAGGCTTACCAGGTTGGGATTGTCGCCGGGAGGCGGGCCGTACAGCGTATGCGAAACTGCTTGCGGGTGAAGGCCACAGCGCTCGGCGACGGCTTGCACCACGGCAGGCTGGGCGGCGTCGTGTCCAAGCCCCAGCCGGGGCAGCATCCGCTGCAACGTTGCCGTGCGCAACGCCTCGGCTGCGCGGTCGCGGGCCCGCCGCGACCGGTAGAGCCTGCCGCGGCCCTCGACGGTCTCCGAGGCCCGCACCACCACCGGCAGCTGCTCGGCGACCAGCGGGCCGATGCGCCTGCCCTTCCACACCGCCAGCAATGCCACCGCCACGCACAGCTGCCAGACGATCCAGGTCACGGAGTCGGGAACGAGATCGACGATCGTCGCCACGCCTCCTCCGCCGGAATTCTCCTCGTTCTTCTGTGGGGCGTACCAGATCACCCGCGGCCGCTCACCGGCGAGGTTCATCGCGAGTGCGGCGTTGCCCTCTTTCAACAGGCCGGAATTCGTCATGAAGTCGGCGGTCCCGACGACCGTCACGGTGCGTACGTCTGTGGAATAGCGGACCAGGGCGCCGTCGTAGCAGCGCGTCACGGGCAGGTCGCCTGCCGCACCGTACGCATCGCTGAGGCCGAACTGAACCGCGCCGGCGCGTTTGGCCTCCCGCAGATCGCAGTCGGGTTTGGCGCCACCCAACGACGTGCCGCCGTCGAGCCGGATCGCCGGCGAGAGCGCCTCGCGGGTCCGTGACACCGGCTCGAGCAGCAGCCGATCACCGGGAAGGCCGGCCAACCGGCGGAGCAGGCCGTCGTCGATCAAATAGAAGGTCTGCGCGACCACGATCATGGTGTCGGGACGCGCGGCCCGTTCCACCGCCGCGATGTCGTCGGCCGCGATCACGTCGACGCCGTGGTCGCGGAGCAATGTGACGATGGCTCGTGCACCATCCGACGACGTCGACGCGGGATCCATCCGGCCGCCGGGCCGCGGCGCGGTCAGATAGGTGGTCAGCATCGCGACCCCGACGATAACCACCAGCGTGAGCACGACCCACCGGACGCTGCGCCAGCGCTGCACCACCGTCGGGCCGACGGCCGAATCGGCTCGCCGTTCTTGTGCTCCCCGCGCGCGCGCCGTCATCGAACTTCTGCCCAGCCGTCGGCCGTGGTGGGCGCGGCGGAACTGACGGCTGTCGCGGGGGTGTGGAACCGCAGATGGTCATCCAGCTCGGCGATCATCCGGTAGCCGGGCTCGGTGCCTGGCCGTTCGCCGTAGGTGACGTCGTTGAACGTATCGGCGGCCTGTAATAGTTCGGCGGCGAGATTGGGCACCGCCGTCCCGGCGTCGCGGGCAAGCTCGGTCGCGGTGCGACCGGGAACCGGATCCAGCACCGCGCTCTCCTCCAGTTGGCGTGCAACCGCTCTGAGCCGGTGACGGATGGCCGCAGCCCAATTACCCACCTCTGCATACTGTTCGGCGGTTGCACGGTGCTCAGCGGCGCTGAGCTGATGGCCATCAAACACTGCGTGATCGCCGCCACGGTTGGTGCGCATGGTGCGGCGCGCGATCCGGACCGCGACCACGACCGCGGTCACGAGCAGGATCAGCAGGACCGAGATCGTGAACCAACCGCCCGGCACGGATGATGCCTCGACCATGAGCCTGTACAGCAGTTCGTCAAACCAGCCGATGATGCGCTCGGTCAGGGAAGCCTTGGGGTATATCGGCTTTCCGAGCTCGCGCTGTGCAGCCTCGTGGGCGGCCTCGCGGTCGATGTCTATCGTCGGCACGTCAGGCTTGGCGGGTCAGCCAAAGATGGTCGGTGGAATCATCCGGCGCGCCCGGCCCGTAAGCGGCACCGGTCTGCAGCACCAGGTCGAACGCTTCCGCGCGGATGCGGCGATCGGTGTAGAGCAGCACCGCCACGCCCGCTGTGAACGGTGCCGTGATGATCTGGCTGATCGCGCCGCCGATGGCCAACAGGACCAGTGCGGTAAGCGTGGCAATCGTGGAAGATGCTGCAACCAACAGGATTTGGCCCCCGAATGAAAACGGCACCGAGACCGCGGCACCGACCACTGCGGCGACGATGAGCGCGAGCAGCCGAATGCCGAACACCCGCCAGAAGTCGTGTCTGATCAACTTGAAGGATCGCGAGATCGCAGGAAAGATGCCGAGCCGCTCCAACACGATGACCGACGGGGTGAAGGTCAGCATCGTCCCCAGATAGACCAGCGCGGCGATCAATCCGAGCACCAACGGCGCCCCGATTATTGCTGCGGCAACACCGTTGACGGAGAGGGCGGCTGCGGCGATGATGCCGGCCACGATGCCCACCAGGACGCCTGCACCGATCACTTCCAAAATCGCGAAGCCGATCAATGCCCACAGCCTGCCTCGAAGTCGTTGCCAGGCTTCGCCGATCGTGATGCTGGCCCCGAAAACGGCCCGCCCGATGACGACTGTCAGCATGCCGGCCAACAGTATGGACGACAACCATGTCGCGATTGCACCGGCGATGCTCGACGCCGACGAGCCGAGAAGCAAGCCGCTCGACACCTTGTCACCGCTCAACCTCGGTGCGAGCTGCCCCGTGAACGCGAACGGGCCGACCGACAACAACAACGCCACCAGCTGGGCAGCGACCACGACGATGGTGGTGAGGCCAAGCGTGGCTTTGGGATTCGCCCGGATGTAGGCGACGGCGCCGTTGAAGATGTCCGACAGGCTCAGGGGCCGCAGCGGGATGACGCCGGGCTTGAGCGCCGGCAGAAGCGGCGGTGGCGACGCGTAGCCGGGCGCGTAGCCGAGAGGGGCGTACCCCGGAGGCGGGTAGCTCGGCGGGGCGAACGGGCCCGACGGTGGATAGCCCTGGTAACCAGGCGTGGGATAGCCGAAGGGCGGAGCGCCCGGCGGCGGCGGACCCGCGGCAGGTGACCAGCCGGCGTCGTTGCTCATGGTCACCATCCTGTCGATCACCATGGAAATTGACAACATCGCAGACGGGGACGCCTGGTGTCGGCGGCGGGTAGGTTTGGCCCATGGCGGAACTCAAGGACCGGCTGCGCTCAGACCTTACAAATGCGATGAAGTCGCAGGACAAGCTGCGCACCGCCACACTGCGGATGGTGCTCGCCGCGATACAGACCGAGGAAGTCGCCGGCAACCAGGCGCGTGAGCTGACCGATGCCGACATCATCAAGGTGTTGTCGCGGGAGGCCAAGAAGCGCACGGAATCGGCGGAGATCTACACCCAGAACGGACGCGGCGAGCTGGCCGCCACCGAGCACGCCGAGGGGCGCATCATCGACGAGTACCTGCCGACCCCGCTGACCGAGGCGGAACTCGCCGACGTCGTCGACACAGCGATCGCACAGGTCGCCGAGGAGAACGGCGAACGGCCCGGCATGCGGCAGATGGGCCAGGTAATGAAGGCCGCGACGGCCATCGCCGCCGGCAAGGCCGACGGATCTCGCCTGTCCGCGGCCGTCAAGGACCGGTTGTAGCCGTTTCGGCGTCCGGCACCCGGGTATCCCAATGTCATGACGCGTTTCGGCTACACCTTGATGACAGAACAGAGCGGCCCTAAAGAGCTTGTCCGTTATGCCGTTTCGGCGGAACGCGCAGGTTTCGACTTCGAAGTGTGCAGTGACCATTACTTCCCGTGGCTGTCGTCACAGGGCCACGCACCGTACGCGTGGTCGGTCCTCGGCGCGGTTGCGCATGCCACCGAGACCGTCGAGCTGTTTACGTACGTGACGTGTCCGACGATGCGGTACCACCCCGTGGTTGTCGCGCAGAAAGCCGCCACGCTGCAGATTCTCGCCGATGGGCGGTTCACTCTCGGGTTGGGCAGCGGCGAGAACCTCAACGAGCACGTTGTCGGCAAGCGTTGGCCCACGGTGGCGCGGCGACACGACATGTTGCGCGAAGCCATTCAGATCATCCGCGAACTGCTCGGCGGGGAATTCGTGGACTGGAAGGGCGACTATTTCGAAGTGGATTCCGCCAGGGTCTGGGACATCCCGGAAACTCCGGTCGCTATCGCCGCGGCGGTGTCGGGCGATCGGTCCGTAGAGGTGTTCGCTCCGCTTGCCGACCATCTGATCGCCGTCGAGCCGAACAAGGATCTCGTCGACTCCTGGCACGAAGCGCGGCGGGCCACCGGGCTGCCCGGTGACGTGCGTGTCATTGGTCAGATACCGATCTGCTGGGACCCCGACCGCGACACCGCAGTGCGGCGTGCGCACAACGAGTTTCGCTGGTTCGCCGGCGGCTGGGCGGTCAACTCCGATCTGCCCACGACGGCCGGATTCGAAGGGGCAACACAATTCGTCCGGCCGGAGGACGTCGCCGAATCGATTCCGTGTGGACCGGATCTGGATGCGATCGTCGACGCGGTCGGCCAGTACTGGGACGCAGGTTTCACCGACATCGCGTTGGTTCAGATCGGCGACGACAGCCAGGATTTGTTCCTCAAAGAGGCGGCCGGCTCACTTCTGGAAAAGCTCCGAACCCGATCGCACTAGCCGTTCACCGCCGGGAAGCGCTACAACGACGAACACCATCCGGCGCCGCATCCGCTCTGGCGCCGTGCTCGCTAGCCGCTGGGATTGTCGGGTTCGATCGGCAGGTCGGGACAGTCTTTGACGTAGGTGATGTCCGGAGACACCCACTCATTCCATTCCTTGTGACTCATGTTGGCGGAGAGTTTGTTACATAACAGCCCAGCCCATTCTTCCTGCAGCGGCGCGGGCCACAGTTGCACAGTGCGGTCACTGCTGCCCGAGACCACGCGATTCTTGTCGGGGCTGAACGCCACAGTGAGCACCGCGTTGACATGGCCAGTCAACGGCCGCCCGATGGACTGACCGGTGTCGGCGTTCCACAGCCGCAGCGTTTTATCGTCGCTGGCGGAAACGATGCGGTGCCCACGTGGGCTGAACGCCGCGCTCCTCACAGTGCCCGAGTGACCGACGAGCGGCGCGCCGATGGGTTGGCCGGTGTCGGCGTTCCACAACCGCAGCGTGGCATCTTGGCTGCCGGAGACGATGCGGTGCCCGTCCGGGCTGAACGCCACAGCCCGCACCGCGTAGGTGTG
>DATARY010000053.1:0-4489 GCA_036263935.1 Mycobacterium sp.
CAACCGCAATGGCTGGCCGACCTCTCCGAGGAACGGCGCGCGAAGCTTGGCGGGACAACCTGATGCGCATCGGAATGGTCTGCCCGTACTCGTTCGACGTCCCCGGCGGCGTGCAGGCCCATGTGCTGCAGCTCGCCGACGTGATGCACGGCCGCGGCCACGATGTCAGCGTGCTGGCACCGTCTTCGCCGCACGTCGAGCTTCCGGATTACGTCGTGTCCGGCGGCAAGGCCGTGCCGATTCCGTACAACGGGTCGGTGGCCCGGCTGCGGTTCGGCCCCGCCACCCACCGCAAGGTCAAGCAGTGGCTCATCCAGGGTGATTTCGATGTACTGCATCTGCACGAGCCCAACGCGCCGAGCCTGTCGATGCTGGCGCTGATGATCGCCGAGGGGCCGATCGTCGCGACCTTCCACACGTCGACCACAAAATCCTTGACGCTCAGCGTCTTTCAGGGAATCCTGCGGCCCTGGCACGAAAAGATCGTCGGCCGCATCGCGGTGTCGGATCTGGCGCGGCGCTGGCAGATGGAAGCGCTCGGCTCGGATGCGGTCGAGATCCCGAACGGGGTCGACGTGGCGTCGTTCGCGTCTGCGCCGCGTCTGGACGGGTATCCAAGGCCGGGCAAGTCCGTGCTGTTCCTGGGCCGGTTCGGCGAACCCCGCAAGGGCATGGCGGTGCTGCTGGGCGCCCTGCCGGCGCTGGTGCAGAGGTTCCCCGACGTCGAGGTCCTGATCGTCGGCCGCGGCGACGAGGACGAACTGCGGCAGAAGGCGGGGGGGCTGGCCGGGCATCTGCGCTTCCTCGGCCAGGTCGACGACGGTACGAAGGCGTCGGCCATGCGCAGCGTCGACGTGTACTGCGCGCCCAACGTCGGCGGGGAGAGTTTCGGCATCGTGCTTGTCGAGGCGATGGCCGCCGGGACCCCGGTGGTAGCCAGCGATCTGGATGCGTTCCGGCGGGTGCTTGTGGACGGCAAGGCCGGCCGGCTCGTCCCGGTCGACGACTCAGGTGCACTGGCCGCCGGGCTGATCGAAGTGCTCGACAACGACGTCGCCCGCGAGCGCTGCGTGGACGCCGCGGCCCAGGTGGTGCGCCGCTACGACTGGTCGGTGGTGGCGGGCCAGATCATGCGGGTATACGAGACCGTCGCCGGGGCCGGGACGAAGGTACAGGTAGCAAGTTGATCACCTGGGTTGTCGCGATCACGATCGCGCTGCTGGTGGTGGTGCTGCTGCTGGTCGGGCTGTGGGCATTTCAGACCGCCAACCGGCTGGACCGCCTGCACGTCCGCTACGACCTGTCCTGGCAGGCGCTCGACGGTGCGCTGGCCCGTCGCGCCGTCGTGGCCCGCGCCGTCGCCGTCGACGCCTACGGCGGCGGACCGGAAGGCAAACGGCTGGCGTCGCTGGCCGACGCCGCGGAGCGTGCGCCGCGATCGTCGCGGGAGGCCGCCGAGAACGAGCTGTCGGCCGCACTGGCCCTGGTCGATCCCGGAGCGCTTCCGGTAGCGCTGGTCGCGGAGCTGGCCGACGCGGAAGCGCGGGTGCTGCTGGCCCGCCGCTTCCACAACGACGCCGTGCGCGACACCCTGGCCCTGCGGGAACGACCTGCGATCCGGTTGTTGCGGCTCGGCGGAACCGCTGCGCTGCCAACCTATTTCGAGATCGCAGAACGCGGAGAGCTATCGTCCCGCGAGGTCGAGCTCGTCACCCGCCGCACGTCGGCGCGCATCGTGTTGCTCGACGACGACGGTTGCGTTCTGCTGTTCTGCGGCACCGACCCCGCCCACAAGGACGGCAGCGCGCCGCGCTGGTGGTTCACCGTCGGCGGCGCGGCTCAGCAGGGCGAGACGCTGGCGCAGGCGGCGGTGCGCGAGCTGGCGGAGGAGACCGGGCTGCGCGTGGACCCCACCGAGATGATCGGCCCGGTGTGGCGGCGCGACGCGGTGATCGACTTCAACGGGTCGGTCATCCGCAGCGAGGAGATGTTCTTCATCCATCGAACCAAGCGGTTCGAACCGTCGACGGCGGGCCGCACCGGCCTGGAGCGGGCCTACATCCACGGGCACCGCTGGTGCGATGCGACAATGATCAGTGAACTGGTCGCCAAGGGCGAAACCGTGTACCCGCTGCAGCTAGGCGAACTTCTCGACGAGGCGAACGTGTTGGCCGATGCCCGCGGTGGTGCACCCGACCGGCAGTTGCAGTCGATCCGATGAGGCTGCGGATTTAACACATTTGGCGCCACCTTTAGACTGGATCAGTAGCGATCTGGAGGAGATAACGTGGATACCGGCGCGCACGGGTCGGTGACCCAGACGTGGACCGCCAGGGTCAAGCGCGGCATGGCCGAGATGCTCAAGGGCGGCGTGATCATGGACGTCGTCACGCCCGAGCAGGCCCGCATCGCCGAGGGCGCCGGCGCGGTGGCCGTCATGGCGCTCGAGCGCGTGCCGGCCGACATCCGCGTCCAGGGCGGCGTCGCGCGGATGAGCGACCCCGACCTGGTCGAGGGCATCATCAACGCGGTCACCATCCCGGTGATGGCCAAGGCCCGCATCGGCCACTTCGTCGAGGCGCAGATCCTGCAGAGCCTGGGCGTCGATTACATCGATGAATCCGAGGTGCTCACCCCGGCCGACTACACCCACCACATCGACAAGTGGAAGTTCACCGTGCCGTTCGTGTGCGGTGCGACCAGCCTCGGCGAGGCGCTGCGCCGCATCACCGAGGGGGCGGCGATGATCCGCTCCAAGGGCGAGGCGGGCACCGGCGACGTGTCAAACGCGACCACGCACATGCGGGCCATCGGTGGCGAGATCCGTCGGCTCACGTCGATGCCGGAGGACGAATTATTTGTCGCCGCAAAGGAATTGCAGGCCCCCTACGAGCTGGTGGTCGAGGTGGCGCGGGCAGGGAAGCTGCCGGTGACGCTGTTCACCGCGGGCGGCATCGCAACACCGGCCGACGCGGCAATGATGATGCAACTCGGCGCAGAGGGCGTGTTCGTCGGCTCGGGCATCTTCAAGTCGGGTTCCCCGTCGCACCGCGCCGCCGCGATCGTCAAGGCCACCACGTTCTACGACGACCCCGACGTGCTCGCGAAGGTGTCACGCGGTCTCGGGGAGGCCATGGTCGGAATCAACGTGGAGGGTATCGCCGCCCCGGAGCGGCTCGCCGATCGCGGCTGGTAAGAAACACTGCATGGCGATCGAACAGATCCTTGATCTCGAACAACTCGAGGTCAACATCTACCGCGGCCGAGTGTTCAGCCCCGAATCCGGCTACTTCCAGCGCACCTTCGGCGGGCACGTGGCGGGCCAGTCACTGGTCTCGGCGGTGCGCACGGTCGACGAGCGCTTCCAGGTGCACTCGCTGCACGGCTATTTCCTGCGGCCCGGAGATGCCAAGGCGCCCACGGTTTTTCTCGTCGAGCGGTTGCGCGACGGCGGTTCGTTCGTCACTCGACGGGTCAACGCGATCCAGCACGGCGAGATGATCTTTTCGATGTCGGCGTCGTTTCAGACCGATCAGAGCGGCATCGAGCACCAGGACGCGATGCCGTCGGCGCCGCCGCCCGACGACCTGCCTGGCTTCATCAAGAAGGGCGGAGCGTTCGACGACGCCGGCTTCGCGCAGTTCGCGGAGTGGGATGTGCGGATCGTGCCGCCGGATCAGTTGACGCCGCTGCCCGGGAAGGCCTCTCAGCAGCAGGTGTGGTTCCGCCACCGCGATCCGCTGCCCGACGACCCCGTGCTGCACATTTGCGCGCTGGCCTACATGAGCGATCTCACTCTGCTGGGCTCGGCGCAGGTCCATCACGTCGAGGAACGCAAACATCTGATGGTCGCGTCGCTGGATCACGCGATGTGGTTCATGCGGGCGTTCCGGGCCGACGAGTGGCTGCTGTACGACCAGTCGTCGCCATCGGCGAGCGGGGGCCGGGCGCTGACGCAGGGCAAGATCTTCACTCGTACCGGCGAGATGGTGGCCGCAGTGATGCAGGAGGGGCTCACTCGCTACCGTCGCGACTTCAAGACATGAGCGCGGCACGCGTCGGCGTGCTCGCGCTGCAGGGTGACACCCGCGAACACCTGGCGGCGCTGCGCGAGGCCGGGGCCGACGCGAGCACTGTGCGCCGCGTCGACGAGCTCACCGCCGTCGACGCGCTGGTGATCCCCGGCGGGGAGTCCACAACGATGAGCCACCTACTGCGCGAATTCGAGCTGCTCGAGCCGCTGCGAACACGACTGGCCGAGGGGATGCCGGCCTATGGGTCGTGTGCGGGGATGATTCTGCTGGCCACCCAGATCCTCGACGCCGGGGTCGGCGGCCGCGAGGCCACACCGCTCAAAGCCATCGACATGACGGTGCGCCGCAACGCCTTCGGCCGCCAGGTCGATTCGTTCGAGGGGGACATCGCATTCGAGGGGCTCGACGCCCCGGTGCACGCGGTGTTCATCCGGGCGCCGTGGGTCGAGCGGGTC
>DATARY010000118.1:0-7491 GCA_036263935.1 Mycobacterium sp.
CGCCGCGCTCACCGCAATCAGAAGAACCAAAACGCCGGCCAGTACCCACATCAGGGCGCGGCGCTCGCGAGGTGTGAGCGGGTCGGTCGGTGGGGTCTTGCCCGCGTTGATCGTCGGCGGCTCCTTCGTCTGGCGAAGTCGGTTGCTCAGACAATACGGTCCGCCGACCTCGGTGCAGATCGACGCGACCCGTGGTCAGAACGCCTAGCTCTCCGAGGCTCGCGCGTTGGCGATGAGGTCGGCTGCGACGTTGATCAGTGGCACGTTGGAATCCTGAGACAGCTTGCGCAGCACGTTGAACGCCTGGACCGCGTCGACGCCGTAGCGCTCCATGATCATTCCCTTGGCCTGGCCGATGGTGTCGCGGCTGGCCAGCGCGCGTCGGAACTGCTCGTCGCGTCGTGCGGTGTTCCACGCAACCGACGAATGAGCGGCGAAGATCAGACCGATCTCCCTCGACATCGGCCCAAAGGCATGGGGCTCTTCGGCGTAGACGTTGAGCGCACCCATCGTCTGACCGGCGATGAACAGCTGGAAGGCCATGACCGACCGGATCGGTGTCTGCGCCAATGCGTCCCGCGCATACCGCGGAAACCGTTCATCGGTAGTCAGGTCCGTGACGTGGACGGTCTTCTCCTCCCATGCGGCGGTCAGGCATGGGCCCTCGCGATACCGTTGCTGGATCTCATCCAGCAGGATCGGCCACTTGTGTGTCGCGGCGGGCGTGTCGATGTGCTTGGCGTTGCGGGTCACGGTCACGCCCGCATACTGAGCGCCCGGGACCTCGACAGCGGCATGCTCGGCCAGTTCGGCGATCACCGTTTCGGAGTCGGTGTCCGGCCGGCTGTGCAGCTCGTGCACCAACTCGGCAATGCGCAGGTGGCTGGCGTCAATCTCGACACGTTCTGTCATCGTGGCCACCCCGATCATCGTGCTTCGCTAGTTGATCAAGGCTACGCGCCGGATCAGCCCAGAACCTAAACCGCCCGCAGGTACCGTTCACTGATCAGCCGCTGGATCAGCGACGTGACGGGGGAGCCCAGCCGGCTCCACCAGGTGCCGTGCCGGGAGAAGGCCGTGACCTCCGCGTACACGTTCTCGGTCGCAATGTCATAACGCACCGCGAAAAGTTCTTCGCCCGACTCGGCGTGGCCAGGCAGTGTGCCGTAGGCGAAACCGCGGCGATCGGGTTCGTCGATGACATAGACGACCCGGCACGGAGCCCGCACCGGACCGAGATGCACGATCACCTCCGACCCCACCTCCGCGAGCTCGGAGGTCGCCTCGACCCGCACACCCGCCCCGCGCAGCATGCCCCACCGCATCACCCCCGCGGCGGCCTCGTCGAACCGGCGACGTCCCCGCCCGATGACCGCCGACTTGCGCAGATGGTGATATCCCTCGGGCAGCTGCCCCGCGGTCGCACCCACTTCGGCGTAAGTGAACGGCAGCGCGGCGAGATCGCTCAGCTTCACCCGGCCAGCCTGTCATCCCCGGCGTACGGTCGGAACAATGACCACGCAAAGCATCGCTCAAGCATCCGGAACATTCACCCTCGGCGGCGATCTCACGGTCAACCGCCTGGGCTTCGGGGCCATGCGCCTGACCGGTCAGGGTGTCTGGGGCCCGCCGACCGACCCTGACGAGTGCATCCGTGTCCTGCGCCGCGCCGTCGAACTCGGCGTCAACTTCATCGACACCGCGGACTCCTACGGCCCGTACATATCCGAGAGACTGATCCGCAAGGCGCTGCACCCGTACGCAGACGGTCTCGTCATCGCGACCAAGGCCGGTCTACTGCGCACCGGGCCCGACGAGTGGCCGGTGCTCTGCTACCCGCCCTACTTGCGGCAGGAGTGCGAAATGAGCCTGCGCCGTCTCCGCACGGACACCATCGACCTCTTCCAGCTGCACCGCATCGACGACAAGTTCCCCGCCGAGGACCAGATCGGTGAACTCGTGAAGCTGCAACAGGAGGGCAAGATCCGCCACATCGGCCTGTCCGAGGTCAACGTCGAGCAGCTCGAGGCCGCCCAGAAGATCACGCCGATCGTGTCCGTGCAGAACATGTACAACCTCACCATGCGCGCCAGCGAGCCGCTGCTGGACAAGGTCACCGAGGCGGGCATCGGCTTCATCCCGTGGTTCCCGCTCGCTGCCGGGCCCCTCGCCGCTCCCGGCGGCCCGTTGCAGCGCATCGCCGACGAGCACCACGCCACCCCGTCGCAGCTGGCGCTTGCCTGGCTGCTGAAGCGGTCACCGGTGATGCTGCCGATCCCCGGGACGTCCAAAGTCGCCCACCTGGAGGAGAACGTCGCCGCCGCCGCGATCGAGCTGTCCGACGACGAGTTCGAGACACTGAGCAAAGCCGGGTCAGCCCAGCAATAAGCGAGGCAATACGGTGAGCGGGTGACCACCGAACGGCATCCCGGCGGCGGGTTCAACCCACCGGTCCCGACCACCAAGGGCGGACCCGACTACGGCCGGTTCGTCGACGCGGTCCGCTCCCTGCAGGACCACACCCGCGCGGTCGACGCCCCCGACGACGTGATCACCGAGGCCGCGGATCTGATCGAGAAGGTGTCGACGCTGCTCGCGCCGTACGACGCCGACGAGTGGGCGTCGCCGTCGGGACGTCGCATGGACCTGCCCAACCGCGGCAACCTCCTGTCGATCCCGGTCGACCTGCACAAAACCGAAGATGGCCGGATCGGCGGCACCGCGCAGTTCCGCCGCTTTCACCTCGGCCGCAACGGCGCGGCGCACGGCGGCGCGGTCGCGATGCTGTTCGACTCGCTGCTGGGCTTCACCGCGTTCAGGCTCAGCCGCAGCCGGGCCCAGCGCACCGCGTTCCTGCACGTCGACTACCGCAAGATCGCACCAGTCGAGAAGCAGCTGCTCCTCGACGCCGGCCTCGACGGCATCGAGGACCGCAAGATCTACGTGTCCGGCCGTGTGCTCGACGGCGACGTCGTGTTGGCCGAGGCGCATGCACTGTTCGTCAAGCTCCGCGCGGGCCAGCCGTGACGGACCCGCAACGAGTCAGCCAGCCGCGGTAGGCGCTGTCGGCTGGTCGGCAGGCCTGATCGGCATCGAACACGGGTGGTTGAAGAGCCCTATTGGCCTGGGGGCGTGAGTACCCGCACCGATAGCATGGTCGCGTTCGATACCACCGCCGTAACACCCCGAAAGTTTGGAGAATTACCCATGAGCGCCCCCGCCCGCACCGCCCCGGCAGCCCCTATCCGGGTCGCTGCCGGGACCACCGCCGGGGCAGCGGTCCGCGACGCCGGCCTGCCTGGCCGGGGTGCTCCTGACGCGATCGTCGTCGTCCGCGACGCCGACGGCAGGCTGCATGACTTGTCATGGGTGCCCGACACCGACGTCGAGGTGGTCCCGGTCGCCGCCGACACCGACGAGGGCCGCAGCGTCATCAGGCACTCGACGGCGCACGTGCTGGCCCAGGCGGTACAGGACACGTTCCCCGAGGCCAAGCTCGGCATCGGTCCGCCCATCACCGACGGCTTCTACTACGACTTCGACGTGCCGCGCGCATTTACCCCGGAGGATCTGGAGGCGCTGGAGAAGCGGATGCGCCAGATCGTCAAGGAAGGCCAGCTGTTCTCGCGGCGCGTCTATGCGTCGAAAGACGAAGCGCGCGAAGAGCTAGCCAACGAGCCGTACAAGCTCGAGCTCGTCGACGACAAGTCGGGTGATCCCGAGGTGATGGAGGTAGGCGGCGACGAACTCACCGCCTACGACAACCTCAATCCCCGTACCCGCCAACGCGAATGGGGCGACCTGTGCCGTGGCCCGCACATCCCGACGACCCGCTACATTCCGGCGTTCAAGCTCACCCGCAGCTCGGCCGCCTACTGGCGTGGTGACCAGAACAACGCCAGCCTGCAGCGCATCTACGGCACCGCGTGGGAGTCGCAGGAAGCGCTCGACAAACACCTCGAGTTCATCGAGGAGGCCCAGCGGCGCGATCACCGCAAGCTCGGCGCGGAGCTGGACCTGTTCAGCTTCCCCGACGAAATCGGTTCGGGCCTACCGGTTTTCCACCCCAAGGGCGGCATCATCCGACGGGAGTTGGAGGATTACTCGCGGCGCAAGCACATCGAGGCCGGTTATCAGTTCGTCAACAGCCCGCACATCACCAAAGCGCAGCTGTTCCAGATCTCCGGCCACCTCGATTGGTACGCGGACGGCATGTTCCCGCCGATGCACCTCGACGCCGAGTACAACGAGGACGGCACCGTGCGCAAGCCGGGCCAGGACTACTACCTCAAGCCGATGAACTGCCCGATGCACTGTCTGATCTTCCGGTCTCGCGGGCGGTCCTATCGCGAACTTCCGTTGCGGCTCTTCGAATTCGGCACCGTCTACCGCTACGAACTGTCCGGCGTCGTGCACGGGCTGACCCGGGTGCGCGGCCTGACCATGGACGACGCGCACATCTACTGCACCCGCGACCAGATGCGCGACGAGTTGACATCGCTGCTGCGGTTCATCCTCGACCTGCTCGGCGATTACGGCCTGACCGACTTCGACCTGGAGCTGTCCACCAAGGATCCCGAGAAATTCGTTGGCTCCGACGAACTGTGGGAGGAAGCCACCAGCGTGCTGGCCGAGGTCGGCGCCGCATCCGGCCTGGACCTGGTTCCCGACCCTGGCGGCGCGGCCTTCTACGGCCCAAAGATCTCGGTGCAGGTCAAGGACGCGTTGGGCCGCAGCTGGCAGATATCGACGATCCAGCTGGACTTCAACTTCCCCGAGCGGTTCGAGCTGGAGTACACCGCCGCCGACGGCAGCCGCCAGCGGCCGGTGATGATCCACCGTGCGTTGTTCGGTTCGATCGAGCGGTTCTTCGGCATCCTCACCGAGCATTACGCAGGCGCGTTCCCGGCGTGGCTGGCGCCGGTGCAGGTGGTCGGCATCCCGGTCGCCGACGACCACGTCCCGTACCTCAACGGCGTTGCCACACAACTGAAGACGCGCGGGATCCGGGCGGAGGTGGACGCGGGCGATGACCGGATGGCAAAGAAGATCGTCAACCACACCAACCAGAAGGTGCCGTTCATGTTGGTGGCCGGCGACCGCGACGTCGAGGCCGATGCGGTGAGCTTCCGGTTCGGGGACCGCACCCAGGTCAACGGCGTCCCACGAAATGAAGCCATCGACGCGATTGTCCACTGGGTCGCCAGCCGCGAAAACGCCCTCCCGACAGCGGAACTGCTCAAGGTGGGCCTCAGCACGTGAGCGATCCTGACGACACCACGATCGTCGACCAAGGCGTCGGTGATCCCGACCACCTGCAGCGGCTGTGGACGCCGTATCGGATGAACTACATCGCCGAAGCCCCGCTCCGCCGTGACAATGCGGCGGAGGCGCGCCCATTCACCGACATCCCGACTTTGTCCGACGAGGACGGTCTGGTGGTGGCGCGCGGCGAGCTGGTGTACGTCGTGCTCAATTTGTACCCGTACAACCCGGGTCACCTCATGGTGGTGCCGTACCGGCGGGTGTCCGAACTCGAAGATCTCACCGACGACGAGAGCGCCGAGTTGATGGCGTTCACCCAGAAGGCGATTCGCGCCATCAAGGGTGTTTCGAACCCGATGGGTTTCAACGTCGGGCTCAACCTGGGCAAGGTATCGGGCGGCTCGCTGGCCGAGCATCTGCACATGCATGTCGTGCCGCGCTGGATCGGCGACGCCAACTACATCACCATCATCGGCGGCGCCAAGATCATCCCGCAGCTGCTGCGCGACACGCGTCAACTGCTGGCCAGCGAATGGGCGAAGCTGTCGTGAGCAACTTCTACCTGATGACCCGCGCGGCCTACGCGAAGCTGTCCCGGCCGGTGGCCAGGGCCGCGCTGCGGGCCGGCTTCACCCCCTACAGCATCACCATCCTCGGGACGGCGGGCGCGGTGCTGAGCGCGCTGACGTTGTTCCCGATCGGGCAGCTCTGGTGGGGCGCGGTCGCGGTCTGCTTCTTCGTGCTCGCCGACATGCTCGACGGGGCGATGGCCCGGGAGCGCGGCGGCGGCACGAGGTTCGGCGCGGTGCTGGATGCCAGCTGCGACCGGATCGGTGACGGCGCGGTGTTCTGCGGGCTGCTGTGGTGGGCGGCGTTCGGGCTCAAGAGTGACCCGCTGGTGGTGGCCACCCTGATCTGCCTGGTCACATCGCAGGTCATCTCCTATATCAAGGCCCGCGCCGAGGCCAGTGGGTTGTCCGGGGACGGCGGCATCATCGAGCGGCCCGAACGCCTCGTCATCGTGCTGGCCGGCGCCGGGCTGTCCGACTTTCCGTTCTTCCCGCTGCCGTGGTTGCTGCCCGTGGCGATGTGGGTGCTGGCGGTGGCCAGCTTGATCACATTGGGGCAGCGGTTGCACACCGTGCGGACGTCCCCGGGCGCGATGAAGCCCCTGCAGAACGCCGGGGACGAGCCGTGACCACAACCCCGGCGGAACCGAATTCGGGTCGCGGCAGCCGTTTTTCGCTGACCGGCCAATTCACCGACTGGGGCTACGCCGCTGGCTGGCGGGCGGTCCGCGCGATGCCGGAGATAGTGGCACGCAACGTTTTTGGTGCCGGAGCGCACTATGCGGCGCGCGGCGGTGGGCCCGATCAGCTCCGCAAGAACTTGGCCCGGGTTCTCGGCGTGGAGCCATCACAGGTGCCCGATGCGCTTATTCGTGCTTCGCTGGCCTCATACGCGCGGTACTGGCGGGAGGCGTTCCGGTTGCCGTCGATGGATCTGAAGAAGCAAGGCGAGCTGCTCGACCCGCACTTCGCCGGCAGGGAGCACATCGGCGCCGCACTTGAGGCCGGCCGGGGCGCGGTCCTGGCATTGCCCCACAGCGGGAACTGGGACATGGCCGGTGTGTGGCTGGTGTGGAAACACGGCACCTTCACCACCGTGAATGAGCGACTCAAGCCCGAATCCCTCTACCACCGGTTCATCGCCTACCGGGAAAGCCTCGGTTTCGAGATGCTGCCGCTGACCGGTGGCGAGCGGCCGCCCTTCGAGGTGCTCGCGGAACGGCTGCGCGACAACCGCGCGGTCTGCCTGATGGCCGAGCGCGACCTCAGCCGAAACGGTGTCCAGGTCGACTTCTTCGGCGAGCCCACCCGCATGCCGGCCGGGTCGGCGAAGCTCGCGATCGAGACCGGCGCCGACCTCATCGCGGTGCACAGCTGGTACACCCCGCACGGTTGGGGTTTTAGCGCGACTCCGCCGCTGGACACGTCTTCTCGAGACGTCGGGGTGATCACCCAGCTGCTGGCCGACCGGTTCGCCGGCAACATTGCCGCGCACCCCGCCGACTGGCACATGATTCAACCGCAATGGCTGGCCGACCTCTCCGAGGAACGGCGCGCGAAGCTTGGCGGGACAACCTGATGCGCATCGGAATGGTCTGCCCGTACTCGTTCGACGTCCCCGGCGGCGTGCAGGCCCATGTGCTGCAGCTCGCCGACG
>DATARY010000139.1:0-1522 GCA_036263935.1 Mycobacterium sp.
GGCCTCCTCGTAATGAGCAGGTCAAGGGTTCGATTCCCTTAGGCGGCTCCACCCCTGACCAGCGGTTTCGCGCCCAGCGGAGCCGGCGCCGCCGGCGCCCGAGTCGACACTCCGAGGCGCGTCGACGCGGTGTGTTGCCCGAGATGACGATGATTGATCAGCGGCCCGCCGAGGCGACCGACCGCGGGGTGCATGGTCACTTCCTGCTGCATCTACCCGGCGGTCACCACACCGCCGACGCGGTCCGCGACGCCCTCATCGTGGCCTTCTCCGGGCTCCCCGCGCATTTGCGTCGCACGCTGACCTGGGATCAGGGCAAGGAGATGGCGCTGCACGGCGAGATCGCCCGGGCGTTGGGGATGCCGGTGTTCTTCTGCGACAAGGCCAGCCCGTGGCAGCCACCCACCAACGAGAACACCAACGGCCTGCTGCGCGAATACTTTCCGACTTGTATGGGGTGAGCGGTGTCGTGGTCGGATTAGCTGTCCGTAGCGTGCCGTAGGACACCGGACGGGCTGACTCGAGTACTTCCTGCCGCCCTTCGGGCTGGCTGTCTTTGGGTGTGTTGACCTGGCCGGTGTCGGTTCGCGGCTTGACTCAACAGAGGCGTGACGACGAGGCGCTTGCGAGGTTTCTCGAAGTCGGGTTGTCAGCCGCGGATCCCTATCCCAGCTACGAGAAGGGACCCGCCCTCGATGATGCTGATCGGTATCGATCCGCACAAGTCCACGCACACGGCCACCGCGGTTGAGCCTGATACGAATCGGGAGGTTGCTTCGATCCGCATTGATGCAACCGTGCGGGAGTACCGCAGGATGCTGACATGGGCGCTGCGGTGGCCGAAGCGTCGGTGGGCGGTCGAGAACGCTGAAGGGCTGGGTCGAGACCTTGCCTCGTGGCTGCTCGCGCGTGGGGAACACGTGGTGGATGTGCCTTCGACGGCGACGGCCCGCGTCCGTCAGCTCTCCCGCGGTGGCGGGCGCAAGAACGACCGCATCGACGCAGCGGCCGCAGCCGCCGTGGCGGCGTTGCAGGGTGATGCCCGACCGATGGCGGCTAAAGGCGCTGCTGATGCCCTGGCTGTGCTCGATGAGCGGCGGGTCAACCTGGCCCAGGCCAGAGTCCGCGCCGTGAACCAATTGCACGCTGTGCTGCGGTCGATGCGCGCCGGCGGCGCACCCACCGATCTGTCTGCGGCGACAGCGGGTGTTCTGCTGCGATCAGTTCGTCCCAGCGGTGAGGTTGAGCGGGTCCGCAAGGCGGTCGCAGGTGACCTCGTCGCCGAGATCCGGTCGTTGGACACACGGCTAAAGACCAGCGCGAAAGTCATTGCCGAGATGGTCGAGAAGTCTGGCAGCACCCTCACCGCGACGGTCGGCATCGGACCGATCATCGCTGGCCGGTTCATCGGCCGGACCGGAAGTCCTGGTCGATTCCCGAACTCGGCCGCCTACGCCAACTACGTCGGCGCCGCGCCCGTTGAGGTGGCCAGCGCGGACAAAGCACGTCACCGGCTATCTCG
>DATARY010000142.1:0-6038 GCA_036263935.1 Mycobacterium sp.
AGTGGCAGTGGCTCCGGGATGGCTCATTTTGGGCTCCTCGAGGGGCTACACGTGCACAGATACAGACACCACGGTAGCCGCCCTGCATGCCCGCAGCGCCGTGAGATTTGCCACGCCGCCGCCCCGTGTCTAACCGGACAGCATCGGCTTCAACTTGTCGGCCACCGCGGTGATGAGTCCGGGTTGGTAGCCGTTGAGGTTCGTCGCCGGGCTGAGGATGACCCCGTCCACGCCGGCATCGAGGACCTTGGTCTTGATCTGGTCGGCCACCTGCTCGGGACCGCCGACGACGGCCTGCTGCTTGACTTCGTCCGGGATCAGATCGGGGGTGACGTTCTCATCGATCACCGGCATGACCAGCATGCTGGTCTCCAGCGTTGCGGGGTCGCGGCCGATCTCCTCGCAGGCCCGGTTCTTGACCTCCACCTTGCGCTGCAGTTCGTCGAACCCGGCGAGGATGTTGAGGTGGTCGAAGTGCCGCGCCGCCAACGGAATCGTCTTCTTCTCGCCGCTGCCGCCGATCATCAGCGGGATGTGGTCGCGCAAGCGCGGTTCGGCCATCGCCTCCTTGGTGCGGTAGTACTTGCCTTCGACCGTCGGGCGCTCGCCGCGCAGCATCGGCAGGATGATCTGCAGCGCCTCGTCCAGCTTGTTGAAGCGGTCGGTGAACGTGCCGAACTCGAAGCCAAGCGAATCGTGCTCCAGCTCGAACCAACCGGTGCCGATGCCGAGAATGGCGCGGCCCTGGCTGACCACGTCCAGCGTCGTGATCGCCTTGGCCAGCAGCGTCGGATTGCGGTAGGTGTTGCCGGTGACGACGGTGCCCAGCTGGAGGCGTTCGGTGGCGGTGGCCAGCCCGCCCAGCGCCGTGTAGGCCTCCAGCATCGGCTGGTCAGGGGTGCCCAGCCCGGGCAGTTGGTAGAAGTGGTCCATCACGAAGACGGAGTCGTAGCCCGCCGCCTCGGCTTCCCGTGCCTGCGCGATGACAGTAGGAAAGATCTCAGCGACGCCCGTGCCGTAGGAGAAGTTGGGGATTTGGAGTCCGAGTTTGATAGTCACGCCTTCACGTAACCACAACCAAGCGGGGCGGTCACCCCGTTTAGCTTTCGGCGAACGCAGGAATATTCAGCCGAAGTTTGCCATCGCCCCATGGCTGACGTGCAGCGTCTGTCCGGTGATATGCCGGGCGGCCGGCGTGGTCAGGAACAGCGTCAGTCGCGCCAGCTCCGAGGCGACCGACGGCGGAGTGCGCGACAGCCCGTCGTAACCCGGCTCGGCGCTGCGGCCCGCCGCCACCGCGTTGACGGTGATGCCGCGGGTGCCGAAGTAGGTGGCCTGCCCGGCGGTCCAGTCGGACACCGCGGCCTTGATGGCCGCCTCGGCGCTGCCGGCGCGCGGGTGTTCGGGGACGATGTTGACGATCGAGCCGCCCGAGCGCAGGTGGTCACCGAGGATCTGCACGGTCAGCACCGCGGACAGCACCGTGGAATCCAACGCGTCGCGCCACGCCGTTGCGTGGTCGGCCAGCGTGAAGGTGCGCGGGTCGCCGACGTCCCAGCGCGGAGCGGGCACATTGACGATGGTGTCCAGATGGTGCGGGAACTGCTCGCGCGCGACCTCAAGGCTGGCGGGGTCGGTGTTGTCGAACACGAGGGCGTCGACGTCGAGTTCCTTGGCCGCGACCTCGAGGTCGTCGCGGCGAGAGCCGGCGATCACGACCTGGTGGCCTGCGTCGCGGAAGCTTTCCGCGATCGTGTGTCCCAGCTCGGTGTCGCCGCCGGTGACCAGCACATCCATCACCGTGACCTCCTGTCGTGTTCAGCGCTGAACTCCAGCGATCCAGCGCAATGTTACTGGACAGTAGCTAGGTGGCGAAACCCGACCCGCCGGCGTCGCCGCCAAAGAGTTACCGAATTGCCATAAGGTCTTGTCACGTGAAGCGGATAGCTGCGCTAGGCATCGCGGTTTCGACCGTGCTCGCGGCCACCGTGACGGGTTGTGGCTCGTCAGCCGACAACAAGAACAAGAAGCTCGTGGTGTTCGCCGCGGCTTCCCTCAAGAAGACGTTCACCGATATCGGTGAGCAGTTCAAGACCGGCAACCCCGGCAGCTCCATCGATTTCAACTACGCCGGATCGTCGGACCTCGCCACCCAGTTGACGCAGGGCGCCAAGGCGGATGTGTTCGCGTCGGCCGATACCAAGAACATGGACAAGGTCGCCCAGGCAGGTCTGCTTGCCGGCGACCCGGTCAACTTCGCGTCGAACACGATGGTGATCGTGGTCGCGCCCGGCAACCCCAAGAGCATCACCCTTTTCGGTGATCTCGCCAAACCGGGCCTGAGCGTCGTGGTGTGCGCGCCACAGGTGCCGTGCGGCTCGGCGACCCAGAAGCTCGAGAAGGCCACCCGGGTGAAAATCAATCCGGTCAGCGAGGAATCGTCGGTCACCGATGTGCTCAACAAGGTGACCAGCGGTCAGGCCGACGCCGGGCTCGTTTACATCACCGACGCGATCGGCGCGAAGGACGAGGTGTCGACGGTCCAGTTCCCCGAGGCCGACGTCGCGGTGAACACCTATCCGATCGCGGTGCTCAAGAGCGCACCGGCTGGCGAGCTCGCGAAGAAGTTTGTCGCCCTGGTCACAGGGGATGCGGGCCAAAAGATCCTCCAGCAGGCGGGTTTCGCCAAACCTTGACCCCGTCGGCCGGGCTGCCCCGCTGGATGTACCTCCCCGCCGCGGTCGGGGCGATGTTCGTGGTGGTCCCGCTGATTGCGGTGGCCGCCAGGGTTGACTGGCCGCAGTTCTTGACGCTGATCACCAGCCGATCATCGACGACGGCGCTGCTGCTCAGCTTCAAGACCGCCGCCGCCAGCACCGGGCTGTGCCTGCTCTTCGGCGTGCCGATGGCACTGGTGCTCGCTCGCAGCGAGGCCCGGCTGGTGCGCATGACCCGACCGTTGATCCTGCTGCCGCTGGTGCTACCACCCGTGGTGGGCGGCATCGCGCTGCTCTACGCGTTCGGCAGGCTCGGGCTGATCGGGGAGTATCTCGAGGCAGCCGGAATCCACATCGCGTTCACTACGGCGGCCGTCGTTTTGGCGCAGACATTCGTGTCGCTGCCGTTCCTCGTCATCGCGCTGGAGGGCGCCGCCCGCACGGCGGGCGCCGACTACGAGGTGGTCGCGGCGACGCTCGGGGCCCGGCCAACCAGAGTCTGGTGGCGGGTCTCGCTGCCGCTGCTGGCGCCCGGATTGGTGTCGGGGGCGGTGCTGGCGTTCGCGCGATCGCTGGGTGAGTTCGGCGCCACCCTCACCTTCGCCGGCTCTCGCGAAGGGGTGACCAGAACGCTGCCCCTTGAGATCTACCTCCAGCGGGAGAGCGATGCCGACGCGGCGGTGGCACTCTCCATCCTGCTCGTCGTGGTCGCCGCGATCGTGGTGCTCGGGCTGGGCAGCCGGCGCCTGCGGGCCGGAGGCACCAATGCGTGGTAGCCGGTCATGACGGACATGAGGATGCTCGCCGTCATCGAAACCCGCGGCGTTGAAGTCGAATTCGCGGTCTCGGCCGGTGAGGTCCTTGCGGTGCTGGGCCCCAACGGGGCGGGCAAGTCGACCGCTCTACACGTCATCGCGGGGTTGGTGAGGCCCGACCGTGGGACCGTGTGCGTCGGTGATCGGGTGTTGACCGATACGTCGGCGGGGATTCACGTGCCCACGCACGACCGCCGCGTCGGCCTGCTGATGCAGGACCCGCTGCTGTTTCCGCATCTCAGTGCCGCGGCCAACGTAGCGTTCTCGCCGCGCAGTTCCCGTGCGGCGGCCGCACATTGGCTGCGCCAGGTCGATGCCGCCGACCTCGCCGGCCGGATGCCGCGCCAGCTCTCCGGTGGGCAGGCCCAACGCGTCGCGCTGGCGCGGGCCCTTGCCGCCGAACCCGATGTGTTGCTGCTCGACGAACCGCTGGCCGGGCTGGACGTGGCCGTCGCAACAGCGATGCGCAAGGTGTTGCGACAGGTGCTGGCCCGCGACGGCCGTTCGGCGGTGCTGGTTACCCACGATCTACTCGACGTGCTCACCCTGGCCGACCGGGTGCTGGTCCTGGAAGCCGGGCGGATCGCCGAAACCGGTTCGACTGCAACGGTATTGGCCGCCCCGCGAAGCCGGTTCGCCGCACGGTTCGCGGGGGTGAACCTGGTCGGCGGCACCGCCGACGCCGGCGGCGTGCTGAACACCGCATGGGGAGCCGTCTGGCATGGCAGTGCCGCCGGCGACGTCGCGGCCGGCGACCCCGTGGTGGCGGTGTTCAGGCCCGCGGCCGTCGCGGTGTACCGCGACAAACCCCACGGCAGCCCGCGCAACACCGTCGACGTGACGGTGGCCGAACTCGACAACCTCGGACCGGCGGTCCGGGTACGCGCCGACGACCAGCCCGATGGAGCGCCCGGGTTGGCAGCCGATATCACCGCCGAATCCGCGGCCGACTTGCGGCTGGCACCGGGGGACAGGGTTTACTTCTCCGTGAAGGCGCAGGAGGTCACCGTCCACCTGAGCCCGTAACGGAGGCATCGGTCGGCCCGATGAAAACCTGTGAGCAGACCGAATACCACTGTGGGGGAAGCGGTTGCGGCACCCCGTGCGACGCACGGGGGCCTCGTCATACCTAGCAATCGTCAAACATGCCTTCTCCCAGGCGTTCGCGATTTACAGCAAACTCTCAGCTGGGCACTATTTGAGCAACTCACACTTGCGTCACGGCCGTAACACGGTAGTTTCTTCCACATGCACCACCCGGATTCCAGTTCTGATCACCGCAAGGGCCGCCCGAAGTCGCTCGCGCTCGCGGCGCTGACCGGAGCCACCGTCGTGGCCCTGACACTGCCCACGGTGGCGAACGCCGATCCGGTGCCCTCGCCGGCACCACCGCCGCCACCGGCGACGGGCAACACCTTCCTGCAGGGATCACCACCGGCTCCCGACGCGCCTCTGCCTCAGGCCGACCCGAACGCGCCGGCTCCGCCACCGGCGGACCCGAATGCGCCGCCGCCACCGTCACCCCCGGAGCCCGGACTGGTCAACAACACCCCCGGCGGCTTCAGCTACTTGGTGCCAGCGGGCTGGAAGGTGTCCGACGCCACCCAGTTGTCCTACGGCCAGGCGCTGTTGAACAAGATTCCGCCGGAACCAACACAGCCGGGCGCTCCGCCACCGCCCCCACCCAACGACACCAGTGTTCTGCTTGGCCGGCTTGACCTGAAGCTCTTCGCGGGCGCCGAGGCCGACAACACCAAGGCGGCCCAGCGGCTGGCGTCTGACATGGGCGAGTTCTTCATGCCGTTCCCGGGTACGCGGATCAACCAGGAGACCGTGCCGCTCAATGCGGGCGGCATGCCGGGTGTCGCGTCGTATTACGAGGTGAAGTTCACCGACGCGACCAAGCCCAACGGCCAGATCTGGGCCGGAGTGGTTGGCACCGCGACACCTGCCGGTGCACCGCGGGTTCAGCGGACGCCCGATCGGTGGTTCGTGGTCTGGCTGGGCACCGCCAACAACCCGGTTCCCAAGGCCGACGCGGTCACACTCGCACAGTCCATCCGGCCGTGGGCGCCTCCGCCTGCGCCGCCACCGCCAGACTCGAACACGCCGGCCAACCCCAGCGCGCCGGCGCTCAATCAGAATCAGAACGCGCCGGGATCACGACCGGCAATCGGCGTGCCGGTTCCGGTGGACCCGAACAGCGTTCCTCCGGCGATGCAGCCGCCGGGGTAGTGCCGGCGGGTCGCGTCACGGCCCGACGTATGGAATCTGGCCGCCCAGGTCGTTGATATTGGTCAGGTAGCAGTTGGTGCCGCCGAATCCCATGGCGCCGGCCGTCACGCAGCGCTGGAACGTTCCGTCCCCGCCGATCGGGCCATCGCATGTGGTTCCTCCGCCCCACGGCGTCCATCCGCCCTGGCACCCCGCGCTGGCGGGCGAGGCCAGCGCGATACCACTGGCTGCAAGAGCGCCAACCGCCAATGCAACAAGTGTCTTCATCTCT
>DATARY010000148.1:0-15531 GCA_036263935.1 Mycobacterium sp.
GAAATCGGGGCCGCGGTCGTAGTAGATCTCCGACGACGGGCCGCACGGCCCTGGGATTCCCATCGACCAGTAGTTGTCGGCCATCCCGCGGCGCTGAATCCGCTCCAGCGGCAACCCGGCCACTTCCTGCCACAGCTCGACCGCCTCGTCGTCGTCCAGATAGACGGTGGCCCAAAGCTTTTCGGGATCGAATCCATACCCGCCTTCGGAGATCGGGTTGGTCAGCAGCGTCCAGGCCAACTCGATGGCGCGGCGTTTGAAGTAGTCGCCGAACGAGAAGTTCCCGGCCATCTGGAAAAAGGTGTTGTGCCGGGTGGTGATGCCCACCTCATCGATGTCGGGTGTGCGGATACATTTCTGGATGCTGGTGGCGGTCGGATACGGCGGGGTGCGCTGGCCCAGGAAGTAGGGCACGAACTGCACCATGCCCGCGTTGACGAACAGCAGGTTGGGGTCGTCGAGGATCACCGAGGCGCTGGGCACCTCGGTGTGGCCCGCCTTCACGAAATGATCGAGGAAACGCTTCCTGATCTCGTGTGTCTGCACGTCCCTGCTGTCCTCAGTGGTTTGTGTCTATACCTGCGACTATTCGACCGCACCACAGTACCGGTCGCGGTTGCCGCCCTAAAAAGTCAACGAACTTGCACGGCGGATGGTGCCGTGCTATCCGGTGATGAAGCTCAACCGGACCGTGCGCCGCGGATTGTCCCTGTTCAGGTCGACCAGCACGACGCTCTGCCACGTCCCCAGCAGCGGCCGACCGCCCTGTACCGGCACGCACACCGAGGGTGCCACAAGCGCGGGCAGCACGTGGTCGGCGCCGTGTCCCGGCGACCCGTGCGCATGGCGGTAACGGTCGTCGCGCGGCAGCAGTCGCTCGAGCGTGTCGATGAGGTCGTCGTCCGAACCCGCGCCGGTTTCGATGATCGCCACCCCTGCGGTGGCGTGCGGTACGAAGACGTTGCACAGGCCGTCCCCGTGCCCGCCGCAGAAGGACCGCACCGCGTCGGTGAGGTCGACGATCCGGCGCCTCGCCGTGTCGACGTCGAGCACATCCGTGTTCATCATCATTGAGCCTACGAGGGCTCACTGATTGCGGGGTACGCACTGCGGTCGGTCCCGAACTGCAGGCCGGTGGCGTCCTTGCCTATCAGGGTGAGCACAGCGACTGCGATGAGCACCGGCACGATCGTCGCGGCGAGCGCGAACGGATAGCCGTGCGACGCCGCCAGGTGTTCCTGAATGGGCAGGTTGAAGGCGGCCAGCAGATTGCCGAGCTGATAGGTCACGCCCGGATAGAAGCCCCGGATGGCGTCGGGCGAGAGCTCCGTTAGGTGGGCCGGGATGACGCCCCAGGCGCCCTGCACGACCACCTGCATCAGAAATGCGCCAAGGCAGAGCATCGCGGCGCTCTGCGAGTAGGCGAACAGCGGCACGATCGGCAGTCCCATGACCGCGCAGAACGCGATCGTGTACCGGCGGCCGAACCGCTGCGAAAGGGTGCCGAAGGTCAGCCCACCGATGATCGCGCCGATGTTGTAGATGACGGCGATCCAGCGGGCGGTCTCAGTCGACAACCCCGCGCCGCTTTCGTGCGTGGACGACAGGAATGTCGGATAGACGTCCTGGGTGCCGTGGCTCATCCAGTTGAACGCCGTCATCAGCAGCACGAGATAGACGAATCGGCGAATGATCGCGCCGGTACGGATCACGTCGCGGATCCGAGTTCGGGTGACGCGCATGCGATCCTGGGTGGCCTCCCACACTTCGGATTCACGAACTCTGGTGCGGATGAGCAGCGTGATCAAAGAGGGAATGATGCTCAGCCCGAATAGCCAGCGCCAGGAAAGCCCAAGATTGTCGAGGACCAACAAGGAAGCCAACGTGGCCAACAGGTAGCCGAACGAGTAGCCCTCCTGGAGCAGGCCCGAGAAGAACCCGCGCCGCTCGGCGGGGATCTTCTCCATCGCCAGCGCCGCACCCAGGCCCCATTCGCCACCCATCCCGATTCCGTACAACAGCCGCAGGATTGCCAGGACTGTGAAGTTGGGCGCGAACGCGCACAGAAACCCGACGATCGAGTAGTACGCCACGTCGACCATCAGGGGTATCCGACGGCCGACGCGATCGGCCCACAGTCCGAAAATCGTGGCGCCCACCGGACGCATGATCAACGTCAAAGTGGTCAGGAACGCCACCTCGGTCTTCGAGATATGGAAGGTCTCGGCGATGTCCGCGTAGACGAGCACGACGATGAAGTAGTCGAAGGCGTCCATCGTCCAGCCCAATTGCGCCGCGATGAACGAGTTGCGCTGGTCAGCCGTCAGCCTTGCCCGGGCCATCTATGTGACGTGCCCCACAAGGCGGTTCGGCAAACGGCCTACGCGTCGATTTGACACCACCGTTTATTCGGAGATCGCCGCGGGTATTTCACCCCCACACCCTGGAGGAATCTCAATGACCATCACTGGAGTCTTCACCGCGATACTGGTAGGCATCGTCGTCGGCGTGCTCGGCCGACTCCTGGTGCCGGGCAGGCAGCCGATCGGGATGCTGCTGACGGTCCTGGTCGGCATCGTCTCGGCCTTCATCGGGACGGCCATCGCCCGCGCGATCGGTATCCCGACCGACACCAGCGGGATCGACTGGCTCGAACTGCTGGTCCAGGTCATCGTCGCCGCCCTTGGCGTGGCTTTGATCTCGGCCCTGTTGGGCCGGCGGCGTACCGGCCTGATGGGCGGCAGGCGTAACGGCCTGATGGGCGGCAGGCGTTCCCGCCTGCTGCGCTGACCCAACACCCCCGATCCCGGCTGGAAGCCCCCCAACCGGGATTGGCTCGCATCGTTTGCGTGATGTTTTGCGTCGCGAAACATCCATTGAAACGGGTGCCCGGCGAGAGGAAGCTGATAGGTGGTCCGGCGGCGCCACCGGGGCGCTGCCCCGAACAAAAGGGGGTGGACCGTGTACGCACGCTCTACCACTATCCAGGCGCAACCCGCGTTGATCGACGCCGGAATTGCGTATGTTCGCGACGAGGTCATGCCTGCGCTGATGGCGATGAGCGGGTGCGTTGGCCTTTCGCTTCTGGTCGACCGGGAGTCCGGCCACTGCATTGCCACCAGCGCCTGGGAAACCGACGAGGCGTTGCGTACGAGCACCGACGAGGCGGCGCCCCTTCGCGCACGCGCCGGCGAGGTCTTCGGCGGCGAGGTCACGATCGATCAATGGGAGGTCGGGGTGTTGCACCGTGACCACCGCTCAAACAACGGAGCTTGCGTGCGGGCCACGTGGATCAAGGTGCCGCCCGATCAGGCCGACCGAGCGATCGACTTCTACAGGACGTCGGTCCTGCCCGCCTTGGAGGACCTCGAAGGGTTCTGCAGCGCCAGCTTCCTGATCAACCGTTCGACGGGGCGCGCCGTGTCGTCGGCGACGTTCGACAGCCGTGACGCCATGGACCGCAACAGGGATCGGGCGAGCGAATTGAGGAACATGCGGACTCGCGAACTCGGCGCGGACATCCTCGACGTCGGCGAGTTCGAGCTGGCGCTCGCCCATCTGCGGGTACCCGAGTTGGCGTAATCGGTAGTCGCCGGTCGGCGTTGTTGGCGCGGCCGGGTTGTCCGGTCCTTCAGAGGCTCTCGAGGAGCTCGTCGAGCTTCTCGTAGCTCTCCGTCATGCCGCCCTCCATGCCCGAGGACAGCAGTGCGTCGCGGGACTCGGTGTTCGGGCAGATGGACCGGCCCCGCAGCCGGCTACGCCCGCCACCGAGGTCCTCGAACCACATGAACTCGATGTTCACCATGTCCGGGGCGCCCTCGAATTCGAAGGTCTGGATGATGAATTCGTTCTCCCGGATCCGGTGATACACACCGTTGAATGCGAACTCGCCTCGTTCGCCCCTGTGTATGTAGCGGTAGCCGCCGCCGGTCTTGAAGTCCCAGTGCTCGATCGTCATTTCGAGGTCGCGCGGACCAAGCCATTGCTTGACCAGATCCGGTTCGGCGTGCGCCCGGAACACGGCCTGCACGGGAGCGTCGAAGTCGCGGGTGAACTCCATCGCCAAGGTGTCGACCGGGACGTTGAGGTTGAGCGGGTTCGTCATTGTTGTGTTCCTTCCTCGGATGTGTCGGTCATCGCCGCCAGCAGTTCGTCCAGCCGGCGGTAGCTGCGTTCGGCGTCAAGCCGATACCGGTCGATCCATGCGGTCAGGCGCTCCAGCGCGGCCGCGTCGAGATGAACCGGCCGCCGCTGCGCGTCACGAGTCCGGGTGACCAACCCGGCCTGCTCGAGCACCTGAATGTGCTTGGACACGGCCTGTTTCGTGATGTCGAACGGCGCGGACAGCTCGTTGACCGTGGCCGGTCCCCGGGACAGCCGCGCCACGATGGCGCGCCGAACCGGGTCGGCCAGCGCCATGAAGGCGCGGTCCAGCCGGGTGTCTGCATCTCCATCACTCCCCAATTGTCAACCTTGCATTTGATCAATCAATTGATTGATTACGTTAGGAGGCGGTGCGGCCCGCTGTCAAGGGGTGCGTTGCGCCGTTTGCGGCGAGATCGACGTTCTGCAGAAGAAGTGCGAGTGACCGGCTGCAAAAAGTGGATTTCGCGGTCAGCGCTTCTTGCGGATGATGGCGCGCAGCTTGTCGAGGCGGGAGGCGATCTCGCGTTCGGCGCCGTGATTGGTCGGCTGGTAATAGTCGACGCCGACCAGCTCATCGGGTGGATACTGTTGTGGCACAACACCATCCGGGTCATCGTGGGCGTACTTGTAGCCGATCGCGTTGCCGAGTTTGGCGGCTCCTGAATAGTGACCGTCGCGCAGCTGCGCTGGCACCACGCCGGACTTGCCCTCCCGGATATCGCTCATCGCTGCGCTCAGCGCCGTGATGACGGCGTTGGACTTGGGCGCCGTCGCCAGGTGGATGGTGGCATGCGCCAGCGTCAGCTGGGCCTCGGGCATTCCGATCAGCTGCACGGTCTGAGCTGCGGCGACGGCGGTTTGCAGCGCGCTCGGATCGGCCATTCCGATGTCCTCGCTGGCCAGGATCATCAGCCGCCGGGCCACGAACCGCGGGTCCTCCCCGGCCACCAGCATCCTGGCCAGGTAGTGCATGGCGGCGTCGACGTCGGAGCCGCGGACCGACTTGATGAACGCGCTGATGACGTCGTAATGCTGATCGCCGTCGCGGTCATAACGGACGGCGGCCTTGTCCAGCGATTGTTCAACGGTCTCGACATCTATGGCGCCGCCCGCCGCTTCGGCTGTTTCACAGGCGACCTCCAGCGCGGTCAGCGCGCGCCGGGCATCGCCGGCCGACAGTTGCACCAGCAGGTCCACGGCTTCGTTGGTGACGTCGACCTTTCCGCCGAGCCCGCGGGGGTCGTCGATGGCCCGGCGCACTACCGTGTCGATGTCCTCGGCCGTCAGCGGCTGCAGTTGCAGGATCAGCGACCGGCTCAGCAGAGGCGCGACAACAGAGAACGACGGGTTCTCGGTGGTCGCCGCGACGAGCAGCACGATGCGGTTCTCGACGGCGGACAACAGCGCGTCCTGCTGGGTCTTCGAGAAGCGGTGCACCTCGTCGATGAACAGCACCGTCTGCTCGCCGTGCGCGGCCGCGCGACGTGCAACGTCGATGACGGCGCGAACTTCCTTGACCCCCGCCGACAGCGCCGACAACGCCTCGAACCGGCGGCCGGTGGCCTGCGAGATCAGCGCCGCCAGCGTCGTCTTACCGGTCCCCGGTGGGCCGTACAGGATGACCGACGCCGCGCCGGAACCCTCGACCAGCCTGCGCATCGGCGAGCCTGGCCGCAGCAGGTGATCCTGCCCGACGACCTCGTCGAGGGTCGCCGGGCGCATCCTCACCGCAAGGGGCGCCGACGCCCCCACCGGTCCGCCCGCACCACTCGACGCGCCGGGGACGTCAAACAGACCGTCGGACACGCTCTCTGCTTACCACGCCACCATGACGCGACGGCCGAGCCGTCAAGAACCGTGAGGTTGCGTCACGAAGTCGATCAGCTCTTCGACCCGGCCAATCAGTGCCGGCTCCAGGTCGTTCCAGTCGCGGACGCGGCCGCGGATCCGCTGCCACGCCCTTGCGATGTCGGCCTGCTGCGTGTGCGGCCAGCCCATGGCGCGGCACACGCCGCGCTTCCAGTCGGCGCCGCGCGGGACGACCGGCCACGCCGAGATGCCGAGCCGCCCGGGTTTGACGGCTTGCCAGATGTCGATGAAGGGGTGGCCGACGACGAGGGTGTGAGGTCCTCCGGGTCCGCGGCGGACGGCTTGCTCGACTTGGCTGGCGATGTGGGCCTCCTTCGACCCGGCAACGAGATGGTCGACGAGCACGCCGAGCCGGCGGCCGGGGCCCGGCCGGAAGTCCTCTACGACCGCGACGAGATCGTCGACACCGCCGAGGTATTCGATCACCACGCCCTCAATGCGTAGGTCGTGGCCCCACACCTGCTCGACCAGTTCGGCGTCATGCCGGCCTTCGACGTAGATGCGGCTCGCGAGTGCCACGGTGGCCTTCGCTTGTACGGCCACCGAGCCGGATGCGGTGCGCGCCGGCGCCGTCGGCGAAGCGCGTCGCGGGGCGGTCAGGATGACCGGCCGCCCGTCGATCAGGTAGCCGGGCCCAATCGGGACCGGTTTGGTGCGGCCGTGCCGGTCCTCGAGCTCCATCCGGCCGTATTCGACGCGGACCACCGCGCCCACATAGCCTGTCTGGGCGTCCTCGACGACCATGCCGATCTCCACCGGCTGCTCGGTGGAACGGGGTTTGTCGTGCGGGTCGTTGGCGAGAACGTCGGTGCCATAGCGATCAGCCACCGGGTGATCGTAGGGTCACTTCCGTGCTGCTCAACCGCGACACGGCCGAGGGAATTGCGAACGGCAGCATCACGCTGGTGTTGCGCCGCTGGGACGCGCCACGGGCGAAGCCCGGTGGCACTCAGCGCACCGTCGCGGGCACCGTGCACATCGATGGCGTCACCGAATATCCCGGTGGCTATCGGGTCACCGCGGCGCAGGCGCGTGCGGCCGGCTATCCCGACGCGAAGTCCGCGCAGAAGGAGCTCGACCGCCGTCCCGCCCGGCACACGTATGTGATCGCGGTGTCCTATCTGGCACCCGACGAGAGGCCCGAACTCGCCGCCGACGACGTGTTGTCCGACGCCGATGTCGATGCGATCAGTACCCGGCTGGACCGATGGGACGCGGCCAGCCAGCCGTGGACGCGGGAGTACCTGCAGATGATCGGGGCCAACGAGGCGGTCCGTGCGCCCGACCTCGCGGCCCGCGTCGGCCTCGACGTGCCCCGGTTCAAGCGGCGGGTCCGCCAGCTCAAGGGGCTGGGCCTGACGATCAGCCTCGACGTCGGCTATCGGCTGTCCCCGCGGGGCCGGGCGTACCTTCGGCGTGCCGGCTCGCCGCACCGTTCTGGCGCTAGCCGTCCGCGCCACTGACCTCGGCGAGTTTGTCTGGGTTCGACGTGATTTCGTCGATGATGGTGTGGATGAACCGCATCTTCTGCAGGACCGGTCCCGGCAGTACGAATGGGTAGAGGTCCTCTTTTCCCATCGAGCGGTTCACCATGTTCAGCGCCCATGCCAGAGGCAGCCACATCTCGATTATCGTGTCGAATCCGCTGGGCCCCAACGCCCTTCGCTCAAACGTCGCGGCGGCCGGCGCGAAGCCGAACGCGGCGGCGGTATCAAGTGTGTCGCGGATGTGCAGGTAGTGCGCGAAGGTTTCGGCCCAGTCCTCGCTCGGATGCATGCTGGCGTACGAGGAGACGAAGTTCTTCTCCCAGCCCGCCGGAGCGCCCTGGCTGTAGTGGCGGTCCAGCGCGGCTTGGTAGTCGGTGTGCGGGTCGCCGAACAGGTCGCGAAATCGCTCTGAGTATGGTGCGGACGAATCCACCAGCAGGTAGAAGTAGTAGTGCCCGATTTCGTGGCGGAAGTGCCCGAGCAGCGTTCGGTACGGCTCGTCCATCGCCTTACGCAATTGCTCGCGGTGCACGTCGTCGCCCTCGGCGAGGTCGATCGTGATGACCCCGTTGTGGTGGCCGGTATACACCTTCTCGAACTCACTGGACAGCAGGTCGAACGCCAGCCCGTACTGCGGGTCCTCGTTGCGGTCGATTATCGGCAGCTTCAACTCGTACAACTCGGCGATCAGGCGACGTTTGGCCTTCTCGGCTTCGGCGAACGCACGCAGTGACGCGGTGTCGGCGTCGTTGGGACGGGTGCGAGTCAGCGCGCACGACCGGCACAGCCCGCCGACGCTCTCCTTTTGAACCAGCCAGTTACATTCGGCCAGGTGCAGATTCGCACACAGCTGGTACTGGCTGGAGTCGACCGCGCCGCCGTGCTCGCTGTCGGCCCCCGACGCGATGACGAGTAGAGCCATTTCGTTGAGTGAAAATCCCAGCGCGCTTCCGCACGAGAGGCACACCGAGTTCTCAAACGCGAGCCGCTGCCCGCATTTCGGACAGGTGAAGTCACGCATGCAGCACACCCCCCTCATGCGGTGCCACGTCGACGGCGACGTCGATCACGCTACGGTCGGAGTCGGTGTAGATGATGCCGCGCAGCGGCGGGATGTCCGCGTAATCGCGGCCGAAGCCGACCGTTATGTAGCGCTCGTCGGCCATCTGATCGTTGGTGGGATCCAAACCCAGCCATTGGTTTTGCGGCGTCCACACCGACGCCCACGCGTGGGTCGCGTCGATGCCGATCATCCGTTCCCTGCCCGGCGGCGGATCGGTCGCCAGGTAGCCCGACACGTAACTGGCTGCCAGCCCGTTGGCGCGCAGACAGGCGATGGCCAGCCTCGCGAAGTCCTGGCATACCCCTTCGCGCGCCGCGAGCACCTCGCTGACCTGCGTCGACACCGTTGTCGAGCCGGACTGGTAGGTGAAGTCGGAGTAGATCCGCGACGTCAAGTCGCGCAGCACCGCGATCAGGGGGCGGCCGGGAGCGAAACTCGGTGCGGCATAAGCGCGTAGCTCGTCGGTGATCTCCGGCGGCTGAAGGTCAAGGGTGAACTCGGTCGCCAGGGCCCCGTCCGGCCCGACCGGCCGCGCGATCTCCCACGGCGCCGGCGCCGAACCCGCTCCGTACAGCTCCGGCGGCGGCGGGTCCACCTCGACCACCGAATTGCTTGTGATACTCAGTGTCTGATGGCGCTCGGTGACATGGAAATACGAGCTGATGTTGCCGTACGCGTCGCGGCTGGTGGAGCTGTCGGCCGGCGCCGGCTCGATCACCAACTCGTGCGACAGGCAGCGCTGCCGCGCGGAGTCGCGCGGGGTCAGAAATCCGCGCCCGTACGAACTGGTCACGACGTCGGAATAGCGGTATACCGTGCGGTGCGTGATCTGGTAGCACCGGCTGGATCCCGAGGCGGTCGGCCCGCCGGGGAACGTCGTCACGGCATCAACCGTCGTTCGTCCGGGCCACACAGATGCTGCATGCCACCGGGCAGCGACAGGTGGGTCGCGGTGATAACGCCCGACAGCTCACGCAGATCGCGGTGCATCCCGTCGAGCAGATCGGCCAGTTCGGCCCGCGTGCCGTCGGAGGTGACCTCTTCCAGGCCGGCAGGGTCGAGGCGGCGCAACCGGGTGGCGATCTCGTCGACCAGCCGCTCCGGCCGCGACGATCCAGACGATCCGGGCAGCGCCTTCAGGCCCGCCCGCAGCCGCTCGAGTTGGTAGACCAGCGAGCGCGGGTTCTCGGTGTCAAACAACACCAGGTCCGCCACAGCAGCCACACTAACCTTGCCCAGCATGCGGCGCCGGTAGATGACCGACGATTCGCAGACCACGAGAGTTGATTCGGTGATGGTTTGCTCGGCGCCAGCACTGCGGACCGTCGTCAATGTCGCACGCAGTAGCGCAGTCAGTGCCAGTCCGCGCTCGATTCGTTTGCCGATGTCCATCATCGTCCAGCCGACGTCGCGCACCATCGACTCGGCAGCCACGCCGGACAGCGCCAGCATTCCGGCCAGTGCCAGGTTATTCGTCGACGACAGGAACGCCTCGCCCTCGGCCTGCGAGTCGGGCGGTGCGTCCGGTGCATGCAGAAGCGCGCGCTCGACCGACGCCAGCACCATCCACGTGTCGTTGGACATCTGGTCGCGCACGGCGCGGGCGGCCAACCCCAGTCGCTCGACGGACTGCGCCAGCGACCCGGCACGGTGCCGGTCGGCGGTCAACGACCACAGCGTCGTCTGGGCGGTCGCGACCATCTCCGCGTAATCGCCGCCGGCGCCGGTGTCGGTCCCTGTGATGTGTCCGAGCGCCGCCAACAGCACCGGCACACATTCGCTGCCGTCCATCTCGCGGCGGTAGCGGTATTCGTGGTAGCGCTCGCGGGTGACGGTGAGCAGCCGGGCCATGTTCTCGGCCCGTTCGGCGTAGCGGCCCATCCAGAACAGGTCGGACAACACACGCGGCGAGCTGACGGCCCGGGTCGGGCTGGGCGTCATCGCGGGCAGTTCGACCGCGCTCGGAATCCGCTCGACCGTGACACGTGTCGGGGTTCGCACCCAGATGTCCTTGGCTGCAACGGTATTCAACCGATAAGCGGCGTTGCCGGGGGCCAGCAGATAACCCAACCCGCCAACCATCGGGGCGTAGCCGCCGCGCTGCGACACCGTGAACAACCGCATCCCGACGCTGGCCGACGACATCCCGCCCGGGTAGTAGTCGCTGGGCGCCGACGAGAACTGCGGCAGCTCCTGACCCACCCACTGCCATGGCGTGGTTTCGATACACGCGGCCAACGACTCTCGCTGGTTGGCCGACAGTCCCGGCCCGACGATCGGGTGGCCGCCCGTGACCGGCTTGATCAACAACGACGACAGGTTGGTCAGCACGTGCGAGCGCTCCACGTTGATGCCGCACCAGTACGCCGGCGCCGTCTCCAGCATCGGCGTCTCGCCCAGCAGCCGGTCGGCCAATTCGGGCAGAAAGCGAAGCAGCCCAGGGCTTTCCAGGATGCCGCTGCCCAACGTGTTCACCACGGTCACCGCACCGCGGCGCAGCACCTCCACCAGGCCCGCCACGCCCAGCCGCGAATCCGCGCGCAGGTCCAGCGGGTCGGCGTAGTACGCGTCCACCCGTCGCAGCACCACGTCCACCCGCTTCAGCGTGCCCATCGACCGCATCCACAGCTTGCCGTCGCGCACCACCAGGTCGGCGCTCTCCACCAACGGAAAGCCCAACACGCTGGCCAGGTAGGCCTGGTCGAACGCGGTCTCGGAGTGGATGCCGGGGCTGAGCACCACGACGACGGGTTCCTCGGCGGCTTCCGGCGCGGCGTCGATCAGCGCCAGCCGCAGCGCCTGCGCCCACGGCGAGGCCGGCCGCGGACCGATGCGCTCGTAGAGGTCGGGGATCGCGTGGGCGACCACCCGCCGGTCGGCCAGCGCATAGCCCGCCCCCGACGGCGCCTGGGTCCAGTCGGCGTTCACCCGGAAGCTGCCGTCAGCGGTGCGGCTGATGTCGCAGCCGTGCAGGAACAGCTGATGCCGGCCGGGCACGTCGATGCCGCGGGCGGCCCGCACATATCCGGGATGGGCGAACAGCAGTTGCGGGGGCAGCACCCCGCTGGTCACCGAGTTTCGCGGGCCATACAGGTCGGCGAGCAGCGCGTCGAGCAGCCGGGAGCGTTGCACCAGCCCGGATTCCAGTGCGTCCCAGTCGGTCGCGGAGATCAGCAGCGGCAGCGCGTCGAGGTGCCACGGCCCGGGCTCAACCGTGCCGTCGCCGTCGGTGATCGCGTCGCCATGGCGGTCCACCTCGATGTAGGTGATGCCGTCGTTGTCGACGAGACTGCGCACGATCAAGCGCAGGCGGTCCAGGCCGCCGCGGCCCCGCTCCCCCACGCATTCGGCGAGTTCCTGCCAGGCGGGACGGACATTGCCTGCCGCATCGATGAATTCGTCGAATCCGGTGCTCGCGCCTGGGCGAACATCGAACAGTGCCTGCTGCGACCGGGCTGTGCGGTACCGGGTCAGCAGGTTGTCGATGTCGGGCGGGTTCGCGGCGGGTAGGGCCATCAATTCAGAACGGTACGCACTCGTCGCAGATCGAGAATGCCGGGCGCGCCCAGATCGGTGGATTGACGCGCCTGCTTCTCGCGGATTTCCTGCATGTCGACCTGGCCCGGCGTGAATCCCGTTGCCTCGAACCGACGCCCGCGCCGTGACTCCGCCTCCACGGCGTTGACCGGCGGGTTGTCATACGCGAGCCCGCCCGGATGCGAAACGTGGTAGGTGCAGCCGCCGCGCGACATGCCGGTCACCGTGTCGACGAGCTCGAGTCGGAGCGGTCCGTCGACGGTGATCGTCGGGTGCAGCGCACTGGGCGGCTGCCAGGCCCTGAACCGCACGCCGCCGACTTGGACGTCGGGAGTGTCGGTGGCCAGCAGTGGGACCGGGTAGCCGTTGGCGGTGACGACGTAGCGGTGCCGGTCGGCGCCGATCAGCCGGACCTGGATGCGTTCAACGGACGAGTCGACGTATCGGGCGGTGCGGCCTGCGGCCGACTCCTCACCGAGGACGTTCCATGGTTCGATGGCGCCGCGCAGCTCGATCTCCACGCCGTCGAAGACCGCGGTGCCGATGCGCGGAAACCTGAACTCGGTGAACGGGTCCAGCCAGCTGGTGTCGAAGTTGATGTCATGGGCACGCAAGTCGGCCGCAACGTCGGCGATGTCGTGAATCAGGAAGTGCGGCAACAGGTAGCGGCCATGCAGGTTCGCGCCGTGCCGGATCAACGGGGCCCGCAGCGGTTCATCCCAGAACCAGGCCACCAGGGCGCGCACCAGCAGCGACTGCACCATCGCCATCTGGAAGTGCGGCGGCATCTCGAAACCACGCAGCTCGAGCAGGCCCAGCCGGCCTCGGGCGCTGTCGGGGCTATAGAGCTTGTCGATACAGAACTCGGCGCGATGGGTGTTGCCGGTGATGTCGGTCAGCAGATGGCGCAGCGCGCGGTCGGTGATCCACGGCTTGGCCGTGTTTTTCCTGGCGCGTTCGCCGCCCGACAGCCGCGCGATTTCGGCGAACGCGATCTCCAGCTCGTAGATCGCCTCGGCGCGGCCCTCATCGACGCGCGGCGCCTGCGAGGTGGTGCCGATGAAGCGGCCCGCGAACAAATAGGACAGCGACGGGTGCCGCTGCCAGTACGTGAGCAGCGACACCATCAGGTCGGGGCGGCGCAGCAGCGGCGAGTCGGCCGGCGTGATGCCGCCCAACGTGATGTGGTTGCCCCCGCCTGTGCCGCCGTGGGTGCCGTCGACGTCGAACGACTCCGTTGATAATCGTGCCAGCCGCGCTTCCCGGTACAGGGTGTCCAGCTGTTCCTTCTGCGCGGCGAAGCTGGCCGTCGGCGCCACGTTGACCTCGATGACGCCGGGGTCGGGAGTGATCGTCATCGACGTGATCCGCGGATCCGGCGGCGGCCCGTACCCCTCGACGACCACCGGGCAGTCGGCCTTGGCCGCGGCCGCCTCGACGCGGCTGACCAGATCGACAAAGTGCTCCAGCTCTTCGGTGGGCGGCAGGTAGATATACAGCAGCCCGGCCCCGTCGTTTTCTCGCCTGATCTCGGCGACCATCGCGGTGGTGGGTGCGGTGTCGGGGTCCTCGACGACGGCGGCTTCCGAGGACTGATCCGGATCCGGTTCGGCGGGCAGGTTGCGGCGGACGGCTGTCGGGTCCGCGTTGTAGGACGGTCGCGGCGGGTGCCAGCTGATCGAGTTCAGCGGCAGCCGCAGCCCGGCCGGCGAGTCACCGTCGAGAAGGACGATCCGTCCACGGCGCAGACTCCAGTCGGCGCTGGCCCAGCCGGAGTCGTCGTCGCCGCGGTGCAGCGGCAGCACATAGGCGGCGGGTTCGGTGACGGGTTCCTCAAGCCGGGCCAGCAGCGCCGCGCGGGCCTCGGCGGCGTCGGCCTCCAGATCGTCTGCGCCCGAGACGGCTTCGCCCTCGGGCTGCCGCACCGCACCGGCCAGCCGGCTCAGCGGGTCCTCGTATGCCGGCCGAACCTGCGAGGGCGGCAGCCCCAGGCCGTCGGCGATCGCGCCGAGCACCTGAAGCCCGGCGTCGGGCGGTAAGGACTTGCCAGCTCGGTTTGATGTCGCCGCCTCCGCGGCTCCGGACGGCCACGGATCGGCCAGCAGATTGGCGTTCCGCCACAACGGCTCACCGTCGGTGCGCCAGAACAATCCAATTTGCCAGCGCGGCAAGGGTTCTCCCGGATACCATTTGCCCTGACTGCGCTGAACCAGGCCCTGCGGCGCCCACACCTTCTTGAGCCGCGCCGCCAACGCCGAGGCGCGCTGCCGCTTGTGCGGGCCGTCGGCGTCGGTGGTCCACTCGGGGTCGACATGGTTGTCGATCGAGACGAACGTCGGCTCGCCTCCCATGGTGAGACGGACGTCGCCGGCGGCCAGCCGTTCGTCGACGCGGGCGCCCAGCGCGCAGATGGCACCCCAGGCCGCCTCGGTGTACGGGAGGGTGACGCGGGGATCCTCGTGCACGCGGGTGACGATGTTGGAGAAGTCCAGCGTGGTCTCGCACGGATCGGTGGCGCCGGTGATCGGCGCCGCGGACTCCGGATGCGGTGTGGCGGACAGCGGGATGTGGCCCTCTCCCGCGAACAGCCCCGAGGTCGGGTCAAGGCCGATCCAGCCGGCGCCCGGGATGTACACCTCGGCCCAGGCGTGCAGGTCGGTGAAGTCGGCGACCGGTCCGGACGGCCCGTCGAGGGCCTCGATGTCGGAGGTCAGCTGCACCAGGTAGCCGGACACGAACCGGGCCGCCAGGCCGAGTTGCCGCAGGATCGACACCAGCAGCCATGCGGAGTCACGGCACGAGCCGATGCCGGTGCGCAGCGTGTAATCCGGTGTCTGCACACCGGGTTCCATCCGTACGCTGTACCCGACGTCGGCGTTGACCGCGCGGTTGAGCGCAACGAGAAAGTCGATGGTGCGGGTGCCGGGTGCGACGGAGAAGTTCTTCACCCAGGCCTGAGCGAGGTCGCCGGGCCCCGAGCCCTCGTCGTCCTCGTCGACCGGCCGCAGATACGGCTTGAGGTCTTCGGCGAGCCCCTTCGGGTATTCGAAGCCGGCCGGACCAGACCAGTGTTCGGCCCAGTCCTCGATGAAGAAGTCGAACGGGTTGATCACCTTCATGTCGGCGATCAGCCCAACGGTGATCGTCAGGCTGCGGGTCCGGTTCGGGAACACCAGGCGGGCCAGGAAGTTGCCGAATGCGTCCTGCTGCCAATTGATGAAGTGATCGGCCGGCTCGACCTGCAGCGAGTAGGCCTCGATCGGGGTTCTCGAGTGCGGCGCCGGGCGCAGACGAACGACGTGGGGATACACCTCCACCAGCCGGTCGAACGTGTAGCTGGTGCGATGCTCCAGCGCCACCTTGATACCCATCAGCCGATCCCATCACACCGTGTCGGTGCGCGCAGCGGTCCGTTGGGCGCAGACGTCG
>DATARY010000162.1:0-2007 GCA_036263935.1 Mycobacterium sp.
TGATGCAACGCCGCCCAGCCGGGCCGTCCCCTGGACTCGGCGAGCTTGCGGCCCCGGGCCAGTGCCGCGCGGGCTTCATCGACTCGTCCCGCGTCGAGCAGCACGTTGGGGCCGACGAAGCATTCAAGAACGCCGGCAAAGAGGTCCCTCCGCCGGGCCTCTTCGTACTGCTGCAGGGCTTCTGCGGTGCGTCCGGTGGCACGCAGCGCCCCGATCCGGCCCGGGCCCATGGCCACCACCGTCCACGACGACGAGGGCTCGTCGGCCAGTTGGCGTAGCTCGCCGCGCACGTAGTCCACCCAATACAGCAGCGCGTCCAGTGAGCCGCCGGTGGGCTCTGGTCTTGGAGGAGTGCTGACGGGCGCACCTTCTCCGGCGAAGACGTAGCCAAGGGCATAACGCACCACGTTGACATTAGGGCCGTCGGGCGCCGCATCAAGCAGCGCGTGCGCCTCATCAAGGCGTCTGGTCACTGCGTAGCAATAGGCCATCAGCGCGGCGGCGTGTTCGGAGGTTGCCGCGAGCCGATCGCGCAGCCCGCTCGCAGCAAGCTCATCAACGATGCCTGTGGCAGGGAGGTAGTCGTCGCGCGGTATCGCGAGCAACAGTTGGGCCTCGGCGAATCCCACGTCGCCGACCGGCACAGCGGGCGAGAGCGCCTCGATCCAGCGATCAGCCACCGCGAAATCCAGACGCTCGACCACGCCGACGATCGCATGCTTGGCCGAGGCGAGCGCATCGGTGAGTGCACCGGCCGCCAGTAATTCCTCGACCGCCTCCTCGTGAAAACCCTTGCGTGCCAGACACCGTCCGTACGCCGCGCGCAGCTCGCGCACCGCCACCTGCCCGCGATGATCCAGCAGCCCGCGCAGATAGGCCCGAAACTCCGAATGGCAGCGCAACGCCGGCCGATCCGATGACCACTGTGCCGGGATGGGTGCCACCTGCAGCGACGCGAGCCGCGCCGCAGCGTCATCGACACCCAACGCGACCGCCGACTCGACGGTCACTTCCTCCAGCACCGAGGTGGTGATGAGGAACTCGCGGTCCTTCGCGTCGAGCTCGCCCAGGATATGCGCGCCCACGTAGCCCCCAAGGTCATCGAGGCGGGCGCCGGTGCCCGGTACGTGGTCTCGCCATGCATCGAACAGCACCCCGGTGACCCAGCCGCCCGTGGCCGCGACCGCGGCCGGTGCATCGCCTCCCGAGCGGCCGAGACGCTGCAGGGCGATGCGCGCCTCCTCCACGCTGAAAGCCAGCTCAGCGTCACCGACTCGTGCCACCCCGCTGCCGGGTGCGGGACAACAGATTTCGGTCGGTACTGCGCGTCGGCTGATCAGAATGAACCGCATGCTCGGCGGGGCGTAGCGCACGATCGACCCGATCACATCCCACGCCTGATCCGATCCCTGCAGCCGTTCCAGGTCGTCGAGAACAAAAACGATCTCGGTGTCCGGGACAGCTTCGGCGAGCAAGCCCGCCGCCTCCGCATGAGGGAGTCCCGCGGCGAGCGCAGTGGTGGCCACCCCGCGTGCCGACGGGATCTGCTGTGCCAGTGCCTCCTCCAGGTAGGTCACCAGGCGCCCCTGGGCCGCGGCATCGGTTGCGTCGACGCTCAGCCAGGCCACCCTGTCAAACGCACGGCTGGCATGGGCCACCGCGACCGACTTGCCTGCACCGGCCATGGCCGTAACGGCAACGACGCGGTGGGCCTTAACGAGTCCGTCCAGCAACCGATTAAGCCGCTCACGCGGCGCGGCGGATGCCGGCGTGTCCGGAGCGATGAGCTTGCGCCGGATGACCCGTGATCGTTGCATGTGAGGGGTCGACGCCACCGTGTGCAGCGCCGGTGCGGACCGTTGCTCCAGTGATTCGACGAGGTTCGTCAAGATGCCCCCCTAGCTGCGTATTTGTCAATGGTGCAGCCGAGATGGCCAGAATTGACTGACCAGGTGCACGGCCACGGCTAACGAGAAGTCGCGGTCATCTTCGCGTTGGGTCGCTCGC
>DATARY010000178.1:0-10816 GCA_036263935.1 Mycobacterium sp.
GGACGCGGTGGTGGTGCGGGCGGGCGCCGAAGTCGTTGCCGCCGTGGAGGTTAACCGTCCCGAGGGGCTCGACGAGATTGAATCATTACACATCTGGACGGCGCAATCAGTTCGGGCCGACCGGCTGGACTTCCGGCCCAAACGCCGGCTCACCGTGCTGGTGGTACAGGCCAGCCCGCTCGAGGAACCGGTGCAACTCACGCGCATACCCGCGTACGCGGGCTGCAAAAGCTGGGTACCGGTGCCCGTCGACCCGGCCTGGAGGGCGCCGGTGCACGACGACGCGACGTTGCAGGAAATCGCGGCTCGGGTGCGCAGCTCAGTGGGTCCCCCGTAAACGGGAGGTGCCCCCGGACGGCGGCTGCGGACCGGCGGGCAGCAGGAGGCGTGACGTGCCGCCCTCGCCCAGATGAATGGTGTGGGCCGCCACCAGCATTTGGCGGCCGCTGACCAGTGGCTCGCTGGTACCCAGGTTGCGCGCGAACCGCGGATGCGAACCTCCAGCGATCAGGACCCTGATTCGCGATCCGGCCGGGAACCGGTATGCGGTGGCATCGAGTTCGATGCGCACCGTCCCGGAATCGCTTGTGCCACGGCGATATCCGTCGCTCACATTGCGAGAGGCGCCTCTGGCGTCGACCTCGCTGATCCGGACGAAGAGGTCGTTGTACGGGTTGTCGCAGGAGTGTGACAGCTCGATCACGGGGGTGCCGACGACATAGAGATCCGACGGCAGCGACTCACCGGTGAAGCTGAGCACGTCGGGTCGTTCGGCGAGCTTCGTGTCCTTGCGGTAGCCGCCTTCGGGTGCCAGCAGCCGGCCGCCGATGGTGGGCGTCGGGTTGGCGGTGTTGTAGGTAAACGTCGCCGCCCGGGCGTCGGCATTCGGCTCGACGTCGCCCAGCCGTCCCGCGGGCTGCAGATACAGCACCCGCTCGGGCATCGCGGGCGGCCAGTTCGGTAGGTCGATCCAGCCCTTCGCGTTGATGTGGATGCGAACGGGGCTGCGCGTGGTGCCGCCGCCTCCGAGGTGAGCGCCGAGCCAGTCCAGCGATTCGCGGACGACGGTGGGGGCGCCCTTGGTCATCATCTGCATGTGGGTCCATGGCCCAACGGAGAGCGCCACGTCAACGTCCCGCTTGCGCAGTTGCTGATACTGCGCAAACGTCTGTTCGAGAAAAAGGTCCTGCCAGCCGGTGAGCAACAGGACCGGGATCTCGACCAGGTCCAACGCCTTGTGCAGCTGGAGCGGGGCCCAGTAGGAATCCTTCGGTTCGGGATGCTCGAGCCAGGACTCGTACCACCGCCCGCCCGTGCCGAGCAGCGCCCGGCCGGCCTCACCCAGCGGCAGCGCGTTCGTCGCCTGGGCTAGCGCCCGTCGCGCCCGTAGTTGTCGGATGCCGGCCCGCATCCTGTTCCCGTCTTCCTGGTGGGCGACCAGGTCGCTCCAGCCCAGGAAGTCGTTCAGGGCGAACGAGCCGTCACCCCAGCGCGGAGCGCTGACATTGTGCGGGCCGACGGTGATCACCGCGGCCTTCATCTCGGGTGGCGGGTCGGTCAGCAGTGCCCACTGGGTGAATCCGAGATACGACGGCCCCATCGTGGCGAACGAGCCGGTGAACCACGGCTGGTCGCGCAGCCACGCCGCGGTGTCGGCGCCGTCGGGGATCTCATTGACCATGGGTGTGAATTCGCCACCAGAGCCGTACGTTCCGCGGACGCTCTGCGCGACGACGTGATAGCCGCGCGACGCGTAGACCAGCGCGAACAACGCGGAGAACGGAAACCCGCGGCCGTAGGGCCCGCGGACCAGAATCGTGCCCGCGGGTTTCGCCGTGGCGGGTTCGTAGTGGTCGGCGACGAGCTCGACGCCGTCGCGCATCGGGACGCGCAGCCCACGGTGCACGGTGTACTCCGAGGTGTGTGGCGGCAATCGAAGCAGTCGGGATAAGGCCCGGCCGGTGAACTGGTTGACCCTCGATCGGGTGGGTGACAAGGCGTCGGCGGTCACCCAACCGAGGCTACGCACCTCCTGCCTTGCCACCCGGGGGAGTGTTTCGGGCCGCGGCGGCGGCCCGGGCAGGAAACTGGAACATGTTCCAGTTGTCGAACGGGGCGGTGATGGCCGCGCAAGTAGGCTGGTCGGCTGTGACACCTGACGGCCACCGACCCACCCTGTGGGCGATCAGCGACCTTCACACGGGTCACACCGGCAACAAGCCGGTCACCGAGTCGCTGCACCCGTCCTCACCGGACGATTGGCTGATCGTCGCCGGGGACGTCGCAGAGCGCACCGACGAGATCCACTGGTCACTGGATCTGCTGCGCAAACGGTTTGCCAAGGTCATCTGGGTTCCGGGCAACCACGAGCTGTGGACCACCAACAGGGATCCGATGCAGATCTTCGGCAAGGCTCGCTACGACTACCTGGTCAACATGTGCGACGAGATGGGCATCATCACGCCCGAGCACCCATTCCCGGTGTGGACCGAGGAGGGCGGGCCGGCCACCATCGTGCCGACGTTCGTGCTGTACGACTACACGTTCCTGCCGCCGGGCGCCGCCACCAAGGCCGAGGGCCTGGCCATCGCGAGGGAGCGCAACGTCGTCGGCACCGACGAGTTCCTGTTGTCGCCCGAGCCCTACGCCACCCGCGACGCGTGGTGCCGCGTCCGGCTGGCCCACACCCGCAAGCGGCTCGAGGACCTCGACTGGATGACGCCGACCGTGCTGGTGAACCACTTCCCTCTGGTCCGCGAACCCTGCGACGCGATGTTCTATCCGGAGTTCTCGCTGTGGTGCGGCACCACCGCAACCGCCGACTGGCACACCCGCTACAACGCGATCTGCTCGGTCTACGGCCACCTGCACATCCCGCGGACCACCTGGTACGACGGGGTGAGGTTCGAAGAAGTCTCGGTCGGCTATCCGCGAGAGTGGCGCCGCCGCAAGCCGTATCGCTGGCTGCGGCAGGTGCTGCCCGACCCGAACTACGCCCCCGGTTACCTCAACGAGTTCGGCGGCCACTTCCAGATCACCGAGGAGATGCGGGACAACGCCGAGAAGGTACAGCAGCGGATCAAAAACAGGCAGGGGAGATGACGATCGTTGCGACGCTGCTGTCCGGCGTGCTGCCCGGCCTCGACGCCCTGGCGGCCGCCGAAATGTACACCGACCCACCGGAACTGGCGCCGCTGCCCGAAGAGGAACCGCTGATCGCCAAGTCGGTGCCCAAGCGGCGCAACGAGTTCATCACCGTGCGATACTGCGCGCGGCAGGCGCTCGGTGAGCTGGGTGTGCCGCCGGTTCCAATCCTCAAGGGGGAGAAGGGCGAACCGTGCTGGCCCGACGGTGTCGTGGGCAGCCTGACCCACTGCGCAGGTTACCGTGGTGCCGCCGTCGGCCGCCGCCCGGGGGTGCGTTCGGTCGGGATCGATGCCGAGCCCCACGACGTGCTGCCGACGGGCGTGCTCGACGCGATCAGCCTGCCCGCCGAACGCGCCGAACTGCGGGCGATGCCAACTGGCTTGCGTTGGGATCGAATTCTTTTCTGCGCGAAGGAGGCCACGTACAAGGCGTGGTTCCCGCTGACCAGGCGCTGGCTCGGATTCGAGGATGCGCACATCGCATTCGACGTGGACGAGACCGGCACCGCGGGCGGGTTCGTGTCGCGGATCCTGATCGACCCGGCCGCCGTGGCCGGACCGCCCCTTCAGAGGTTGACTGGCCGGTGGTCGGTGCGGGATGGTCTGGCGCTGACGGCGATTGTGCTGTGACCGAAGCTGCGCACGCGAGGAGCGATCCAGATTCCGGCCTTGTCGTGGTCGACAAGCCCCCGGGCATGACCAGTCATGACGTGGTGGGCCGGTGCCGGCGCATCTTCGGTACCCGCAAGGTCGGGCATGCGGGCACGCTGGACCCGATGGCCACCGGTGTGCTCGTTGTCGGCATCGAGCGGGCAACCAAGATCCTTGGCCTGCTGACGGCGACCGACAAGTCGTACGCGGCGACGATCCGGCTCGGCCAGACCACGTCGACAGAAGACGCCGAAGGCGGTGTCCTGCAGACGGTTTCGGCCGACGGCGTCACCGACGCCCAGATCGGCGATGCCGTCGCCGCTCTCACCGGCGGGATCGACCAAGTCCCGTCGGCCGTCAGCGCGGTCAAGGTCGGAGGCAAACGGGCGTATCGCCTCGTGCGGGAAGGCCAGGCCGTCGAACTGGCGCCGCGCAGCGTGCGCGTCGACCGATTCGATGTGCTGGCCGTCCGCCGGCTTGACGGCCTGGTCGACGTGGATGTCGAGGTCGACTGCTCAAGCGGCACCTACATCCGCGCGCTCGCCCGCGACGTCGGCGCCGCACTGCGTGTCGGCGGACACCTCACCGTGCTGCGCCGCACCCGCGTCGGCAAGTTCGGCCTTGATCAGGCCCACACTCTCGACGACCTCGCCGGGCACCCGCGGCTGAGCTACACCCTCGACGCGGCGTGCCTGCAGTCGTTTCCCCGCCGCGACCTGACCGACGATGAAGCCGAGGACACCCGGCACGGGCGTCCGCTGAAACCTGCTGGGATCCAAGGGGTTTACACCGCAACCGCCCCCGGCGGACGCGTCATTGCGCTGCTGCGTGACGGAAGCGAGCGCACCGAGCCGGTCGTCGTGCTGCGTCCCGCGACTCTCTGACCCGGCACGCCGCCCGCTCACCACCGAATCCCGGTCTAACCGACCACCCAGATCGCTTCTGCTGCAGGGCTTCCCAGATCGACGGTGGTTTCGACATCGCCGGCCGATCCGGTATTCTTAACGGCCACTGAGATCATCCCGGCGAAGTCGCGGCGGGCCAGTATCCGCAGCCGGGAATCCAGGCTGATTCCGACGCTGTCGAAGTACCGCAGCATCTCGGGGTCGGAGTCGGAGATGCGCGCGACTGTCCCGGCGTCGCCGTTCTTGCAGACCGACAACTGGCGCGCGGGCGGCGTTGGCACGTTCCCGTCGGCGGCGGGTATCGGATCGCCGTGTGGGTCACGGGTGGGGTGGCCCAGCTTGGCGTCGATGCGGTCCAGCATCCGGTCGGACACGGCGTGCTCGAGCACCTCGGCCTCGTCGTGCACCTCGTCCCAGCTGTAACCGAGCTCGCGAACGAGGAACGTCTCCATCAGCCGGTGCCGGCGCACCATCTCCAGCGCGGCCCGCCGGCCCGCCTCGGTGAGCGTGACAGCGCCGTATTTCTCGTGATTGACCAGCCCCTGGTCGGCGAGCTTGCGGATGGATTCCGAGGCGGTGCTGGCAGAAACCCCGATCCGCTCGGCCAGCATCTTGGTGCTGACCTTCTCCCGCGACCACTCCTGGGCGGTCCAGATGACTTTGAGGTAGTCCTGGGCAACCGTGGTTAAGTCGCGCGGGTTACCGTTCGGACTCACAATCACAAAGTTTAGGCAATCGTCACCTGATCTGGGGATGTGGCGAAGCCACGGCCCCTGGCGCGCCGTAGGCTTGCGGCTGTGCAGCGCTGGCGGGGGCAGGACGAGATCCCGACGGACTGGGGCCGATGTGTCATCACCATCGGCGTATTCGACGGCGTCCATCGCGGGCATCAGGAGCTGATCAACCACGCGGTCAAGGCCGGTCGCTCCCGGGGCGTGCCGACGGTGTTGATGACGTTCGACCCCCACCCGATGGAGGTCGTCTTCCCCGGGAGTCATCCCGCCCAGCTGACCACGCTGACCCGCCGTGCCGAGCTGGTCGAGGAGATGGGCATCGACGTGTTCCTGGTCATGCCGTTCACCTCGGATTTCATGAAGCTCACGCCCGAGCGCTACATCCACGAACTGCTGGTGGAGAACCTGCACGTCGTGGAGGTGGTGGTGGGAGAGAACTTCACCTTCGGCAAGAAGGCGGCGGGCAACGTCGACCTACTGCGCAAGGCGGGGGATCGGTTCGGCTTCGCGGTCGAGGGCATGTCACTGGTGGCCGAACACCACGATGACGAGACCGTCACCTTCTCGTCGACCTACATCCGGTCCTGCGTGGACGCCGGCGATGTCGTCGCGGCGGCCGAGGCGCTGGGCCGACCGCACCGCGTCGAGGGCGTCGTGGTCCGCGGCGAGGGACGCGGCATGGTGCTGGGCTTTCCCACCGCCAACGTCGCCCCGCCAATGTACTCGGCGATCCCCGCCGACGGCGTGTACGCGGCGTGGTTCACCGTGTTGGGCCACGGCCCGGTGATGGGCACCGTGGTCCCGGGAGAGCGCTACCAGGCCGCGGTGTCGGTGGGCACCAACCCGACGTTCTCGGGTCGGACCCGCACCGTGGAGGCCTTCGTCCTGGACACCGCCGCCGACCTGTACGGACAGCACGTCGCGGTGGACTTCGTGGCCCGGATCCGCGGCCAGGAGCGATTCGGGTCGGTGCAGGACCTGGTCGTCGCGATGGGCGGCGACACCGAGCGGGCCCGCACGATTCTGTCCCTGCAGTAGACGGTGCGCGGCTCGGCCACGTGGATGCACTGCTAGACTGCTCGGCGACCCAGCGTGTGCTGCAGTTCGCGGTGGCCACGCCTCAGAAACCCCGTTCGCGGACCAATTTGATGGAGTTATTTCGTGGCGCTCACTGCCGAACAGAAGAAGGACATTTTGGGCCAGTACGGCCTGCACGATACCGACACGGGCTCCCCGGAGGCCCAGGTCGCGCTGCTGACCAAGCGCATCGCCGACCTCACCGAGCACCTGAAGGTGCACAAGCACGATCACCACTCGCGGCGCGGGCTGCTGCTGCTGGTGGGCCGGCGCCGCCGGCTGCTCAAGTATGTCGCCCAGGTCGACGTGGAGCGCTACCGCTCCCTGATCGACCGCCTCGGCCTTCGTCGCTGACCGCGGCCGCCAACCGGGCGGATTGGCGGTCGCGTACCTGCTGCAATGTAGGATGTGCGTGTTCGCCAGCCGTTTGGTGCGAACAAACTGGGTGCGGTTCGCGCAGTTCCGCGTGCACCGCTCCCGCGTGTCACGTCAGGGCCCGCCTGATCGCACGGTCTTCGGTAGTGGCTGCCGGGGTGCACTCCGACAGCTTCGATCGATGGCCGTAGCCGAATCCAGGCCAGTGGTTCTGCTCTGTTTCGACAGTGGCGACGCGAAACAGCTGAAAATGAACCCAGAAAGGCCGTACGGACGCCCATGTCTGTAGTTGAAATTGAAGACGGCGTATTCGAATCCACCGCCGTGATCGACAACGGGAGCTTCGGCACCCGCACCATCCGCTTCGAGACGGGTCGGCTGGCCCAGCAGGCCGCAGGCTCGGTAGTCGCCTATCTCGACGACGAGACCATGCTGCTGTCGGCGACCACCGCCAGCAAGAATCCGAAGGACCACTTCGACTTCTTTCCGCTGACCGTGGACGTCGAGGAGCGCATGTACGCCGCCGGGCGCATCCCCGGCTCCTTCTTCCGCCGCGAGGGTCGTCCGTCCACCGACGCGATCCTGACCTGCCGGCTGATCGACCGTCCGCTGCGCCCGTCGTTCGTCGACGGCCTGCGCAACGAGATCCAGGTTGTGGTGACCGTGCTGTCGCTGGATCCCGACGAGCTTTACGACGTGCTGGCCATCAACGCCGCGTCGGCTTCCACCCAGCTGGCCGGCCTGCCGTTCTCCGGCCCGGTCGGCGGTGTGCGGGTCGCGCTGATCTCCAACGACGGAAATGCAGGGGCTACCTGGGTCGCGTTCCCGACCGTCGAGCAGCTCAAGGGCGCCGTGTTCGACATGGTCGTCGCGGGCCGGGTCGTGAAGGACGGCAGCCGGGAAAACGATGTAGCGATCATGATGGTCGAGGCCGAGGCGACCGAGAACGTCGTCGAGCTCGTTGCCGGCGGCGCTCAGGCGCCCACGGAATCCGTTGTGGCCGAAGGCCTCGAGGCCGCCAAGCCGTTCATCAAGACGCTGTGCGCCGCACAGCAGGAGCTGGCCGACCGTGCGGCCAAGCCGACCGGCGAGTACCCCGTCTTCCCGGAATACGAGGACGACGTGTACCACTCGGTGGCTTCGGTGGCGACCGACGAGCTGTCCAAGGCGCTGACGATCGCCGGGAAGAGCGAGCGCAACGAGCGCACCGACGAGATCAAGGTTGAGGTGCTCGAGCGACTGGCCGAGCAGTTCGCGGGCCGCGAGAAGGAGATCGGCGCCGCGTTCCGGTCGCTGACCAAAAAACTTGTCCGCCAGCGCATCCTGACCGACCACTTCCGCATCGACGGCCGCGGCATCACCGACATCCGCGCGCTGAGCGCCGAGGTGGCCGTCGTGCCGCGCGCGCATGGCAGCGCGCTGTTCGAGCGTGGCGAGACCCAGATCCTGGGTGTCACCACGCTGGACATGATCAAGATGGCCCAGCAGATCGACTCGCTGGGACCGGAAACCACCAAGCGCTACATGCACCACTACAACTTCCCGCCGTATTCGACCGGTGAAACCGGCCGTGTCGGCTCGCCGAAGCGCCGTGAGATCGGCCACGGCGCACTGGCGGAACGGGCACTGGTGCCGGTGCTGCCCAGTGTTGAGGAGTTCCCGTACGCGATCCGGCAGGTGTCGGAGGCGTTGAGCTCCAACGGATCCACCTCGATGGGTTCGGTGTGTGCGTCGACCCTCGCGCTGCTCAACGCCGGTGTGCCGCTGAAGGCCCCGGTCGCAGGCATCGCGATGGGTTTGGTGTCCGATGACGTCGAGACGGAGACGGCGACCGGAACGTTTCAAGAGCGCCGCTTCGTCGCGCTCACCGACATCCTCGGCGCCGAGGACGCGTTCGGCGACATGGACTTCAAGGTCGCCGGCACCAAGGACTTCGTCACCGCGCTGCAGCTGGACACCAAGCTCGACGGCATCCCGTCGAGCGTGCTGGCCGGCGCGCTGTCCCAGGCCAAGGACGCCCGACTGACGATCCTCGAGGTGATGGCCGAGGCCATCGACCGGCCCGACGAGATGAGCCCGTACGCACCGCGGATCACCACGATCAAGGTCCCCGTGGACAAGATCGGTGAGGTCATCGGGCCGAAGGGCAAGATGATCAACTCGATCACCGAGGAGACAGGCGCGCAGATCTCCATCGAGGATGACGGCACGGTGTTCGTCGGCGCCTCCGACGGTGAATCCGCGCAGGCCGCGATCGACAAGATCAACGCGATCGCCAACCCGCAGCTGCCCAAGATCGGTGAGCGGTTCCTCGGAACCGTGGTCAAGACAACCGATTTCGGCGCGTTCGTGTCGCTGCTGCCGGGACGTGACGGCCTGGTGCACATCTCCAAACTCGGCAAGGGCAAGCGCATCGCCAAGGTCGAAGACGTGGTGACGGTCGGCGACAAGCTACGTGTGGAGATCGCCGACATCGACAACCGCGGCAAGATCTCCCTGATTCTGGTTGCCGAAGAAGGCGTGGCGGAAACGTCCGTCAGTCCCGACGCGTCCGCACCCGTCGATGCCGCAACGGCCAGCAGCTAGCGCTTATCACCGCGGTCGGCGCAGCGACACGACGTCGGCCGCGGTGCGCCGCACCACTTTGCCCGGTGGGCTGCGCGTGGTCACCGAACACATCCCGTCGGTGCATTCGGCGTCGGTCGGCGTGTGGGTCGCCGTCGGGTCGCGCGACGAAGGCGCCACCGTGGCCGGCGCCGCGCACTTCCTGGAACACCTGCTGTTCAAGTCGACGCCGACGCGCACCGCGGTCGACATCGCTCAAGCGGTCGACGCCGTCGGCGGTGAGCTCAACGCGTTCACCGCCCGTGAGCACACGTGCTACTACGCCCACGTGCTCGACGCGGACGTGGAGTTGGCGGTCGACATCGTCGCCGACGTTGTGCTGCGCGGCCGCTGCGCCGCCGCCGATGTCGAACTCGAACGCGACGTCGTGCTCGAGGAAATCGCGATGCGTGACGACGACCCGGAGGACACGCTGGGTGACCTGTTCCTGTCGGCGATGTTCGGCGGCCATCCCGTCGGTCGCCCGGTGATCGGCAGCGTCGACTCGGTGTCCGCGATGACGCGCGCGCAGCTGCATTCGTTCCACGTTCGCCGCTACATCCCCGAGCGGATAGTCGTGGCGGTCGCAGGCAACGTCGATCACGACGAGGTGGTCGGGCTGGTGCGTGAGTACTTCGGGGCGCGGCTGGTGCGTGGTCGCACCCCCGTCGCCCCGCGCAAGGGCACCGGCCGGGTGCCCGGCAGGCCGACCCTGCAACTGGTCACCCGCGAGGTCGAACAGACACACCTGTCGGTGGGTGTGCGCACGCCGGGCCGGCACTGGGACCATCGGTGGGCGCTGTCGGTGCTCAACACCGCGCTGGGTGGCGGCCTGAGTTCCAGGCTGTTCCAACAGGTTCGAGAAACCCGCGGGCTCGCGTATTCGGTGTACTCGACGGTGGACACGTTCGCCGACAGCGGTGCCCTGTCGATCTACGCGGCCTGCCTACCCGAGCGGTTCGACGAGGTGGTTCGGGTGACCACCGACGTGCTGGACATGGTGGCACGCGACGGCATCACCGACGCCGAGTGCCGGATCGCCAAGGGCTCACTGCGCGGCGGACTCGTGCTTGGGCTGGAGGACTCCGGCTCGCGGATGAATCGCATCGGCCGCAGCGAGCTGAACTACGGCGAGCATCGCAGCATTGCAAGCACCCTTGCGAAGATCGACCACGTCACACTCGATGAGGTGAACGCTGTCGCACGCATGCTGCTGACCCGGCCGTTCGGCGCCGCCGTTCTGGGTCCGCAGCAGTCGAAAAGGTCGTTGCCGCAGCCGCTTAGGGCCATCGCGGGCTGATCGGTACCGCCGGCGGGGAGATGA
>DATARY010000180.1:0-3933 GCA_036263935.1 Mycobacterium sp.
CGACGTGATCGCCCGCAACCCCGACCGATTTCGGCTGATGGGTCCCGACGAAACCGCGTCAAACCGGCTGTCGCCGGTGTTCGAGGCGACCGACAAGGTCTGGCTGGCCGGGATCGGGCCGGACGACGAGAACCTCGCCCCTGAGGGCCGGGTGATGGAGGTGCTGTCCGAGCACCTGTGCCAGGGCTGGCTCGAGGGCTACCTGCTGACCGGCAGGCACGGGCTGTTCAACTGCTACGAGGCGTTCGTGCATATCGTCGACTCGATGCTCAACCAGCACGCCAAGTGGCTGATCAGGAGCCGCGACCTGCCGTGGCGGCGACCGATTGCATCGTTGAATTATCTTCTGACATCCCATGTTTGGCGACAGGACCACAATGGCGCGTCGCATCAGGACCCCGGCTTCATCGACCACGTCGCCAACAAGCGGCCCGAGGTGGTCCGGGTGTATCTGCCGCCGGACGCCAACACGCTGCTGTCGGTCGCCGACCACTGCCTGCGCAGCCGCCAGTACGTCAACGTCGTCGTGGCGGGCAAACAGCCGGCGTTGACTTATCTGGACATGGAGTCCGCGATCGCGCACTGCACCCGCGGCCTTGGCATCTGGGAGTGGGCCGGCAGCGCCACCGGTGAGCCCGACGTCGTGCTCGCCTGCGCGGGCGACATCCCGACGCTGGAGGCGCTGGCCGCCGCCGACATCCTGCGTCGCGACCTGCCCGACCTCGCGGTGCGGGTGATCAACGTCGTCGACATCATGCGGCTGCAGCCCGGCACAGACCATCCCCACGGCCTGTCCGACCGTGAGTTCGACGCCCTGTTCACCGCCGACAAGCCGGTGATATTCGCCTACCACGGCTATCCGTGGCTGATCCACCGGCTGACGTACCGGCGGACGAATCACAACCAGATGCACGTGCGGGGGTTCAACGAGCGCGGCACCACCACAACTCCCTTCGACATGGTGATGCTCAACGACCTGGACCGGTTCCACCTCGTGATCGACGTGATCGACCGGGTGGACGGGCTGGCCGAGCGGGCCGCCGTCCTGCGGCAACACATGATGGACGCCCGGCTGGCCGCGCGGCGCTACACCCGCGAGAACGGCGAGGACGACCCCGAAATTGCCAACTGGACGTGGGATTGGGAGTACCCGTCGGCAAACGCGGCAAACTAGCAGCGACAACCGTCACCGTATACTCGGGCGGATGACCGACCAGACGGTGGCCCCGCACACCCACCCGCTGGTCGCGCAACTCTCCGCCCTGCACCACTTCCGCACCTACATCGACATCGCCGTGGTTGTGGTTGTGCTGGCAATCTCCAATCTGATCGCGCATTTCACCACGGCGTGGGCCAGCTTCGCCACTGTTCCCGCGGCCGCGGTGGTGCTGCTCGTTCTGGTGCGCACGCGCGGACTGGGCTGGGCCGAGCTGGGGCTGAGCCGGGAGCACTGGAAGTCGGGCGCGGGCTATGCCCTGGCAGCCGTCGCTGTGGTGCTGTTCGTGATCGCGGTCGGCGCTGCGCTGCCGTGGACCAGGCCGATGTTCATGAACAACAACTACGCGACGATGTCCGGTGCCCTGCTCGCGTCGATGATCATCATCCCGTTGCAGACGGTGATCCCCGAGGAACTGGCGTTCCGCGGTGTGCTGCACGGTGCGCTGAACCGGGCATGGGGTTTTCGGGGTGTGGCGGCAGCGGGCTCACTGCTGTTCGGCCTCTGGCACATCGCCACCTCCGTCGGCCTGACGAACAGCAACGTGGGCTTTACCCGGCTGTTCGGTGGCGGGCTGTTGGGCACGGTCGCCGGTGTGGTGATGGCGGTGGCTGCCACCGCGGTTGCCGGCTTCGTCTTCACCTGGCTGCGCCGCCGCAGCGGCAGCCTGCTGGCTCCGATCGCGCTGCACTGGTCGTTGAACGGGTTGGGAGCGCTGGCTGCCGCGCTGGTGTGGCACCTGTCGACCTGACTCGACCAATAGCACGGCGGCGCCGGCGATTCGGCCCGCACTGAGATCACCCAGGGCATCTGCGGCCCGGCTGAGCGGATACTCGGGGCTGGTGACTTCGATGTGGTGGCGCCCGGCGAAGGCCAGAAACTCGCGGGCGTCATTGCGGGTATTCGACGTCACCGACCGCACCTGTCGCTCCTGGAACAGGTGACGTTGATAGTTCAGCGTCGGAATGTCGCTGAGGTGGATCCCGGCGATCGCCAGCGTGCCGCCGCGGTCCAGCGCCTCGAGCGCGGGCAACACCAGATCACCCACGGGGGCGAACAGGATCGCGGCATCCAGTGGGACCGGAGGACGGTCGGTGGCTCCCTGTGCCGATGCCGCGCCCAGCGACAGCGCCAAGTCGCGGGCCCGCTGGCCGCGCGTCATGACATGTACCTCGGCGCCTTGCGCCAATGCGACTTGAGCGGTGATGTGCGCGCTGCCACCGAAGCCGTAGATGCCCAGCCGGCCGCCGGCGGGCAGGTCGGCACGCAGCAGCGACCGGTAGCCGATGATGCCCGCGCACAGCAGCGGGGCCAGTTCGGTGTCGGAATAGCCTGACGGCAGGTGATGGGCGAAAGCGGCTGGCACGGTGGCGAATTCGGCGTAGCCGCCGTCGGCGTCCCAGCCGGTATAGCGCGATTCGGGGCAGAGATTCTCCTGACCGCGCACGCAGAACCTGCATACCCCGCAGGTATGCCGAAGCCACGCGATGCCGACTCGATCACCGACGGCGAAGTCACCGCCGGCATCGGGTCCCGCGTCTGGGCCAATTTCGATGACCTCGCCGACCACTTCGTGCCCGGGAATGACCCCGCCACGGTGCACCGGCAGGTCGCCCTCGGCGACATGAAGGTCGGTACGGCACACGCCGCATGCCCGCACGGCGACCAAGAGTTCGCCGGGCCCCGGCGTCGGCACCTCGACGGTGACGCGGTCCAGCGGATGGGTGTCCATCGGGCCCGGTCGCGTGACCCGCCACGCGGTCATTGTTGGGGCGGCCATCACCCCATCGTGGCGCTGCGCCCTTGTGTGCACCAGGCCCTTTGTGCACCAGGTCATTTTCTGCAACAGGATCACCGAGCCGAGATCGCGGTGAACAGCGTGTGAATCGCCCATCGTGGGTTTGAGCCGGGGTTAGTCTGCGCGTACCGGTCAGAAGTGCCCGTAGGAGCCGATCATGATTTTGCACATCATCTGGATGATCATCCTTGGTCTTATCGTCGGCTTCATCGCGCGATTGATCGTGCCCGGTAAACACAAAATGGGCTTGATCGCAACCGCGGTGCTGGGCATCGTCGGTGGCTGGGTCGGCGGCACGCTGGGCAGCCTGGTCTTCTCACCGCACCAGTTCACGATCACCCCGCCGGTTAAGCACTCGTTCTTGGGTGCTCTGGTCGGGGCTGTGATCCTGCTATTGATCTACGGCTTCGTCAGGGCACGCACCCCGAGACGGTAGCTGCCGAGCCCCGCCACGGTCCGATGACGACGCTGTGGGACGAAACTATTTAGCCGACTCAGCCCATTCTTGGCATCTCACCACAGGTCTCCGTTGTCGCACCTGTGCCGGCCCGGCAGTGATGCGTCATCCCTTGCCAAACCGCAGGAAATCGAGGCATTGACGGATAGGGAAGAACCCGATTCCTACCCCGCCCAACGGGGATAACGTGGGTGTCAACAGGGCAGGCCGCGACCGATCTGAAGTCGCGGCTCGAATGGCGGTGGAGGTGACGGGGTATACGCCGAGACGGTTTGCGGCTTAGTGCCGGTTTCAGGTGCCGGCACCGCGAAAGAGGTGAAGAGAGATGAAGACACTTGTTGCATTGGCGGTTGGCGCTCTTGCAGCCAGTGGTATCGCGCTGGCCTCGCCCGCCAGCGCGGGGTGCCAGGGCGGATGGACGCCGTGGGGCGGAGGAACCACATGCGATGGCCCGATCGGCGG
>DATARY010000026.1:0-1707 GCA_036263935.1 Mycobacterium sp.
GACTGCCCGGCGTGCTCGGCGAGCTCGCGCAGCAGCAGGAACTCCAGCCTGGTCAGCGGCACCGGCCCCTGCCCGATGTCCGCGACGAGCTTTCCGACGTCGAGGGTGACGCGGCCGGTGCTGATGACCTCGGCCGTCGCGTGGCCGGCGGGCCGCGGCGCCGACAGCGGCGGCATGAGCGGGCGGACGTCAGCGGGCCGCGGCACGCCGTCAACGGGCGTCTCCGCGTGGTGCGGGTCGCCGCGCAGCCGGACGCGGACCCGGGCGAGTAGCTCGGCGAGCGAGAACGGCTTGGTCAGGTAGTCCTGCGCGCCGCGCTCGAGCAGGTCGACCTTGGCGGCGACGTCGGCCACGCAGGAGAGCACGATCACGGCCTGGTCCGGGCGGGCGGACAGCAGCTCGTCGAGCACCTCCCGGCCGTCCATGTCGGTGATCACCAGGTCCAGGATGACCAGGTCGTACCGCGCGGCCGCGTAGCTGCGCAGCGCCGCGGCGCCGCTCGCGGCGAACTCGGTCACGTATCCGGCGGCGGTGAGCGCCCGGCCGATGAACGAGCCGATCTTGGGCTCGTCATCGACGATGAGGATGCGCCCCAGATTTGCCATGTTCACCTGCCTACCCGATCAGTTCAGCCTTGATGGTGTCTGGTGGCTTTTCCTATGGTCAACCGGTCGATGCCGCCCGAGTCGGACTTGTTACGCGACCGTGCCGCAAACGATTGTAAGTCCGCAGGTACTGGCCGTGTCGAGGATGACAGGCAGTCTTCTGCCCGCGCATGACAATTTTGTCATCCAGGGGTCCGGGTGTTGCGCATGCGCCATGACGGACGTCACGATCGGGGCAATAAGTGGGCAACCCGCCTGCGTGACCGGCTCCCGGCGACGAAATGGTGACTAAAGCAGCGCTACCTGGCCGCTGAAAATCCCCGGTTCGCCGCCACCGCCTCGACCGCGGGAATGCCATGGGCTTGGCACAGCTGGGCGCAACCGTTAGGCGCGTTGCGCAGGAACGAGGTGGATCCGGTGTCCCTACCGGCTCGGGTGGCGACCCTGGTGGTGGCCTTCCTGGCGGTTGTCGCGGGCGTGCTATGGGTGGTGTTCGACATCATTGGCCCGCAGCCGCAGACGGAGAACTACACGGCGTATGCCAAGGACGGTCAGGTGAATGTCACCCTGATGACCACCGCGCAGACGACCGTCACCAATAGGCCTGACTGGGTCAGCTATTTCATCCAGAACCCGTCAACTAAGCAATTTGATCACACGACCTACTTCGCGGTGCCCGCGAACACCACCGTGAACGTGACGATCCTGGGCTACGACGGCTGCACGCCGTTGCGCAACCCGCTGTGGGGCCAGGTCGCGGGCACGGCCGGCAACGTCGAGAACGTGCAGTTCTACAACGGCAAGACCCTGTCGGCCGCGCAGAACCTCTCGACCTTCGACTCGTGGGCGAACTGCTCGGTGCAGCACACGTTCGCGATCCCGAGCCTGGGGCTCAACGTGCCGATCGCCTCGCCGACCACGCTGGACGAGAACAACAACCTGTGCGGCACCTCGCCGTGCAACGTGGACGCCTCCGACCAGAACTCGCCGCACACCGTGGTCAAGTTCAGTTTCAAGACGCCGAGTACGCCCGGCGCCTACCGATGGCAGTGCTTCGTGCCGTGTGGCCTTGGCTACGTAGACGGCAACGGCGGCCCGATGG
>DATARY010000040.1:0-11767 GCA_036263935.1 Mycobacterium sp.
CCGCTCAAAGCCATCGACATGACGGTGCGCCGCAACGCCTTCGGCCGCCAGGTCGATTCGTTCGAGGGGGACATCGCATTCGAGGGGCTCGACGCCCCGGTGCACGCGGTGTTCATCCGGGCGCCGTGGGTCGAGCGGGTCGGGCCGGACGTGCAGGTGCTGGGCGAGGCGGCCGGCCACATCGTCGCCGTGCGGCAGGGACGCATGCTGGCAACGGCGTTTCACCCGGAGATGACCGGCGATCGCCGCATCCACAAGTTCTTCGTCGATATGCTGTAGTTAGCGAAGCGCCAGGCCGGTGACGGCGCGGCCGATGACCAGACGCTGAATCTCGCTCGTGCCCTCGAAGATGGTGAAAATCTTGGCGTCTCGATGCATTCGCTCGACCGGATAGTCACGGGTATAGCCATTGCCGCCGAGGATCTGGATCGCCTCATCGGTGACGTAGACGGCGGTCTCGCTCGCGACCAGCTTGGCCATCGATCCCTCGGCGGCCTCGAACGGCTTGCCGTTGCGGGCCATCCACCCTGCCCGCCACACCAGCAAGCGTGCGGCGTCGACGCGGGCTTTCATATCGGCCAATTTGAAGGCGATGGCCTGGAATTCGCCGATCTTCTTGCCGAACTGTTCGCGCTGGCGCGCATAGTCCAAGGCGTACTCGTAGGCCGCACGGGCCACCCCGACGGCCATCGCGCCGACGGTGGGCCGGGTCCGCTCGAAGGTCGCCATCGCCGCCTGACCCGCTGCCTTCTTGCCCTCGCGGACCCGCGCGATGCGCTCGTTGAACTTCTCCCTCCCGCCGACGATGAGGCGGCCCGGAATGCGGACATCCTCCAGGACCACCTCGGCGGTATGGGACGCGCGGATGCCGTGCTTGAGGAACTTCTGGCCCTGCCGGAAGCCGGGTGTGTTCGGCGGGATGATGAACGACGCCTGCCCCCGGGTGCCGAGATCGGAGTGCACCGAGGCCACGACGATGTGCACGTCGGCGATCCCGCCGTTGGTCGCCCACGTCTTCGTGCCGTTGAGCACCCATTCGTCGGTGGCTTCGTCGTATCGCGCACGAGTGAGGATCGCACCGACGTCAGAGCCGGCACCGGGCTCCGACGAGCAGAACGACGCGACCTTGGGATCGTCGACCGTGCCGAACATCTGCGGCAGCCATTCGCCGAGCTGTTCGGGTGTGCCGTTGGCCGCTAACGACGCCGCCGCCAGGCCGGTGCCGAGGATCGCTAGCGCGATTCCGGCGTCGCCCCAGAACATCTCCTCGAAGACCACAAGGATGCCAAGGCCGGACGGCTCGGCCGCCTGCTCGGCGAACAGCTCCATCGAGTAGAGGCCGACCTTGGCCGCCTCTTGGATGATCGGCCACGGAGTTTCTTCGCGTTCGTCCCACTCGGCTGCAGCGGGCCGGACCACGTCGGCGGCGAACTCATGGACCCAGTCGCGGACATGAATGACGTCGGGGGAGAGCTCGAGTGAAAACGACATGGTAATGATCTTACTTCTGAGTAAGTTCGCAGCGAAGCGCTTGTGTCCCAAATAACAGAGCGTTAGCGAGAGAATCCACCGCCTTCAGGCGGGAGAGGATGTCAGCATGTACGACCTGGAGAAGACCATCAAGCAGCGTCGCTCGATCCGGATGTTTCTCCCTGACCGGCCGGTGCCACGTGAACTGATCGACGAATCGCTCGCCCTGGCCATCCGCGCCCCGTCGAATTCGAACATCCAGCCGTGGCATCTGGCGCTGGCGAGCGGGCCGGCCCGCGATCGCGTGGTCGCCGCGATGCTGCACGAAGCGACCACCAAACCGCCCCACATCCGTCCACTGCCCCCCGCGTTCGACCATTTTCGACGCGACGTCGGCGGCATCGTCTACCCCGCGATGGGAATCCGTCGCGACGACCCAGAGGGCCGACGGATCGCGGTTCTGCGCAACTGGGAATTCTTCCGGGCGCCGATCGGAGGTGTGGTCTCGGTCCACCAAGATCTGGACTACGTCGACAGCCTCGGCGTCGGGATGTTCCTGCAAACGTTCGTGCTCGCGCTCACCGCCCGCGGCATCGGGACGTGCGTGCAGGTGGCCATCGCCGGCTATCCGGAAATCTGCCGCGAGCACCTGAACATCCCGGACGAGTACCGGATCCTGTGCGGACTGTCCATCGGCTATGCCGACCCCGATTTCCCGGCCAACCACTTGGACATTCCCCGCAACCCCGTCAGCGACAACGTCGTATTCATCGACAGTTAGAGCTCGGATGACGGCCGCGCCGCAGGCCATAAACCGCCACGTAGACTCGATGATCGGACTGAAGTCAGTGAAAGAGGTAGTACCTGCATGAGCGGCCATTCCAAGTGGGCCACCACCAAGCACAAGAAGGCGATCGTCGATGCCCGCCGGGGCAAGAACTTCGCCCGATTGATCAAGAACATCGAGGTGGCCGCGCGCGTCGGCGGCGGTGATCCGGCCGGCAACCCGACGCTGTACGACGCCATCCAGAAGGCCAAGAAGAATTCGGTGCCCAACGACAACATCGAGCGGGCCCGCAAGCGCGGTGGTGGTGAGGAGGCCGGCGGCGCCGACTGGCAGACCATCACCTACGAGGGCTACGGGCCCAACGGCGTTGCGGTGCTGATCGAGTGCCTGACCGACAACCGCAACCGCGCCGCCGGCGCGGTCCGCGTCGCGATGACCCGCAACGGCGGCAACATGGCCGATCCCGGCTCGGTTTCCTACCTGTTCTCCCGCAAGGGCGTCGTCACCCTCGAGAAGAACGAGCTGACCGAAGACGATGTGCTGACCGCGGTGCTCGAGGCGGGCGCCGAGGACGTCAACGACCTCGACGACAGCTTCGAAATCATCTGTGAGCCTGGTGATCTGGTCGCCGTGCGCTCCGCGTTGCAGGACGCCGGGATGGACTACGAGTCGGCCGAGGCCAGCTTCCAGCCGTCGGTGACGGTGCCCGTCGACCTCGATGGTGCGCGCAAGGTGCTCAAGCTGGTCGACGCGCTGGAAGACAGCGACGACGTGCAGGACGTCTACACCAACGTCGACATCCCCGACGACGTCGCGGCCCAACTCGACGAGGACGAGTAGCCGCGGCCGGATGTCGACAGCCGAGGAAACAAGCAACAAGGCGGCGTTCAAGCGATTCCATGAGTCCGCCAACACCGGCGACGCGGAGTTCATCTCAAGAACGATCGACGAGCTCGTCGACCCGCACGCGGTGATCCGCACGCCGTTGCCGATCGGCGCGACGGGCGCACAAGCCCTCAAACAAGTGTGGGCGATGCTCCTGCGGGTCTACCCCGACATTCACCTCACGGTCGAGGACTTGATCGCGGAGGGGGACAAGGTCGTCGGCAGGACGACGGTCACCGCGACCCACCGGGGTGAATTCATGGGCGTTGCACCAACCGGCAAGTCCGTCACGTACAACGAGATTTTCATCTTCCGCTTCGCCGGCGGCCGAGTGGTTGAGACATGGGGAGTCGTCGACGTCTACTCGCAGATGAAACAGATCGGCGTGATTCCGGCCTAGCTCACGCACGGTGCAGGCTGACGGGGATACCCGAATAGCGCGTCATCCCTGTCAGCACATCGATGTCGTCCTTACTGGTCAACAGATTGACGTTGGCCCCTGTGTGGCCATGGGGTACCGACACGGCCCCACGCCGGATGGACGGGTCGAGCTTCGCGACACCGGTGAGCTCGCCGTGCTCGCTGCGCACCACCAGCCGTTCATCGTCGCAGAGGCCTGCCGCCGCGGCGTCGTCCGGATGGATCATCACCTCGGCGGCCTCACCGAGGAACTCCAGCTGGGAATTCAGCCGGCCCATCTGGCGCCGAGGCACCAGCACAAGGGGCGGCGGCGTCCGCACGGCAGCCAGTTGATCGAGCAATAAGCGAGGCGCCAGCCGCCAGCCCCCGAGCCGCTCGATGTGCCGTTCCACCCACGGCGCGGGCAGCTCGCGCGGGGCTTCCGACCAGCCGGTCGCCATCAGCTCGTCATACCCGCCCCGGACGCCGGAGCTCAACTTGGCAAGCATCGCCTCGTCGGTGGCGCTGGTGTCCGCGAGCTCATGACCGAGGCGTCGACCCAGCTCCGCGAGCACCCACCACATGGACCGCCGCTCGCCGACGGGGGCGACCACCGCCGGAGTGTGCTGGGCGGACACCCGCGGCGACAGGATGTCCCACAGGGTCACGTCCGGGCGCTCCAGCTGGTCCTTGGTGGGCAGCACATGCGTCGAGAGCGCCGTCGTCTCGTTGGGCAGAATCTCAGTGGTGGCAAGCACATTGAGCTTCTTCAACGCGGGCAGCAGGGACCGGGCATTGGGGAACGCGGTGAGCATGCTGCCGCCCAGGTTCAGAAAGGCGCGGATGTTTCCGGCCTCGATCTCATCGGGCAACACAGCGCACGGCCACTCGCGCAGAAACGCCTGCGTCTCCGGACGGCTGCGCGGGCCGGGACCGAATGATCCTTGCGGTGGGGAGATCGGCAGCTCGAAGCTTTCGAGTTGGTATGCGAACCCTGGGTGAAACCAGATCCCCCCGGGCCGGTTCATCGAACCGGTCAACACCAGAAGCGCCCACGAAAGCCATTGCGTCACATTGGCGCTCGCCGACATCGTGATGCCTGTGCCGGCGTCGATGGCGATTCGGCCGGCGCGCCGGATCGCCGCCGCCAGCTGCGTCAGTTGCGCATCGGAGACATCGGCGACAGCGGCGGTGTGCTCGAGGGTGAACGGCTCGACCGCCCTTGCCAGCACCTCGACGTCCTGGACGGGCACGTCGGGATCCGCGCCGTCGCGCAGGATCTCGCGCACCAGGTGGCCCAGCACCGCATAGTCCGTGCCCGGCCGCGGTGCCAAGTGGCGGGTCGCCAGGCGCGCGGTCTCGGTGTAGCGGGGGTCGACGACCCAGACCTCGGCGCGCTTCGCAAGGTCGCGGATCGCGCCCCGTGGGTTAGGCAGCCCGACGGTGTGGCCGTGGGACACAACGGGATTGCTGCCGATGAACATGGCGAACGTGGCGTTGGCGTAGTCAGGCCGCCCGTTGAGCGCTTGTGAGCCGCTCATCAGCTCGGAGATCAACACCTTGGCGGTCCCGTCGATGGTCAGCGGGCTGAACCTGGCGGGCGTGCCGACCGCGGCGTGCAGCTGCTGGGCCACCTTGTAGCCCACCGCGTCCATCCCCACACCGGTGCCGAAGAGGATGCCGACCGATTCGGGTCCGTGCTCGCCGATCGTCTCGCGCAGTCGGGAGCCGAGGTCGTCGAGGCAGGCCTTCCAGGTCGTGCGCTGCAGCGAGCCGCCCACGCGCATCTGTGGGTATTCGAGGCGATCGGGATGGTGGTGGATCCCGGGCAACGCACGGCCTTTCGGGCACGTGTATCCGTGGGAGAACGGATGATCGCGGTCACCGTGCACCGCGATCACGTCATCGCCTTCGACGTCGACGAGAATCCCGCAGACCGACGTGCAGACCCGGCAGAAACTTCGGATCCTGGGCATGTACCCAGAAGTTACTCTGGGCGACCGCTCAGCCGGTGAGGAACCCGCCGATCGCGCGGGCGGTCCGGTCCGGCTGGTCGAGCATCACGAGTACGTACGCGTCGTCCACCTGCTGCAGTCGGCCGTCGGGCAGCAGGCCGGCCAGCCGCTCGCCGTGGTCGGCAGGCATCACCGGGTTGCGGCTCCACAGCACCAGGGCCGGCCCGTCGAAAGCAGCCAGCCGGTCGGTCGCCCTGATCAGGCCGGCGCCGTCGAACTTGGTGCGGCAGTACTTCACCAGGTCCCGGCGGATTCGTGCGTCGGCCAACCCGGGCTCCAGCCATGCCTCGACAATTTCCTGTGGCACAGGCTTTTTCGCCATCTGCCCGAACATCAACCACTGCCGGCGCAGCCAGCCGATCTTCAGCTGCCGCATCGCCATCCACACCGTCCAGGTGGTGCGGCTGGCCAGCCAGGCGACCTTGCCGGGGAAGCCGGGCGGGAAGTTGTCGAAGGCCTCCGACGGGCAGATCACCAGGCGCGCGACGCGCTTGTCCCGCCCGATGTCGGTCAGGAACAGCGCACCACCCCAGTCGGTGACGACGAGCGTGACGTCGGTCAGCTCCAGCGCGTCCAGAAAATCCGCGACCAGGTTGACCATCCCGGTCAGCGTCAGATCCGCGTTCTCGTGCATCGGGATGCGGTGCCCGCCCATCGGCAGCACCGGGAGCAGGTAGCGGAAACCCGGCGGCAGCAGCGGCAAAGCCAGGTTCCATTGCGCGTCGTTCATGAGCAGGCCGTGCAACAGCACGACCGGCGGGCCGCCCGGGTCGCCCTCCTCGCGGTATTCGATGGTTCCTGCGGTCACGTCGACGGATTTCATTTCCACCCTTCGGCATTAGAACATTGATTCTAGAACGTATGCTCTAGTCTGGTCCGAGGAGGCGTCGATGGCAAGGTCCACCCGGGAAGCGATCCTCACCGCGGCGGCGGAGCTGATGCGGCACCGGGGTTACGCCGCGGTGAGCATGAAGGACATCGCCGAAGCCTCGGGTGCCCCGATCGGCTCGCTGTATCACCACTTCCGCGGCGGCAAGGTGCAGATCGTGCGGGAGGCGCTGGTCAACGCGGGCGCCGCGTACGCAATGCTGATCCCGTCGATCGTCGACGAGTACACCGACCTCGGCGCCGCGATCGAGGGCGTCTTCACCCAGGCCGCCGAGGACATGGCCGGCACCGGGTTCGCCAACATGTGCCCGGTCGCCAGCGTCGCCGCCGAGGTCGCCGACACCGTCGAGGAGCTTCGCAAAACGTCCGCGACCGTATTCCTGGGCTGGGTCGATGGTGGGACGGCCTACTTCACCGCCCGCGGGCTCGACGACCCGAGGGCACGAGAGGTGACGCTCGCGCTGATCGGTGCGCTGGAAGGCGCATTCGTGCTGGCCCGCACGCTGCGTGCCACCGAGCCTCTGCTCGCCGCGGGCAGGGCGCTCTCGCCGCAGTTCCGCGGAGTCGGGCTACTGCCGCGTGTCGTACCGGAAGGCGTCGGATCGGCCGGTTAGGCTCTCGAACAGATGTTCACAGGAGGGCTGGCGTGCGGGTGATGGGAGTCGATCCCGGGCTGACGCGCTGCGGCTTGTCCGTCATCGAGGGCGGTCAGGGACGGCAGGTGATCGCGCTGGACGTCGACGTGGTCCGGACGCCGTCCGGCGAACCGCTGCAGCACCGGCTGCTCACCATCAGCACCGCCGTCGAGCATTGGATGGACACCCATCGGCCGGACGTGATCGCGATCGAGCGGGTGTTCTCTCAACAGAACGTATCGACGGTGATGGGCACCGCGCAGGCGGGCGGCGTCATCGCGCTCGCGGCGGCCAAGCGCGGCATCGACGTGTACTTCCACACGCCCAGCGAGGTCAAGGCCGCGGTCACAGGAAACGGCAACGCCGACAAGGCCCAGGTCACCGCGATGGTCACTAAAATCCTTGCGCTGCAGACGAAACCGACGCCGGCCGACGCCGCCGACGCGTTGGCCCTTGCGATCTGCCACTGCTGGCGCGCCCCGATGATCGCCCGGATGGCGCACGCCGAGGCGCTGGCCGCCGAGCAGCGCCGCAAGTATCAAGCCAAACTGAAGGCGGCACGATGATTGCATCCGTTCGCGGCGAGGTCCTCGACATCGCACTCGATCACGTCGTCATCGAGGCCGCCGGTGTGGGCTACAAGGTGATGGCGACGCCATCCACGTTGGCCACACTGCGCCGCGGCAGCGAAGCGCGGTTGATCACCGCGATGATCGTGCGCGAGGACTCCATGACGCTCTACGGCTTCGCCGACTCCGACGCCCGCGATCTGTTCCTCATGCTCCTCGGCGTTTCCGGGGTCGGGCCGAAGATCGCGCTGGCGACGCTCGCGGTGTATGACGCGCCCTCGCTGCGGCTGGCGCTGGCCGACGGGGACGTCACGGCGCTGACCCGCGTTCCGGGCATCGGCAAGCGCGGCGCCGAGCGGATGGTTCTCGAACTGCGCGACAAGATCGGACCCGTGCCGGCCGTCGCAGGCGCTGTCGCCCTCAACGGCCACGCTGTGCGCAGCCCGGTCGTGGAAGCGCTTGTCGGACTTGGCTTTGCGGTCAAACTGGCCGAGGAGGCCACCGACAAGGTGCTGGCGAACGAGCCCGAGGCCAGCACGTCCAGCGCGCTGCGCGCTGCGCTTGCCATGTTGGGTAAGAAATGAGTCGATTCGAAAACGACGAGGAGGCCGAAGACCGCGATGTGTCGCCGGCCTTGACCGTGGGCGAGGGCGACATCGACGCCAGCCTTCGGCCTCGCTCGCTGAAGGAATTCATCGGCCAGGCCCGGGTGCGCGAACAGCTGCAGCTGGTAATCGAGGGCGCCAAGAACCGCGGCGGCACACCGGATCACATCCTCTTGTCCGGTCCGCCCGGGCTTGGTAAGACATCGCTGGCGATGATCATCGCCGCCGAACTGGGTTCCGCCCTGCGGGTCACGTCCGGCCCCGCCCTGGAACGCGCGGGCGATTTAGCCGCAATGCTGTCCAACCTCGTCGAGCACGATGTTCTGTTCATCGACGAGATCCACCGCATCGCCCGGCCCGCCGAGGAGATGCTGTATCTGGCGATGGAGGACTTCCGCGTCGACGTCGTCGTGGGCAAAGGCCCTGGCGCTACGTCGATTCCGCTTGAAGTCGCGCCGTTCACGCTCGTCGGCGCGACCACCCGCTCCGGAGCGCTGACCGGCCCGCTGCGTGACCGGTTCGGGTTCACCGCCCACATGGATTTCTACGAACCCCCCGAGCTGGAGCGGGTGCTCGCCCGCTCGGCCGGCATCCTCGGCATCGAGCTGGGCGCCGACGCGGGCGCCGAGATTGCCCGCCGCTCGCGCGGCACCCCGCGCATCGCCAACCGGCTGCTGCGCCGAGTGCGCGACTACGCCGAGGTCCGCGCCGACGGGGTGATCACCCGCGACATCGCCAAGTACGCGCTCGAGGTGTACGACGTCGACGAGCTCGGGCTGGATCGGCTGGACCGCGCCGTATTATCCGCGCTCACCCGCAGTTTCGGCGGCGGCCCGGTCGGCGTGTCGACGCTGGCCGTCGCGGTCGGGGAGGAAGCCGCCACCGTGGAAGAGGTGTGCGAGCCGTTCCTGGTGCGCGCCGGAATGATCGCCCGCACCCCGCGCGGACGCGTCTCCACCGCCAAGGCGTGGACGCATCTCGGGATGAGTCCTCCGACCGGGGTCAGCGGCCTTGGGCAGGCTGGTTTGTTCGATTAGCTGCCCGTCCCCGCCATCGCTTGCCGAGCCTTGGACTCGGGGCTGCCCTCCTTGAAGTACTTGGACGTCCACGCGTTATCGGCAGTCAAGGTGAAGGCGGTTTGGTCGCCGGCCTGCCGCCGGTCGAATGCCGTCCGGGCTCGGTAGTGCTCGAACAGGCGCAGGAACTCCGCCATGTAGATTCCGGCCAGCCGAGGGCACTGGGTGATCTCGATCAGGTTCTCGTCGTTGTTGTGTAGAGAGTTGCCACTGAAGTTCGCAGAGCCGCTGAATACAACCGGATTGTCTCCTTCGGCATCGATCACGACGAATTTGTGGTGAACGCGCACCATGATCTTCGGATCCTCACCGGGCCAAAGGATGCGTTCGGGTGCAAACCCGGTCGGGGTGTTGCTGGCTCCAAATCCGCTGAAACCGACGATGTCGTGGTCCTGTTGTGCCCTATCGAAAATAGTGATCTCGGCGGCGACGTCGGCTCGGTGGGGATCCCCGTGTGGCTGTGACTCCGGCACCCGGTTGACGAGCGCAAGCACCATCTTGCCCGTGTCGGCGGCGTGAAAGACCGCGGTCAGGAGCGCGGCGTCGGTCGGATCGAACGCGCACAGCAGCACCGAGTGCTGTGCTGCGTTGATCGCGTCGACGATCGCGTCGAGGGACCCCCGGGTGGCCTTCGGTTCTGGTGGGAAGTACACGCGGATGGTGGCATCTCCCACCTGTACTGGCGAAGACCAGCCGCTCTGGGAGTTTTGCGTCGCGGTGAGGCTGGGATCGCCGGCCAGCTCCCGTGCCCGCGCCGCATAGAGTTCGGCCAGATCGGGCGATTGGAAGGTGTGCAGCAGGTTGGCCTGCACCGACAGGCCCTCGGGTGTGAAGTTGGCCGAACCCGTCAGCACTGCTTCGGCGGCGCCGTTATCCCCGAGCCGTACCAGGAACTTGTTGTGCATGATGTTTGCGTGGGTGCGCGGGGAGAAGTTCGCTTCCGGTTTTCCGCTGGAGGTCAGGGTCTGGATCGCCGCGTCTGAGACGTGGTCTTTTGTGGTCTGGTTGTAGACCAAAGACAGCTGGCCCGCGAAGGATTCAAGTGCCGGAATGATCCAGTTCGGGTCGGTGAGGTGGTAGATCGCGCCGCTGATGTCCCGGCCGGCCGAGCGGTCCAGGAAGGCGGGCACCGCCTGCTCGAGCCCATTCGCCAGCCACGCTTCGGCGGCACGTTGCTGATCCTCGGTGTTGACAACGGGAAATTCCCTGGTGAACGCTTGCGAACTGACGACAGCACGGTTGAAGTAGCTTGCAATGCCGTTCTCCTCGATCTCGGGCACGGTGACCTGGACGGTGGCCGCTTCGGCGTCGACGAGTGTCAGCGATGCCGGCGCGCCTGTGACGGGCACAATCCGGTAGGAGAAGCTGGCGCCGCGGTCCTTGTCGCCGATCCGGGCGTCCCACCAGTAGAACTTCTGAATCGGCGCCACGTCGCTGGGGACATCGCCCTGATTCGGCGCGGGGCCACCGAATCCGATCCGGTTGGGCAACCAGCTGCTGACGTCCCCGTTGAAGCCAGGAGTTCGCTCGATGGCGAAGCCAAGGAAGTCTGTCCGGTCCTTGCCAGCGGGCCAGTCGAAGGCCAGCAATACCAGAGTTGGCGATAGATAGGATTTCGCGACGACCGACATTGAAGCCTCCGATGATTTCATCCCCGTACTCGTTTTCGTCGGACACGCATACCCGTGGTCACTACACTCGGACCTTCTGAGGAAAGGGAACGGCGGGATGCTCATTGCCGGTTTGGTTTTCGCGATTCTCGCTGCGCTGCTGCACGTCTACATCTTCGCAATGGAGTCACTGACCTGGACGTCGGCCCGCACCCGCGCGGCGTTCGGCACCACCGAGGAAGAAGCCGAGACCACCAAGCTGCTGGCCTTCAACCAGGGCTTCTACAACCTCTTTCTGGCGATCGTCACCGCGATCGGGGTGGCGGCGGTGCTGACCGGCTGCAAGGCCGTGGGTGCGGCACTGGTGTTCGCGGGTGTCGGCTCGATGTTGGCGGCGGCCGTGGTGCTGATTGCTTCGGCACCCGACAAGGCGCGAGCCGCCATCACACAGGGAACCTTCCCGTTGATCGCGATCGTGCTGATGGTGGTGGGGCTGGCGCTGTAGCGACGCCAACTCGTCGCCGATAGCATCATTGATGTCGGCGACGAGCTGCGCCGTTAGAGCAGCCCGAGCAGCTGCAGGTCGGTGATGTACTTGACGATGACCGGCGGCGAGACGTGCGGGATGTCTTTGTCCGGCCCGATCTTCGCTTCCTGCACCGCCGCACGGAACCGGTCGGTCGGAGCCATCGACCCGTTGATCGGCTTGTCCGGCCGCTGGTAGTTGTGCAGCAGTGGCAGCAGCGAGTACTGGCGCTGGCGCTCGGGCAGCGCCCGCAGCGTTGTCTCGAACCGCTCCAACCAGGTGGCGTAGTCACCGACCCGCTG
>DATARY010000069.1:0-5198 GCA_036263935.1 Mycobacterium sp.
GTCGAGCTGTGGCAGGAAGTGGCCGGGTTGCCGCTGGAGCGGATTCAGCGCCGCGGGATGGCCGACAACTACTGGTCGATGGGAATCCCAGGGCCGTGCGGCCCGTCGTCGGAGATCTACTACGACCGCGGCCCCGATTTCGGTGTCGACGGCGGCCCGGTCGCCAATGAGGACCGCTACATCGAGATCTGGAATCTCGTGTTCATGCAGAACGAGCGCGGCGAGGGCACCGGCAAGGAGGATTTCGAGATCCTCGGGCCGCTGCCGCGCAAGAACATCGACACCGGCATGGGCGTCGAGCGGGTGGCCTTCCTGCTGCAGGGTGTGCACAACGTCTACGAAACCGACCTGCTGCGCCCGGTCATAGATGCGGTGGCCGCGCGGGCTCCCCGTGCGTATGACATCGGCAACCACGAGGATGACGTGCGGTACCGCATCATCGCCGACCACAGCCGCACCGCCGCGATCCTGATCGGCGACGGAGTGAGCCCGGGAAACGACGGCCGCGGTTATGTGTTGCGGCGGCTGCTGCGCCGCGTGATCCGGTCGGCGAAGCTGTTGGGCATCGACGACCCGATCGTCGGCGACCTGATGGCAACGGTGCGCGACGCGATGGGACCGTCGTACCCCGAACTGGTCACCGATTTCGACCGGATCCACCGCATCGCGGTGGCCGAGGAGACCGCGTTCAACCGCACGCTGGCGTCGGGCTCGCGGCTGTTCGACGAGGCCGCTCGCGCAACGAAGCAGGCCGGTGCCACGGTGCTGTCCGGGACTGACGCGTTCACCCTGCACGACACGTACGGCTTCCCGCTCGAACTGACTCTCGAGATGGCCGCCGAGGCCGGCCTGAGTGTCGACGAACACGGCTTCCGCGGCCTGATGGCCGAGCAGCGCCAGCGCGCCAAGGCCGACGCGGCAGCGCGTAAGCAGGCGCACGCCGATCTGTCTGAATACCGCGATCTGGTCGACGCCGGCCCGACGGAGTTCACCGGCTTCGGCGAATTGACCTCCGAGGCAAAGATTCTCGGCATCTTTGTCGACGGCAAGCGGGTGCCGGTGGTCGCGCACTCCGGCGGCTCGGCCGCCGGTGCGGCCCCGCGGCCCGACCGCGTCGAGCTGATCTTGGACCGCACGCCGTTCTATGCCGAGTCGGGCGGCCAGATCGCCGACGAGGGCAGCATCATGGGGACCGGCTCGACGGGGACATCCAGGGCGGCCGTGAGCGACGTGCAGAAGATCGCCAAAACCCTGTGGGCGCACCGCGTCACCGTCGAGTCCGGCGAATTCGTCGAGGGCGACACCGTTGTCGCCGCCGTGGACCCGCGCTGGCGACACGGCGCGACGCAGGGTCATTCGGGCACCCACATGGTGCACGCCGCGCTGAGACAAGTGCTGGGGCCCAATGCTGTTCAGGCCGGGTCACTGAACCGGCCCGGCTATCTGCGGTTCGACTTCAACTGGCAGGGCCCGTTGACGGAGGAGCAGCGGACCCAGATCGAAGAGGTCACCAACGAGGCGGTTGAGGCCGACTACGAGGTGCACAGCTTCACCACCGAACTCGAGAAGGCCAAGGCGATGGGTGCGATGGCGCTCTTCGGAGAGGCCTACCCCGAGCAGGTGCGGGTGGTCGAAATCGGCGGCCCGTTTTCGCTGGAGCTGTGCGGCGGAACGCATGTGGACAATTCGGCGCAGATCGGCCCGGTCACGATCCTCGGTGAATCGTCGGTCGGCTCCGGCGTGCGCCGGGTGGAGGCCTACGTGGGCCTCGACTCTTTCCGCCACCTCGCCAAGGAACGCGCACTGATGGCGGGATTGGCGTCGTCGCTTAAGGTTCCGTCCGAGGAGGTTCCGGCGCGGGTGGCCCAGCTGGTGGAAAGGCTGAAAAACGCCGAGAAGGAACTTGACCGGATGCGGCTGGCCAACGCGCGGGCCGCCGCGGCGAATGCCGCCGCCAATGCCGAGCAAATCGGTAAGGTCCGTGTCGTGGCGCAGCGGATGGCCGGCGGAACGTCGGCGGCGGACCTGCGCACACTCGTCGGCGACATCCGCGGAAGGCTGGGCAGCGACCCGGCGGTTGTGGCCTTGATCGCCGAAGGTGACGACGACTCCGTTCCGTTTGTCGTGGCGGTGAACCCGGCTGCGCAAGACCTCGGTCTGCGGGCCAACGAGTTGGTGAAGCAGTTGGGTGCGGCGGTCAACGGTCGTGGGGGCGGCAAGGCCGATCTGGCGCAGGGTTCCGGTAAGGGGGCGGCGGGTATCGACGCGGCAGTGGCCGCGCTGCGCGCAGAGATAAGCCGAGGGTAGGCCGTGGCCAATCCCGAGGACCGGGTGCCGGATCGGCCCGGAGGTGACGATCCGGGACGCGGACGACGGCTCGGCATCGACGTGGGCAGCGTCCGCATCGGCGTGGCCACCAGCGACCCGGACGGCATCCTGGCCACGCCCGTCGAGACGGTGCGCCGCGATCGCTCGAACAGACACCTGCGCAGGCTGGCGCAACTGGTCGATGAGCTGGAGGCGGTGGAAGTCGTGGTGGGCCTGCCGCGCACCCTGACCGACCGGGCGGGCTCGTCGGCCCGCGATGCGGTGGAGCTGGCCGACCTGCTGGCCCGGCGCATTGCGCCCACGCCCGTTCGATTGGCCGACGAGCGACTCACCACCGTCGCGGCGCAGCGTTCGTTACGGGACGCGGGTGTGCGGGCGAAGGGGCAGCGGACCATGATCGATCAGGCCGCTGCGGTGAATATCTTGCAGAACTGGCTGGACCAACGGCGCGCGGCCATCGCCGCGCACGGAGAGGTCGGTGATGGCTGACAACTGGGGCCGCAGTCGGGCCCAACCCATGGCGGTGGGACCGCCGCGTCACCGGATGACCCGGGCCGAGCGGATGCGCGAGGCCCGCAGCAAGCGCAAGCGCCGCATCGTCGGTGGCTTCGCGCTGGCAATGTTGATCGTGGTCGTCGTCGGCGCGGTATTCCTCGGCTCGCGACTGTGGCACTCGCTGTTCGGTACCGGCAACGACTACTCCGGCGACGGCGTCAACGACGTGGTAGTCCAGGTCCACGACGGCGATTCCACAACGGCGATCGGCAAGACGTTGCAGGAACACAACGTGGTGGCAACGGTCAAGGCATTCGTCGACGCAGCGGATGGCAACCAGGCCATCTCCGCCATCCAGCCCGGCTTCTACAAGGTGCGAACCGAGATCCCGGCATCGAATGCCGTTGCACGCCTTGCTGATCCGCAGAACCGGGTAGGCAAGCTGGTGATCCCGGAGGGACGCCAACTCGACGACGTCCAGGACATCAAGACCAACGCCGTCACCGACGGCGTCTTCAGCCTGATCGCCAAGGCGACATGTGTGAATCTCGACGGTGAGCGTCACTGCATGTCGGTGGACGATCTGCGCAAGATTGCGGGCAGCGCGCTGCCGTCGGCGTTGTCCGTTCCTGACTGGGCCGTCAACGCGGTCACCGCGATGGGCGATGACCATCGTCGGTTGGAGGGGCTGATCGCCCCAGGCACATGGAACATCGATCCATCGGCCGACCCTCAGCACATTCTGTCCACCCTGATCGGCACCAGCGCAAGCCAGTACGCGCAGGGCGGGCTGCTCGACACCGCCAAAGCGATGAACATGTCGCCCTACCAGATCCTGACCGTCGGGTCGCTGGTGCAACGCGAATCCAAGCCGGACGACTTCTCGAAGGTAGCGCGGGTCATCTACAACCGCCTGCACGAGAACCGCACACTGGAATTCGACTCCACCGTGAACTATCCACTGGATCGGATCGAGGTGGCCACCACCGACGCCGACCGCGCGCAGAACACGCCATGGAACACCTACGTGCGGCCGGGTCTTCCGGCCACTCCCATCTGCTCGCCCGGTCAGCCGGCCCTGGGCGCGGCCGAAAAGCCCGAGCCGGGGGACTGGCTCTACTTCGTCACCATCGACCTCCAGGGCACCACGCTGTTCACCAGGGATTACCAGCAGCACCTGGCGAACATCGAACTGGCGAAGCGCAACGGTGTCCTCGATAGCGCCCGGTAGTCCGCGCAGGGCGGCGGTGCTCGGGTCACCGATCGCACATTCCCGTTCACCACAGCTGCATCTGGCCGCCTACCGGGCGCTCGGCCTCGACGGTTGGACATACGATCGCATCGAGTGCACCGCGGACCAATTACCCGGTCTGGTAGCTGGTTTCGGGCCCGAGTGGGTGGGCGTGTCTGTCACGATGCCCGGCAAGTTCGCGGCGCTGCGGTTCGCCGACGAACGCACGCTGCGCGCCGAACTGGTCGGCTCGGCCAACACGCTGGTGCGCTCACCGGCAGGTTGGCGGGCGGACAACACCGACATCGACGGCGTGATCGGCGCGTTGGGGCAGATCTCCGGGGACGCGGTCGTCGTCGGTTCCGGCGGCACCGCACCGGCAGTGGTGGTCGGCCTGGCCGAGCTTGGCGTGCAACGGATTACGATCGTCGCCCGCACCAAGGACAAGGCCACGCCGCTGGTGCACCTCGCCTCCCGATCGGGCGCCGCCGGCCGGTGGTGTGACATCGACGGCACCGAACTGGCGGGCGCCGTCGGGGAGGCGGACGTCCTGGTGAATACGATCCCGGCCGGGGCCGCCGCACAGTACGCGCCCACGTTGAGCGCCACCCCGCTGCTGCTGGACGCGATCTACGATCCATGGCCCACACCGCTGGCATCGGCGGTCGAAGCGGCCGGCGGCCGGGTGATCAGCGGCCTGCAGATGCTGCTCCACCAGGCGTTCGCACAGGTCGAGCAGTTCACCGGGCTGCCGGCCCCGAAAGCGGCGATGAGGGCTGCGCTGGCCGACTAGGTTCCTGCTCAGGAGCCGCTCGGCTGTTGACTTGCCCGGCCGTAATCGTTGGCGATCGAAGCCGCCAGTTCGATGAACGTCTGCACCAAACCGGCGGCGCGACGAGCGCTGGGGCGTCGGCCTCCGCGGGTCCCGATCCCGGGATCGCCAGCGCCGGTCGAGGGGCGGCCCCTTCCGCCCGGCGCGACGCAGAGCCGCCAACGGGCGAGGCTTCGTCGCATTGACGAAGGTCCGGGCACCGCAAATGGGCTGGCGAAAAACGAAGGACGCCGGCCAACGTGCTCTCATCGATCGGGTCAACCAGCCCATCCGGGGGCCCTGCAGTATCGCTGTGCTTTCTCAGAAGGGCGG
>DATARY010000098.1:0-15814 GCA_036263935.1 Mycobacterium sp.
AACCCACGTCAGGCTTTGCCACAGTCGCAGTCAAGCGGCAGAAGTGATGCGGTAGACGTCGTAGACGCCCTCCACGTTGCGCACCACGTTGAGCAGGTGCCCCAGGTGCTTCGGGTCGCCCATTTCGAAGGTGAACCGGCTGATGGCCACACGGTCGTCGGAGGTCGTCACCGACGCCGACAGGATGTTGACCTTCTCGTCGGCGAGCACTCGCGCCACGTCCGACAGCAGCCGGTGGCGGTCCAGAGCCTCCACCTGGATGGCGACCAGGAACACCGACGAGGGCGACGGCGCCCACCGCACGTCGATGATCCGCTCCGACTGTTGTTGCAGCGATACGGCATTCGTGCAGTCGGTTCGGTGCACGCTGACTCCGCCGCCGCGGGTGACGAAGCCCATGATGTTGTCGCCGGGCACCGGAGTGCAGCACTTGGCCAGCTTCGTAAGCACGCCCGGCGCGCCGGGCACCGCGACACCGACGTCGTCTGTGCTGCGCTGGCGCACAGGCATCGTCGCGGGGGTGGACCGCTCGGCGAGCTCGTCGGCGGCCTCCTCGTCGCCGCCGAGTTGGGCTACCAGCCGCTGCACGACATGGCGCGCCGAGACGTGGCCCTCCCCCACCGCGGTGTACAACGCGGACACGTCCATGTACCGCAGTTCGCGCGCCAGCGCCGCCATCGACTCGGCGTTCATCAAGCGCTGCAACGGAATTCCGCTGCGACGCACCTCGCGCGCGATCGCGTCCTTACCGGATTCCAGCGCCTCTTCGCGGCGCTCCTTGGCGAACCACTGCCGGATCTTGGCCTTCGCGCGCGGCGACACCACGAACGTCTGCCAGTCTCGCGACGGCCCGGCGGTGGGCGCTTTCGACGTGAAAACCTCAACTGTCTCCCCGTTTTCGAGCTTGCGCTCCAGCGCGACCAACCGGCCGTTGACCCGGGCGCCGATGCAGCGGTGACCCACCTCGGTGTGCACCGCATAAGCGAAGTCCACCGGCGTCGACCCGGTGGGCAGCGTAATCACGTCGCCCTTCGGGGTGAAAACGAAGATCTCTTGCACCGCAAGGTCGTAGCGCAGCGACTCCAAGAACTCGCCAGGGTCGGCGGCCTCCCGCTGCCAGTCCAGCAGCTGGCGCATCCAGGCCATTTCGTCGATCTCGGCAGCGTTGCTCGGCGGAACATTGTTGCGGCCCTTGGCCTCCTTGTAGCGCCAGTGCGCGGCGATGCCGTACTCGGCGGTACGGTGCATGTCGCGGGTGCGGATCTGCACCTCCAGCGGTTTGCCCTCCGGCCCGACGACGGTGGTGTGCAGCGACTGGTACACCCCGAACCGCGGCTGGGCGATGTAGTCCTTGAACCGGCCTGCCATCGGCTGCCACAGCGAATGCACAACCCCCACAGCGGCATAGCAGTCCCTGATCTCGTCGCACAGGATGCGCACCCCGACCAGGTCGTGGATGTCGTCGAAGTCGCGACCCTTGACGATCATCTTCTGGTAGATCGACCAATAGTGCTTCGGCCTGCCCTCCACGACCGCGTTGATCTTCATCTCGGTGAGTGCGGTGACGATCTCGTCGCGCACCTTGGCCAGGTAGGTGTCACGCGACGGCGCCCGGTCGGCGACCAGGCGCACGATCTCTTCGTATTTCTTCGGATGCAGGATCGCAAACGACAGGTCTTCCAGCTCCCACTTGACGGTGGCCATGCCCAGCCGATGTGCCAGCGGCGCAATCACTTCCAGCGTCTCGCGGGACTTGCGGGCCTGCTTCTCCGGCGGCAGGAAGCGCATCGTGCGCATGTTGTGCAGCCGGTCGGCGACCTTGATCACCAGCACGCGGTGGTCACGGGCCATCGCGATGATCATCTTGCGGATCGTTTCGCCCTCGGCCGCCGTGCCCAGTGCGACCTTGTCCAGCTTGGTGACGCCATCGACGAGATGGCCGACCTCCGTCCCGAACTCCTCGGTCAGCGCCTCCAGCGTGTATCCGGTGTCTTCGACGGTGTCATGCAGCAGCGCGGCGATCAGCGTTGTGGTATCCATGCCGAGCTCGGCCAGGATGTTGGCGACGGCCAGCGGGTGGGTGATGTACGGATCGCCCGAGCGGCGCAACTGGTCGGCGTGCCGTTGCTCAGCGACCTCGTAGGCCCGCTGCAGCAACGACAGGTCGGCCTTCGGGTAGAAGTCTTTGTGCACCGCCACCAGCGGCTCGAGCACCGGGTTGACGGCGCTGCGCTGAGCGGTCATCCGACGGGCCAGCCGGGCCCTCACCCGCCGCGACGCGCTCGTCGAGGTCTTCGGGAGCTCCAGGGGCTGGGTTTCGGGCTGCTGGGCCGGTGACTGCACGGCCTGTCCCGTGCCGGGATCGTCAGCCATGGTCACCTCCTCGTCTGCTCTTCGAGGATATCGCTCAGACCGTTCGCAAGCTGGTGACCGCTAGCCCTTTGAGCACGTCGCGGCCGCCGAGGGAGCCCAGTTCGAGCACCACCACGGCGCCGGTCACGGTCGCGCCCGCCGTCGTCAGGAGATGCGCCGTGGCTGCGAGGGTGCCGCCGGTGGCCAGCACGTCGTCGATGACGACGATGGAGCGACCGCCCAGTTCGATGCCTTCGGCAGGCACCTCGAGCGTCGCGGTGCCGTATTCGAGGCTGTAGGTCTCGCTGAAGACCGGTGGTGGCAGCTTTCCGCCCTTGCGAACCGCCAGCACCCCGATTCCCAGCTTTACGGCGACCGCGCCACCGAGCAGGAACCCGCGGGCGTCCACGCCCGCCACCAGATCCGCGCCCCTGGCAATGTCGGCGATCGCATCGGTCACCGCGGCAAGCCCGTCGGCGTCGGCAAATAACGGTGTCAGGTCCTTGAACTGGATGCCCGGGCTGGGAAAGTCGGACACCTCACGCGTCATCGACGCGATGAGGTCGGAGATATTTTCGCTCACCGACCCCGCACCCAGCGGTCCACGTTCCATCCCGCGCCCCATCGAGTCGGATTGCTGCTGACGGCATGCATCTTCGTCGATGTCAGCAGCGTTCGCTGCTGTCTGTACAGCGGAAGAGTCGGCATGTCGGCCCACAGGATCGACCCGCCCTCGCCGAGCAGCCGGGCCAGTTCCTTGGCATCGGAGGTGATGGCCATCGCGGCGATGATCCCGTCGATGCGCTCGTTGGAGTAGCCCGACAGGTTGTTGCCGTTGGCGGTGTGCAGATCGTAGGCATCCATCGACGATGCGCCGGTGGATCCGCTGCCCGCGGCGCCGCCGGTGCTGGCGATCAGCACGTCGATCTCGTTGTTGCGCAGCGACAGCGGCCCTGTCCGATCAGTAGCGACGTCCTGCACGGTGATTCCGGCGGGTACGCAGGACTTGGCGATCGCGCCCACGGTCGCAGCCAGCCGGGCGTTGGGGCTCTGGTACCCGATCCGCACTGTCAACGGCCCTTTGATCGCCGCACGGGCCGCGTCGGGGTTCGCGGCGGCGAATTGGCCGGCCTCAACGGCACCCTCGGCCGCGCCGAACGCATCCTCGGTCGCCGGGTTGAGCCTGGCGTTGGCGATCGGTACCTCTGCGTTGCGGGCGATCACATCACGCGGCGTGCACAGGGCAAGCGCCCGCCGGGCCGGCGTCGCCGCAAGCGGGCCTTGCGGCGCGAAGATCAGCTGTTCGATGCCCGCCGACGGGGAATCGGTGCGCACATAGCCGTCGGGCACGTTCAGCGTCCCCGATGAGCCAGAAGCGACGTCGACGACGTCATAGGAGCCCCTGTTGACGCGGTCCTGGATGTCGGCGGCCCGCGGCCACACCGTGATTTTGTTGGTGACGGGTTTCGTGCCCCACCACCTGTCGTTGGCCACCAGGACCACGGCGCCGTCCTTGGTCACCGAATCCAGCTTGTAGGGGCCCGACGACGGGAACCGCTTGAGGTCCAGATCGGGGCCCAGGTTCCAGGTGTTGTTCCACACCTGGGCGATGCGCTCGACGATCGGGCCGTCGTTGTTGAGCAGCGCAGTGGTGACGCCGCTGTCCCCGAGGCCGAGTTCGTCGGCGATGACGTGCGACGGCATCATCGACGTCGCACAGAAGAGCTGGCCGAAGTCGACGAACCCGCGATCCTCGGCGAAGGACACCCGAGCCTTCTTCTGCCCGGGCGCGCAGTCAACCGATGCGACGTCGCTGTAGCCCGCCCGACTGGCCGCGTCGAAACCGGCGAACCGGCCCGACTGCGACGCCCACGCCAGCACCATGTCGTCACAGGTGATCGGCTTGCCGTCGGAGTACACGGCGCTGGCGCTGATTTCGTAGTCGAGCACCAGCGGCGCCCGCCCGACCACCGAGATCGTGCCGAAGTCGTGATCGCCGATGATCTGGCCGTCGGGTCCGTGGTAGTTGAAACCGGTCAGCACCCGCGCGAAGGCCTGCGGCCCGCCCGATGCGGCGCCCGCGACGGTGTTGGTGTTGTAAGTGGCCAGTGTGCCGTCGACGGCATAGTCGATGGTGCCTACGGGACTGCCCGAACACCCGGACAGACCCAGCCCGCCGACCAACGACAGCACAGCCATCAGTGAGGCGGCGCGCCGGCCCGTGTGAGTCATCCGGTCTATCGCCGCCGGGTGCTCCGCTTACCTGATGGTCGTCCGGTCCTGCTGCTGGTCGGCCGGACGGGGCGGGCACCCGGTGCCGGCTTCTCGGCGGGCGCCGGTCTGCTCGCCACCGCGGCCGCTACCTCTTCCGGCACGGCGTCGGTGTCGGCGGGCTTCGCGGCCGCGGGCTTGCGCCGGTTGAGCACCCGGCGGGTGTGGGTGCGGACGATGTCGGTACGTTCGCGCAGGGTCACCAGCAGTGGCGTCGCGAAGAAGATCGACGAGTACGTGCCAACGATCACGCCCACCAGCTGCACCAGCGCGAGGTCCATCAGCGTCCCGACGCCGAGCAGCCACACCGCGATGACCATCAGCGAGATGATCGGCAGCACCGAGATCAGGCTCGTGTTGATTGACCGCATGAATGTCTGGTTGACCGCGAGGTTGGCCTGCTCGGCGAAGGTGCGCCGGGTGGTGTGCTCGAAGCCGTGGGTGTTCTCCTCGACCTTGTCGAACACGATCACCGTGTCATACAGCGAGAAACCGAGAATCGTCAGCAGCCCGATCACCGTCGCCGGGGTGACCTCGAATCCGACCACGGAGTACACCCCCGCGGTGGTGACAAGGTCGAACGCGAGGCACGCGAGCGCCGACATCGCCATGTAGCGCTCGTAGCGCACCGTGATGTAGATGGCCGCCAGCACCAGGAAGACAACTAGCGCGATGAGCGCCTTCTTGGTGATCTGGCCACCCCACGTCTCCGAGACCGCCGAGTCGCTGATCACCTGCTTGGACGGCTGACCGTCGGCGCCCTTGGGGTGAAACGCGTCGAACAGCGCGGTGCGCAGCTGTTCGGTCTGCTGATTGGTCAGCGCCTTCGAACGGATCTGCACGGTTTCCGATGCGCCGCTGCCGACAATGACCACCGATTCGGGGCTCGTGCCCAATGTCTTGCTGAAGACGTTCTCGACCTGCTGCACGCTGACGGTGCCGCTCTCGGCGGCGGCGGGCATTGACACCTTGGTGCCGCCCTTGAAGTCGATGCCGAACGTGAACCCGCGCAACACGATGCTCGCGATGGCGACCGCGACGATCAGGCCACTGATCGCAAACCACAGCTTGCGACGCCCGACGACGTCGACCGCACCGGTGCCGGTGTACAGGCGTACGAAGAAGCCGTGTCGCGGCACTGCGGTGGCGACGGATGACAGGTCGGGCGCCTCAACGGCGGTCGATGCGGTGTCCTCGGATGTGTGTTTGGTCATCGGGCTATCCCCGTTCCGTCGCGTGGGCGGCGGCTCGTCGCTCGCGCGCGATTTGTTGCACCGCGCCGAGCCCGTTGAACGCAGGCTTGGCCAGCGTCGTCGACTTCGAGGCCAGATAGACCAGCGGCCACGTCACCAGGAACACCACCACAATGTCGAGGATCGTGGTGAGGCCCAACGTGAACGCGAAGCCCTTGACCTGGCCGATCGCAAGGAAATAAAGCACCGCTGCGGCCAGGAAGGTGACCGCGTTGCCGGACAGGATCGTCTTGCGTGCCCTGGCCCAACCGCGTGGGACGGCCGAGCGGAACGAACGACCCTCGCGTATCTCGTCTTTGATCCGTTCGAAGAACACCACGAACGAGTCCGCAGTGGTGCCGATACCGATGATCAGACCCGCGATGCCGGCGAGATCGAGCGTGTAGTTGATGTATCTGCCAAGAAGCACCAGGATCGCGAAGACCATTGCACCGGAAGCGACTAGCGACAATGCGGTCAGCACCCCGAGCACTCTGTAGTAGAGCAACGAATACGCCAGCACAAGCGCCAGGCCGATCGCGCCCGCGATCAGACCGGCCCGTAGCGACGACAAGCCCAGCGTGGCGGACACGGTTTCGGCCTCGGACGACTCGAACGACAACGGCAACGAGCCATACTTCAGCACGTTGGCCAGTTCCTTCGCGGACTCCTGGGTGAAGCGGCCGGTGATCTGTGTGCGCCCGCCCGGGATGGCCTCCTGGATCGCGGGCGCGCTGACCACCTTCGAGTCCAGCACGAAGGCCGTCTGGGTGCCGACGTTGGCCGCCGTGAAGTCCGCCCAGATCTTGGATGCATCGCTCTTGAACGTCACATCGACGACGTACTCGCCGCGCTGCTGGTCCAAGCCCGAGCTGGCGTTCGCGATCTGCTCACCGCTGATGATCGACTTGTCCAGCAGGTAGACCTCCTTGCCGTCCTGCGAACAGGTCACCAGCGGCAGGTTCGGGTCGTCGTTGCCCGCCAGTACGTCGTCTTGGTTGCAGCGTGTCGCCTGGAACTGCAGCGCCAGAATCTGGATCTGCTGTTGGGTGCTCTGCCGCAACTGCTTCTCGTCTGCGATGCGCTGGGCAAGGTCCTTCTTCGACTCCGGTGTCGGAGGCGGCGCCGGCGGTCCGGGTGTGGGCGGCGGCTCCTGCGGATAAGGCCGGGGCTGCGGAGGAGCCTCCGGCGCCGATGGGACCTGTTCGGCAGTACCGGGAGCGCCAGGTTCAGCGGGAGCGCCAGGCGCCGCCCCCGGCGGCATTCCTGGGGCACCTGGCGGTGCACCAGGCGGCGGGCCGCCCGGCTGGGCTTGGGGGCGCTGGGCGGCGCCCTGGGCGGCCATCACATGGATCACCGGCCGGATGTACAGCCGCGCGGTCTGGCCCAGGTTGCGAGCCTCGCTGCTGTCGTTTCCGGGCACCGTGATGACCAGGTTGTCGCCATCGATGATGACCTCGGATCCAGAGACGCCGAGGCCGTTCACGCGGTCGCTGATGATCTGCTGGGCCTGGTTCAGCGATTCGCGGGTGGGGCGCGAGCCGTCGGGCGTGCGCGCGGTCAGAGTGACGCGGGTGCCGCCCTGCAGGTCGATGCCGAGCTTGGGCTTGGCCCGCTTGTCGCCGGTCAGGAACACCAACAGGTAAACGCCGACGAGCAGCACCAAAAAGAGCGTCAGGTAGCGGGCAGGGTGCACCGGCGCCGAAGACGATGCCACGTTGTCAGGGTCTCCTCGAGATCAGTTCGTCAGCACCGCACAGGGTACGTGCTTGCAGTCCGTAAAGGCTCGTGTCCTCAGCCGTCGGTCTTCGAGTTGGGGCTCTCGACGACCTCGCCGTCGTCGGTGTCGATTGTGTCTTCTTCGAAGTCGTCCTCGACCTTGTCCCGGACGGCCAGCTTCATCCAGGTGGTGACGACGCCCGGTGCGATCTCCAGCTCGACGTTGTCATCGGTGAGCGCCGTGATGGTGCCCTCCAGACCCGACGTGGTGTGCACGCGGTCGCCGATCTGCAGCGAATTTTGCAGGTCGATGGTGGCCTGCATCGCTTTCTTCTGACGCCGCGACGCGAAGTACATGAACGCGCCCAGGATGATGAGCAGGGGCAGGAAGACGACCAGATCCATGTCAGCATTGTCTTTCGTGTGGTCTTGTGGTGACGGCTCCGAGACCGGCAGGTCAAGGGCCTCGTCGTTGACCAGTGTGCCATTGCCTGTCCGACTACTCTCAACCGCGACGCGGCATTCGCCCAACCCACCGGTCATCAGGAGGCGTCCGTTGAGCACCCTCGAGCAGAGCCGCTACCTCGCCACCACGATTCCCGGCCCGCGGTCAAAGGAGCTGATCGAGCGTAAAGCGGCCGCGGTCGCCCGCGGCGTCGGCAACACGATGCCCGTCTATGCGGCGCGGGCGTTCGGCGGCATCGTCGAGGACGTCGACGGCAACCGGTTGATCGATCTGGGATCGGGCATCGCGGTCACCACAATCGGCAACTCGTCGCCGCGCGTCGTCGAGGCGGTTGCCGACCAGGCCGCCAACTTCACCCACACCTGTTTCATGATCACGCCGTACGAGGGGTACGTCGCGGTCGCCGAGGAACTCAACCGACTCACCCCGGGCAGCGGCGAGAAGCGCTCCGCGCTGTTCAACTCCGGATCGGAGGCGGTGGAGAACGCCATCAAGATCGCCAGGTCGTACACCCGCAGGTCGGCGGTGGTGTCGTTCGACCATGCCTACCATGGCCGCACCAACCTGGCGATGGCACTGACCGCGAAATCGATGCCCTACAAACAGGGTTTCGGCCCGTTTGCCCCCGAGATTTACCGTGCGCCGCTCTCCTACCCGTTCCGTGACGCGGAGTTCGGCAAGGAAATGGCCACCGACGGCGAGGTGGCCGCCCGGCGCGCGATCACCGTGATGGACAAGCAGGTCGGTGCTGACAACCTGGCCGCGGTGATCATCGAACCTATCCAGGGTGAAGGCGGCTTCATCGTTCCGGCCGACGGCTTCCTGCCCACATTGCTGGATTGGTGCCACGAGAACGACGTGGTGTTCATCGCTGACGAGGTGCAGACCGGATTCGCCCGCACCGGAGCGATGTTCGCGTGCGAACACGAAGGCATCGAGCCGGACCTGATCGTTACCGCCAAGGGCATCGCCGACGGGTTGCCGGTGTCGGCGGTGACCGGCCACGCCGACATCATGGACGCCCCGCACGTCGGCGGACTGGGCGGCACCTACGGCGGCAATCCTGTGGCATGCGCTGCAGCGCTGGCCACCATCGCGACGATCGAGGCCGACGGTCTGGTGGAGCGGGCGCGTGACATCGAGCAGATCATGAAAGACCGGCTGGGCCGGCTGCAGGCCGAAGACAACCGCATCGGCGACGTGCGCGGCCGCGGCGCGATGATCGCGGTGGAGCTGGTCAAGTCGGGCACGATCGAGCCCGACGCCGACCTCACCAAGGCGCTGTGCTCGGGCGCCCACACTGCGGGTGTAATTGTGTTGTCCTGCGGCACGTTTGGCAACGTGCTGCGATTCCTACCCCCGCTGACCATTAGCGACGATCTTCTCATCGAAGGGCTCGACGTGCTGGCGCTGATCCTCGCCGATCTCTAAGGACAGGAGTTTGACATGACGAAGGTCCAGAATTTCATCGGCGGCGAGCTCGTCGACTCCGTCAGCGGGGCCACCGTGGCGCTGGTCGATCCGGCCACCGGCGAGGAGTACGCCACCGCACCGGTTTCCAACGAGCAGGACATCGACAACGCGTACGCCGCCGCATCCAAGGCGTTCGCCGACTGGAAGCGCACCACCCCTTCGGTTCGACAGAAGGCGCTTTTGGACCTCGCCGACGACGTCGAGAAAAACGCGGAAGAACTCGTCAAAGCCGAGGGCCGCAACACCGGCAAGCCCAACCACGTCACGATGGCCGAAGAGATCCCGCCGATGGTCGATCAGATCCGGTTCTTCGCCGGGGCGGCAAGGATGTTGGAGGGCAAGTCCGCCGGCGAGTATATGGAGAACCACACGTCGTGGATCCGCCGGGAGCCGGTCGGCGTGGTCGGCCAGGTGGCGCCGTGGAACTACCCGATGATGATGGCGATCTGGAAGTTCTGTCCGGCAATCGCCGCGGGCAACACGGTGGTGATCAAGCCCAGCGATACGACGCCGGTGACGACGGTGATGCTGGCGGAGATCGCTTCTCGGCACTTTCCGCCCGGAGTGCTGAATGTCGTGTGCGGTGACCGGGCGACCGGCGCGGCGGTCGTTGCGCATCCCACGCCGCAGATGGTGTCGATCACCGGCTCGGTGTCCGCGGGCCGCGCGGTGGCGGTGAGCGCGGGCGGGCACCTCAAGCGCACGCATCTTGAGCTCGGCGGCAAGGCACCGGTGATCGTGTTCGATGACAGCGACATCGCTACGGCCGCAGAGGGAATCGCGACGGCGGGGTATTTCAATGCGGGCCAGGACTGCACCGCTGCGACGCGGGTGCTGGCCGGTGCGTCGGTCGCAGCGGATCTGACGGATGCGCTGGCCGAGCAGGCTCGCGGAGCGGTCACGACGTTCGGGCGGCCTGCCGACGACGAGGATGCATGGGTACCACCGGTCAACAACGTCAACCAGATGGAACGAGTGCTCTCCTACTTGACGGACGTGCCGCCGCACGCCAAGGTGGCCACCGGAGGACGACGCCAGGGCGACAAGGGTTTCTACGTCGAACCGACGGTGATCGGCGGGCTGGTGCAGGATGACCGGTTGGTGCGGGAGGAGATCTTCGGCCCGGTGATCACCGTGCAGTCGTTCTCTGATGAGGACGAGGCGATCCAGTGGGCCAATGGCACGGAGTACGGGCTGGCGTCATCGGTGTGGACGCGCGACGTCTCGCGCGCCTTGCGGGTGTCGGCGGCGCTGGACTTCGGTTGCGTGTGGATCAACACGCACATCCCGCTCGTCGCCGAGATGCCGCACGGGGGCTTCAAGTCGTCGGGGCATGGCAAGGACCTGTCGATGTATGGCTTCGACGACTACACCCGCATCAAGCACGTGATGGCTTACACCGGCTAGTGTCGTGAGTCGAGTGCGCGACCATCGGCACAGTTGCGCATTGAGCTTTGCGAATGTAACGGCATGGCGGGCCGCCCTGGGAAACCCCGTCCATGGCGTTACAACCGCAGCGACGCTAGACCACGCCCGTCACTCCAGCCACAGATTTCCGAGGGGGACGTCCTTCGCCGGAGCGGTATCGCCGGTGATACCACTTCAGGCGTGGATGCGCCTTTGGGCGGATGTTTGCCGATGGTCGGCCGAAGTAGAATTCCCGGCCGCTATCGCACCGGGTTAACGACCGGGAATTCCAGCTCTCGGGCGGGCCGAGAAACGATCAATGGGCGTGGGTGTGCCGGCGCCCGAACATGTTGCCCCACGGACGATGTTGCCCTGTGTTCGCAGTCGGCGTCGGCTGAATTTCGGTGACCTCGTCCGACGGCGGCGGTTGCGTCGCACCTGTGGTGACCGGCTGAACATATCCGACGTCACGTACGCTGCGAACCGAAACGCGGCCCAGCGCAACGGCGCCCAGGAAAATGATCACCGCGCCCAGCCCGTAGAAGTATGCGAGCTCCAGGACGATTCGCTTCCCATCGGTGACCGCAACCGGGGTGCCAACGTCGCCGATGGCCAACACCGACGCAAACGCCCGGCCGACGACGAACCAGGCGCCCGCCAGCACGGCTAGCCACCCGCCCAGCGTCGCGGTCGCGCGATTGCCCGAACCAAGCAGCAGCAGACCGCCTACCGCCGCGGCAGCGCCGGGCAGCACTTCGAGCCAGCCGCGCGCGATGGTCCACGTCCACTCCTGGTCGGGGGTGAAGGCGAAGTCGAAGTAAGGTCCGACGAACGGGATGAGGGCACCCCAGACGCCCAACAGAATCAGCAGAAATCCGCTCGCCGCGCCACGGCTGCGGGCCATTCGCAACCGACCGCCGCGAACACGCGTGTCACTCATGATGCCTCCTCGGTCGTTGGCCGAATACCCAATCCGGCGACCGGGTAACCCCGCCGCACTCACAGCAGACTGGCAGCGCCCGGATTCGCAGGAATAAAGTTAGTTTCGCTAACGTAGTTTCCTGTAGGCGCAGCGTGGCGTCCCCCTTCCACCGATTTCGCAAGGATTTTGATGTCGACGAATGCCCGCGAACGGCGCCTTGAGCGCCGCATAGCCGATTTGTATGCCACCGACCAACAGTTCGCCCTTGCCGTGCCCGAGGCGGACATTTCCGCGGCGATCGAACGGCCCGAGCTTCGGCTGCCGCACGTCGTGCAGACCGTGTTGGACGGCTACGCCGATCGCCCGGCGCTCGGCCAGCGCGCCGTCGACCTCGTGACGGACCCCCACACCGGCCGTACCTCTGCCGAACTGCGACCCCGATTCGACACCATCACCTACGGCGAGCTCTCCCAGCGGGTCGGCGCGGTTCACCGCGCACTCGCGAACGGTTCCGTGCGACCCGGCGACCGCGTTGGCATCCTCGGGTTCACCAGTGTCGACTACACGACCATCGACATCGCGTTGATCGCACTCGGCGCGGTGTGCGTGCCGCTTCAGACGAGCGCGCCGGTCGCGCAGCTGCTGCCCATCGTCGCCGAGACCGAACCCACCGTCATCGCCTCCAGCATCGACTTCCTCACCGACGCGGTCGAATTGATACTCTCCGGCCACGCTCCCTCCCGACTCGTCGTGTTCGATTATCACCCGCAGATCGACGACAACCGCGACGCGGTGGAAGCCGCCAAGGCTCGGCTGCCGGAGGACGTCACAGTGGAGACGCTCGGCGACGTGATCGACCGGGGAACGGCACTGCCCGCAACGCCGTGGGTGATCTCCGACGAGAACGATCCGCTGACTCTATTGATCTACACCTCCGGAAGCACCGGAACGCCCAAGGGCGCAATGTATCCCGAACGGATGGTCACCAACTCCTGGCGCCGATCGGCCAGGGGCGCCTGGGGCGATGAGGGCGCTAACCCGGCCATCACGCTCAACTTCATGCCGATGAGCCACATGATGGGGCGCGGCCTCCTGTACGGCACACTCGGCGCCGGCGGAACGGCGTATTTCGCTGCCAAGAGCGATCTTTCGACGTTCCTGGAGGATCTGGCGCTGGTGCGGCCCACCCAGATGAGCTTCGTCCCGCGCATTTGGGACATGATCTACAACCAGGTGCAGAGCGAGGTGGACCGCCGGTCAGCCGATGAGGCCGTGGTGATGGCCGACCTGCGACAAAGCCTCCTTGGCGGCCGCTACGTCACGGCAATGACCGGCTCCGCGCCGATCTCCCCGGAGATGAAGACCTTCGTCGAGGCCCTGCTCGACATGCATTTGATCGACGGCTACGGCTCGACCGAGGCCGGCGCGGTGTTCGTCGACGGTCAGGTGAAACGGCCGCCGGTGATCGACTACAAGCTGGCCGACGTCCCCGAACTCGGCTACTTCCACACCGACCGGCCGCATCCGCGCGGTGAGCTGCTCGTCAAGTCCGAAACCCTGTTCCCCGGCTACTACAAGCGCCCCGAGGTCACCGCCGAGATGTTCGACGAGGACGGCTACTACCGCACCGGGGACATCGTCGCCGAGACCGCGCCCGACCAGTTGGTGTACCTCGACCGCCGCAACAACGTTCTCAAGCTGTCGCAGGGCGAGTTCGTCACCGTCTCGAAGCTCGAGGCGGTGTTCGCGGACAGTCCGGTGATCCGCCAGATCTACGTGTACGGCAACAGCGCTCGCTCCTACCTGCTCGCGGTGGTCGTGCCGACCGACGAGGCACTGTCGCGCCCACATCCAGCCGAGCTGAAATCGCTTATCAGCGAATCCCTTCAGGATGTCGCGAAGGCCGCCGGTCTGCAGTCCTACGAGATCCCGCGCGACTTCCTCATCGAAACAACGCCGTTCACACTCGAGAACGGTCTGCTCACCGGCATCCGCAAGCTGGCAAGGCCGAAGCTGAAGGAACACTACGGCGATCGGCTCGAGGCGCTCTACGTCGAGCTGGCCGAGGGCCAGGCCGACGAACTCCGCGAGCTGCGCCAAGGCGGCGCCGACCGTCCCGTGCTGGAGACCGTCGGCCGGGCCGCCGGTGCCCTGCTCGGCACTGCCGCAGCCGACCTGCAGCCGGACGCGCAGTTCACCGATCTCGGTGGAGATTCCCTGTCCGCGTTGACATTCGCCAACCTGTTACACGAGATCTTCGACATCGACGTGCCGGTCGGCGTCATCGTCAGCCCGGCCACCGACCTGCAAGCGCTTGCCGACTACATCGACGCCGAGCGCAAACCCGGAGCGAAGCGCCCAACATTCGCGTCCGTGCACGGCCGCGACGCCACGGAGGTGCATGCCGACGACCTGACGCTGGACAAGTTCATCGATGCGCAGACCCTGGCGTCGGCTCCGTCGCTGCCGGGCCCGAGCTCAGAGGTCCGCACCGTGTTGTTGACCGGCGCGACCGGGTTCCTCGGCCGTTACCTGGCTTTGGAATGGCTCGAGCGGATGGACCTCGTCGACGGCAGGCTGATCTGCCTGGTGCGCGCCAAGGACGACGCCGCCGCGCGTGAGCGGCTGGACAGGACATTCGACAGCGGCGACCCCGAATTGCTAAGGCATTACCGGGAACTGGCCGCCGACCATCTCGAGGTGATCGCCGGCGACAAGGGCGAACCCAACCTGGGCCTCGACCAGGTGACGTGGCAACGATTGGCCGACACCGTCGACCTGATCGTCGACCCCGCCGCGTTGGTCAACCACGTCCTGCCGTACAGCCAGCTGTTCGGACCCAACGCGCTTGGCACCGCAGAACTGATCCGCATCGCGCTGACCACGAAACTCAAGCCGTTCGTGTACGTGTCGACGATCGGCGTCGGCGCCGGGATCACACCCGGTGAGTTCACCGAGGATGCCGACGTCCGGGTGATCAGCGCGACGCGCAAGGTCGACGACGGCTACGCCAACGGCTACTCGAACAGCAAGTGGGCCGGTGAGGTGCTGCTGCGCGAGGCCCATGATCTGTGCGGGCTACCCGCATCGGTGTTCCGCTGCGACATGATCCTGGCCGACACCACGTACGCCGGCCAGCTGAACCTTCCCGACATGTTCACCCGGATGATGCTCAGCCTCGTCGCCACCGGAATCGCACCCGATTCGTTCTACGAACTCGACGCCGACGGAAACCGCCAACGTGCCCACTACGACGGCCTGCCCGTCGAGTTCATCGCCGAGGCGATCTCCACGCTCGGTGAACGGGTCGTCGACGGGTTCGAGACGTACCACGTAATGAACCCCTACGACGACGGCATCGGTCTTGACGAGTATGTCGACTGGCTGATCGACGCGGGGTATCCCGTCCAGCGGGTCGGTGACTACGACGCGTGGTTAGCGCGGTTCGAGACCGCGATCCGGGCGCTGCCCGAGCAGCAGCGCCAGGCGTCGCTGCTGCCGCTGCTGCACAACTATCAGCACCCGGAGAGGCCGATCCGCGGGTCGATCGCACCGACCGACCGGTTCCGCGCGGCCGTGCAGGACGCGAAAATCGGTCCGGACAAAGACATTCCGCACGTGACACCGGAGGTCATCGTCAAGTACATCACCGACCTGCAGCTGCTCGGCCTGCTCTAACGGCGCACCTCGTTGACGACATCAATGATGCTGTCGGCGACGAACTTGGGCTGATACGGCATCATGTTGTGGCCGCTGCCGGTGGCGTTGATGTTGGCGGCGGCCAGTGCTGCCGCCAACATCGCGCTGGCGATCGCCGCACACGGCGACGCTACATCGCCAGCCCCACCACCATCAGCACGATCGCGATCAACGGGAAGGTTCCCTGTGTGATGGCGGCTCGCGCCTTGTCGGGTGCCGAAGCAATCAGCACCACGGCCGCCGCCAACATCGAGCCGACACCCGCGAACACCA
>DATARY010000122.1:0-28894 GCA_036263935.1 Mycobacterium sp.
TTCACGCACCAGCGGGCCGGTCTTTGCGGCCGTCGGCGCTGCGGTACTGGTGGGGGCAAGGCCCGACAGGGGTAACCGCCGTACGCAGCGTCCCGGGCAATCAGTGCCTACCTTCAGTGCCACAAGAAGATTGCAGCGACGCGCCCGCGTCTGCCCGACTAACATCACGGCGACAGGCAGCTGGTCCCCATGCTTACGGCAGCCGGCATAACCGGGGATCGGATACGTCAATTCGAGCTATCCGCCAAGGTAAATCAATCTACGCTTCCCGCATAGCGGATTCGGCGCGTCGTCGGGGGAGTTCACGGCGGCGGGCCACCTAACTCTCTAGGAGGGCAGCAGCCGTGCGATTAAGGCAGCGTTACCTGATATTGGGATTGGCGACGGCGGCCGCCCCCATCACGATCGTCGCCGCGGCGCCCCCGGCGGGGGCCGATTGCAGCAGCGCCGGCTATGCCACCGTATGCGCCCAGGGCGACGTCCGCGGTCCGGACGGGGTATCAAGAACCGCCACAGCGGTCGTCCCCTATCCCTGCGAGAACGACTGGTACTGCGGCGACGATTGGGATCTCAACATTGGTTGGGATCCTGGCCCTCCCGGTATCGGTGGTCCGGGCCGTCCCGGCGGAGGCGGTGGCATCGGACCACGTTGAGCAACCAGACCATGAACCGTCAACACTCGATGAAGGAGCCAACATGTCGCCCTCAACACGCCCCGCGCGACGCGCGATAAAGGGTGCGATCGGCACCGGAGCCCTTGCCGGTGCAGTGCTTTTCGGTGCCGCCGCCATCGCATCCGCCGACCCGCCGCCTCCAGTTCCGCCGCCGTGCACGGCCGCTGAACTGGCGCGTGTGATGTCAGGCGTCACGTTCGATACGTCCAATTACCTAACCACGCACCCCGGCGTCAACGACTTCTTCACGAGCCTCAAAGGGCAACCCAGGGACCAGATCTCGGATCAGGTACAGAAATATTTCGCCGCCAATCCAGGGGTTCAAAACGACCTCCAGGCCATCCGACAACCCTCCGTCGACTTCCGCCAACGCTGTGGGGCACCCGCAACCCCCTGACGATTAGATGAGGTCGACTTCGGGGCCCGCTGCGGCGCCGGGCAGTAGAACGCTCTAGGTCCGCAGGCACCCGCAGAAAGCGTTACTTCTCCGTGGTTTCCGGCCTCCGCGAATCCGCGTGCTTTCTCTCGGCGTCCCGCTCGGGCGACTTCGCGTCTGGGTGTTCGGGCTTGTCCGCAGTTGCAAAAGTGCCGTCCTTGGTTGCCGATTCATCGCTGTCTCTTTGGGATCGGCTTTGGCTGCGCTTTCTTCGACGACGCCGCCTCTGTTGAGCCTTTCCATCGTCGGCAATGCGAAGCGGCTACTTGATAGCGGAACACGCCCGGCTACACGTACTCGGTCGCGGAACTCCGGGACCTCCTAGCTGTGCTGCCGCGACTGTTGCGCGGAATCGGCGTGCCGTGACGCGAGGTAGTCGTTGCTGTCCGGCTTCGCGATCGGGCTGCCCGGCCAACGCGGCCGTCGAGGTACTGGGCGACCGGTGGAGCCTGATCGTGCTGCGCGACATCATTTCAGCGACCATCGTCATTTCCGAACCCTGCAGCGCGGATCGGAGGAAGGCATCGCGCCGAATATCCTGGCCAGCCGGTTGCGCGATCTCGGGAAAAGACACTCAGCCGAAGCGGTCGATGATCGCTTCGGTGATCCGGCCGTGCGCATCCTCCTGGATGAAGTGCTTGGCGTCGGGCAGTTCGACGAGAACGTGGTCGGGGAAGGCCGCGCGCATTCGGGGAACGTTGGGACCGGGCCTGACCGCGAAATCCTTCATGCCCCACACAAGCAGGGCGGGTTTGGATCCCAGCTTGGCGGGCACGTCCCGCGCCAGCCGGTCCAGCAGCGGCCGAGCCGCGAGGATTTCCTTGGGGAAGCGGGCCACTCCGGCGCGGGCCTCCGGAGTGGGCTGCACGCCGCGGTAGTGGGCCATCACCGCTGGGCTCAGCGCTGCCGCCGTTCCCATCGGTATCAAGCGCTCGACGAAGAAGTTTCGCCGCAGGATCGCCCACTGCATCGGCGGGCTGCCCATAATCGTGCTGAACGCCTTGGTCGGCAGGTCGTCAGCGGGCCAGAACCAGGTGTTGCCGAGGACGACACCCCGCACTCGGCCGGCACGCGCGGTCCCGACGGCCATGCTGATCGGGCCACCCCAGTCCTGGCCCATCGAGATATACCCGTCGAGGCCGAGGTGATCGACGAACTCACCGACGACGGTGGCGTGCTCCTCGATGCGGTACCCGAATCCGGGAGGTCTGTCGGACAGGCCGAAGCCGAGGTAGTCGAGCGCGACGCAGCGAAACCGATCACGAAGACCAGCGATGATGTCCCGGTAGAGGAAGCTCCAGGTCGGGTTGCCATGAAAGAAGACGATCGGTGGGCCTTCGCCCTCGTCGATGTAGTGCACACGACCGCTGGAGCTTTCGAACCACCGTGACGTGAACGGGTACAGCGCGGGGTCAGGCGTGAAGTCGATTCGCATGGTGTTCCTCCGGGCTGCTGATACCGTGCGTCAAGTGATACCTCCGAGTGTTGCAGAATGGCGCGACGGCGGCCGCTTCCTCGAGACGGGCACAGGCAAGGTGTTCGTCCGCTCGGCGCAGGGGGCGGGGCCCACAGTGCTTATGCTGCACGGCTACCCGTCCAGCTCATATGACTACCGGATGGTGATCCCACACCTGTCCGGCCGGTCCTGGGTCACGCTGGACTTTCTCGGCTTCGGCCTGTCGGACAAGCCCCGGCCGCACCGCTACAGCCTGCTCGAGCAGGCCGACATCGTGCAGACGGTCGTCGCGGACGCGGTGTCGGATCCTGTCGTACTTGTCGCGCACGACATGGGAACCTCCGTGACTACCGAGCTGCTGGCCCGGGACCTGGACGGCCCCTTGCCGTTCGAGCTGCAACGAGTGGTGCTCAGCAACGGCAGCGTGATCCTGAGCCGTGCCAGCCTGCGGCCGATCCAGAAGGTGCTGCGCAGTCCGATGGGTCCGCTGGTGTCCCGGCTGGCCAACCGCCGCACATTCGTTCGCGGCTTCGGGAAGTTGTTCAGCACGGGCCATCCGCTGTCCGCCGAGGAAGCCGACGCGCAGTGGGAACTGCTGGCCTACAACGGCGGCCACCGCATCGCCCACCTGCTCATCTCCTACCTCCACGAACGGGTGCGCCATGCGGAGCGCTGGCACGGCGCGATCCGGGACTGGCCGAAGCCGCTGAGCTACCTGTGGGCGCTCGACGATCCGGTCGCGACCACCAACGTGCTCGACGGGCTGCGCGAATTGCGGCCTGCCGCAGACGTTGTCGAGCTTCCCGGGGTCGGGCACTATCCGCAGGTGGAGGTGCCCGACGTGTTCTCCCGCGCCGCGCTGAGCCTGCTGTCGATGGCGTCTTAACCCAGGAAGTTGGCGATCGCCGAGGTCAGCTCGGGCCCCGTCGACGTGGTCAGGTTCTGGTAGCCGCCACCGCTGGCCTGTGCGACGGCCTCCCACGTCGCGCGGTCCGAGTCGGAACCGAAGTCGATGACGTTGACCGCGACCGGGCGTGCCGGATCGAAGGCGCCGCGAATATACTGCTGCAAGCCGGCACCGCTGAGTGATTGGTCGGTATGCGGGCCAGTTGTGATGACCAGGATCGAATTGTTGTGGCCCTGACGGTAATTCGTCATCGCGTCGGTGTAAAGAATTTTCAGAGTTGTGAACGACACCGCGCCGCCACCCGACGACGACTGCGAGTCCAGCGCCGCGCTCAGCGCGGTCGAACGCGGCTGGCCGTTGAGGGGGTCGGACAGCGGCCCGGTGCTCACCTCCGACCTACCGTCTTTGCCATCGAACGTCCACAACCCCACGGTCGAATTCGGCGGCAGTGCCTGAAGGCGGGCCTTGACTGCGGTCACCACATTCGCCAACCGCGATTTGCCGCCCTCATCGGCGGGCATCGACTGGTCCAGCATGATGGTCACGGCCGGATTGTCAGCGGGTGCGGTCAGCGTGCTCGCCAGCGTCGCCCGCATCGCGTTGTCGCCGACGGACAACGGCGCCGACACCGGAGCGAAGCTGGTGACGTCGCTCTTGGGCGGCGTGCCGCCGTCGGTGCGGAAACCCGCCTTCGCCAGCTCGGCAAGCTGCTCGGGTTTGCGCATGAAGCGGGCGAACTCGCTGGCCGCACTCACCTGTTCGGCGGACAGCCAATTGCCGCTGGTCAGCACCGTCGGATAGTCCGCCATCGCCGTCGGGCCCGGCGGCAACCACGACGAGACGGCGTTCTTCGCATCGGGCAATGACGCGGCCCGATGGAAGAGCTGCTGCTCGGTGGTGACGACCGCGTGCACCGGGGAGGTTGCCGGGTCGCTGGCGGTGAGCAGGGCATCGATCGCGGTGGACGCCCTGGTGTCGGCGAGCTTGGGCTGGCCTGCCACCAGTGTGTTGACTGCGCCCGCCCCTGCGCTGGCAGGCGCGCCCGCGGGTGCCGACGCGGCCGCGACCGCCTCGGCGGCGAGGTACGACGCGTCGCTGTCGCCGGTGAGCGGCAGTGCCAGCCGGAGCGACCCCCAGCCCGGGCGGTTGAGCCCGTCCAGTGCCGCGGAGTTGTTCTGCAGCGAGGGTAGCGTGGCCCAGTTCTGCTGGGCCAGAGCGTCTTTGAGTTGCGGCCGGATGGCCAGCAGGACGGGCGAGGTGACAAGCGAGCGGCTGTCACTGACGGTCTTCGCGCCTGCCGCCGTCTCCAATCGGGCCTCCGATACGGAGCTGGCAGGGATCCACAATGCCGGCTGGTCGCCCAGTTCGGCCGGCCACTTGCCGATGAAACCGTTCACGACCTGATCGGACTCGGCGGACCTGACGCCGACCTTGACGCAGCGATCACCGACATGGCTCGCGGTTTTGTTGTAATTGTTTGCAAGCGTCTGGATCTGATCCGAAATCGACGGGTCTGCCACCACCGCCACGGCGAGATCACCGGCGACGCAACGGGCGGCGGCCGCGTCGGACCGGCTGGACAACGCGTCACCGAAGAACCGCCACAGGATGAACGCGCCGACGACCACGACCACGGCGACGAGCGCGGCGATGACGCCGACGCTGACGGGACGCCGGCCGGTGGTGATCGCTCGATGACTGCCGGTCCATTCGCCGCCTTCCCAGTCACCGCCGTGCTGCCGCCTGTTCGACCGCGGCGGCTTGCCCGGAGGAGAACTACTGCGGCGGCTCAGCGCGAAGTACGGCTTGTCGACATAATCCTCGTCGCCGTAACCGGTTTCGTCATACTCGGTTCCGTCGTAACCGGATTCGTCGTACTCGCTTCCGTCGTAATCGGACTCGTCGTACTCGGTTTCGTCGTACTCCGGCTCGGGATACTCGGGCCTGAGGTAGTCGGGCTGTTCGATGTACTCGGGCGGCGCAAAGTAATCCGGGCCGCCGCCATAGGCGGGTTCGTGCGGCTCGGGCTGCGAATATCCCCAACTGCGGTAATCCGGCTCGTCCGGATCGTCGGGGTCGGGAATGCTATGCCTGCCCATTCCTACCCTCGTGCTCGTTACCTGGACCGGGCAACGTTGGCCCGTCCATCCGACGTTGCCGAAGTGTAGTCATCGTCGGTGCGGTGCCCCGTCGGCTCGAATCAGCCACCGTTGCCGGCTGCCCTCTCCTTAAACTCGCGCCGCCGACGGTGCAGGATGGGCTCCGTGTAGCCGTTGGGCTGCTGCGCACCGGACAGGATCAGCTCCTGGGCGGCGGCGAAGGCGATGCTGGCTTCGGGATCCGGTGCCATCGGTAGGTACGCTGGGTCGCTCGCGTTCTGCTGGTCGACCACCGCGGCCATTCGGCGCAGGCTGGCCTTCACGTCGTCTTCTGTGATGACGCCGTGGCGCAGCCAGTTCGCCAGCAGCTGGCTGGAGATGCGCAGGGTGGCGCGGTCCTCCATCAACGCGACGTTGTGGATGTCGGGCACCTTGGAGCAACCCACGCCGGCGTCGATCCATCGCACGACGTAACCGAGGATGGACTGGCAGTTGTTGTCGACCTCTTCGCGGATCTCCTCGGGGGCCCACGCCAGCTCCTTGGCGAGCGGGATCGTGAGCAGCTCCTCGAGCGTGGTGCGCTTGGCGCCCTCGAGTTCCTTCTGCACCGCGAACACGTCGACCTCGTGGTAGTGCATCGCGTGCAGGGTCGCCGCGGTCGGCGACGGCACCCACGCGGTGCTCGCCCCGGCCTTGGGCTGGCCGATCTTCTGCTCGACCATGTCGGCCATCAGTTCGGTCATCGCCCACATGCCCTTGCCGATCTGCGCCTTGCCCCTGAAGCCCGTCGCCAGCCCAGTGTCGACGTTGGCGTCCTCGTAGGCCTTGATCCACGTGGTGTTCTTCATCGCGCCCTTGCGGACCATCGGGCCGGCCTCCATCGAGGTGTGGATCTCGTCGCCGGTGCGGTCAAGGAAGCCGGTGTTGATAAAAACGACCCGGTCGGCAGCGGCCTTGATGCACGCCTTCAGGTTGACCGTGGTACGCCGCTCCTCGTCCATGATGCCGACCTTGAGGGTAGCTTCCGGCAGGCCGAGAACGTCCTCAACACGGCTGAACAGCTCGCAGGTGAACGCGACCTCGTCGGGTCCGTGCATCTTCGGCTTGACGATGTAGACCGAGCCGGTGCGGCTGTTGACGAGCGGCCCGTGGCCGTCGCTCACCTTCAGGCCGTGCATGGCGATCAAGCTGGTGAACAGCGCGTCCTGGATGCCCTCGTGGACCTCGTTGCCGTTGGCGTCGACGATCGCGTCGTTGGTCATCAGGTGTCCGACGTTCCGGACGAACAGCAGACTGCGGCCGGGCAGGGTAATCTGCCCGCCGCCGGGAGCGGTGTAGGTGCGGTCCTGGTTGAGGACGCGGGTGAAGGTCTTGTCACCCTTGGTCACCTCTTCGGCCAGGTCGCCCTTGTTGAGGCCGAGCCAGTTGCGGTAGCCGAGCACTTTGTCGTCGCCGTCGACCGCGGCAACCGAGTCCTCGAAGTCGATGATCGTGGTGATGGCCGACTCCAGGACGACGTCTTTGACGCCCGCGTTGTCGGTGGAGCCGACGGGGGAGTCGGGGTCGATGAGGAGCTCGATGTGCAGCCCGTGGTTCTTCAGCAGCACCGACCACGCGGGCGAGCCGAGCTCGCCGGTGTAGCCGACGAACTGCTCCGGCGCCGCCAGCCCGGTCGACAGACCGTCGCCCAGCGTGATGAGCAGCTGACCGTCGTCGATCTTGATGCCGGTCGCGTCACTCCAGGCGCCCGCGGCCAGCGGCACCGCCCCGTCGAGGAACTGGCGCGCGTAGGCGATGACCTTGTCGCCGCGCACCTTGTTGTAGCCGGTGCCCTTCTCGGCGCCGTCGTCCTCGGGAATCACGTCGGTGCCGTATAGCGCGTCGTACAGCGAACCCCAGCGGGCGTTGGCGGCATTGAGCGCGAACCGTGCGTTGAGTATCGGCACCACCAGCTGCGGGCCCGCTGTCTGGGTGATCTCGTCGTCTACGCCGGCGGTGGTGATGGTGAAATCGGCGGGTTCGGGCTGCAGATAGCCGATTTCAACGAGGAACTGCCGGTAAGCCTCCGGGTCGATCGGTTCGATGACGTGCTGGCGGTGGTACTTGTCTATCTGCGCCTGCAGCTCGTCGCGGCGGGCCAGCAGATCCTGGTTCTGCGGCGTGAGATCGGTGACAACCTTGTCCACGCCCGCCCAAAAGCTGTCGGGGTCGATGGCGGTGCCGGGCAACGCCTCGTTGTTGATGAAGTCGTACAACACCTGGGCGACGCGCAGGTTCCCCACCTTCACGCGGTCGGTCATGTTTCCTCCCTAAGGCCGTCGATCCAGCGTACCCGTGGGTAACCTCAGCTAATCGCAGCGGCCGAGCCTGACTGGCGGCTCGCCGCGGTGCTGAGCAGCGCGTCACATCGGTCCGCCAGACGTGCCCGCAGCGGCGCGGCGCGCTCAGCAATGCCTTGCTGGGCTCGCACATACTGGGCGCGACCCGCCGCCGTCTCGATGGCGATCGGCTCGAATCCGTAGTCGATCAGATCGTAGGGGCTGGCCCGCATGTCGAGTTCACGGGCATCGGCGGCCAGCTCGAAACAGTCCATCACCAGCTCGGATCGGACAAGCGGCCCCAGCTTGAACGCCCACTTGTAGCAATCCATGGCGGTGTGAACGCAGCCCGGTTGCTCGGTGCCCACCTGACTATCCCGGCTGAGGGCCTCGGCATTGCGCGGCACGGCCGAATCGGTGAAGAACCGGTAGGCGTCAAAGTGGCTACAACGCAACGGCATTGACTCGACGACGGCGTCCGTGGCGGCCGCGCCCAGCCGTAGCGGGACCTGCGCGTGCCGCACCGTCGGCGCCAGGTACACCATGGCCCACTCGTGCAGTCCGAAGCAGTTCAGCCGGGCCGGTCGGTCGGCTGTAGCGCGCAGTAGCTCTGCGATGAATCTCACGGTCCCGATGCGCCGCAGCAGGTGGTCGCGGCTGACGGTGACGCCGTCGGCGTGCGGCGCGTAGCCGCTGCAGGCGAGATATGACCGCGCGGCGGAGCCGCCGAGCACCACACCGAAGCCGGGATGCCAGACACGTAGCCGGCGCGGACGCAGGCTGTAGTACGTGAACAAGAAGTCCCAAACCGGGTGCGGTTGACCGGCAGCCCTGCGCCGCAGGTGCGGTGCCAGGAGTTTGTCAACGCGGCTGCGGTGCGCGTGTTCACGGGCGCGCCAGTCGAGCTCATCCAGCACAAGCTCAGACACGATGCGTCCGATCGCGCACCGCGCCCACCAGGTCCTCGACCAAGTCCTCCAGCGCAACCATCGCGCTCACCGCACCATCTTGCGCCGTGACCAGGGCCAGGTGGCTATTGTTTCGGCGAAGTCGTGACAGGGCATCGGGCAGCGGCAACGATGACGCAACCTCGGGCAGCGGACGCACGATCGACAGGTCCAGCACCGCGTCCCCGTCATCGACCGACGGCAGCATGTCCTTGATGTGCACGTAGCCGATGAAGCGATCGGTTTTGTCGACAACCGGGAACCGCGAGTACCCCGTCTCCCTCAGCGCCCGCTGAATTGCGGCGACGGTCGGGCCGCTGCCCTCACGCGCCACCGAAACCGCATGGACGTCGCTCAGCGGCACGGCGACGTCGGCCACGACGCGGTTGCGGATCTGCAGGGCCCGCGACAGCCGATTGTGCTCTTCGGGATCGAGTAGGCCCTCGGAAACGGACTCGGCGATCATCTCGGAAAGCTCGATGGTTGACACCGTGTTCTCGAGTTCGGTCTTGGCCTTGATCCCGACCGCGCGCAGCGAGATGCGGGCGCACCAGTCGTAGAAAGCGATGACCGGCCGGGCGATACGGACCCACAACAGATAGGGCGGAACGAGCAGCATCGCCGCCGACTCGGGACCGGCGATCGCGATGTTCTTCGGCACCATTTCACCGAGCAGCACGTGCAGCACCACCACGATGGTGATGGCGATGACGAACGACACGGTGTGCAGCACCGCGTCGGGAACACCGAACAGATCGAACGGCTTCTCCAGCAGATCGGCAACCGCCGGTTCACCGACCCGACCCAACAAGATCGAACACAGCGTGATACCCAGCTGTGCGCCGGCCAGCATCACGGACAGGTTCTCGCCGGCACGAATCACGGTGACCGCACTGCGTTTTCCCTGTTCGGCCAGAGCCTCCAACCGATCACGCCGCGCCGAGATGAGCGCGAACTCGGCCCCGACGAAGAAGCCGTTCGCGCCGAGCAGCATGATGGTCAGCAGCACCCCCAAGAAGTCACCCATCAGGCTTGTCTCTTCTTCGCGCAAGCGCTCATCAGGCTTGTCTCTTCTTCGCGCAAGCGCTCATCAGCGACCCCCCGGGAACGCGCCGCCGCGGCCCAGGTCGGTCAGCTCCAGCAGATCAATGCGCCGGCCGTCCATCCGGACGACGGTGGCAAGCCAGCGCACCGGATCCTCCACCGGCCCGTCGGGGTCGAACGCCCGCAACTCCACCGACTCGCCCGGCTCGGGGATGTGGCCGAGCTCCTGCAGCACCAGTCCGCCGATCGTGTCGTACTCGCCTTCGGGCGCGCGGAACCCGGTGGCCTCGGCGACCTCGTCGATGCGCAGCAGTCCGGACACCTGCCAGCCTCGCCCGGCCCGCACCACATCCGGCGTGGGCTCGTCGTGTTCGTCGCGGATATCGCCGACGATCTCCTCGATCAGGTCCTCAACGGTGACCATGCCCGCAGTTCCGCCGTACTCGTCCACGACGAGCGCGGTCTGCAAGCCATTGGCCCGGGCCTGTTCCATCACCGCGTCACCGTCCAGCGTCGACGGCACCTTCGTCACCGGCAGCATCAACGTACTGAGGCGGGTCCTGGTGCGCTCAGTCGGCGGAACCTCGAAGACCTGCTTGACATGGACCATGCCGACCGTCTCGTCCAGGTCGCCCTCGACGATCGGAAAGCGGGAGTAGCCCGACTCGATGGCAGCGGCCACCAAGTCCGCGACCGTGTCGTCGACCTGAAGCGTGACGATCTCGGTGCGCGGTGTCATCAGCTCTTCGGCGGTCCTGGCGCCGAACTGCAGGGAGCGGTCCACCAGTGTTGCGGTGACCTGGTCCAGCGAGCCCTGCCGCGCGGAATTGCGGACCAGCGAAACGAGCTCCTGAGGCGAGCGGGCCGACCTCAACTCTTCCGCCGGGTCGATGCCCAACCGGCGCAGGACCCAATTCGCGGTCCCATTGGTCAGCCGGATGAGCGGCGTGACGAGGATCGAGAACAGCACCTGCGGGCCCGCGACCACGCGTGCCGTTGGCAGCGGGCGGGCGATCGCCAGGTATTGGGCCACCAGTTCGCCGTAGACCATCGATACCGAGGTGGCGATCAGCAGGGCTAACGCCAGCGCGAGACCGTCGGCGAGCTGCGGGGACAGCGATATGGCGGTAAAGGCGGGCCGGACCAATCGCGCGATGAGCGGCTCGGCCAGGTATCCGGTGATGAGGGTCGTGATCGAGATACCCACCTGGGCGCCGGACAATTGGAATGACAGCGTGCGGTGGGCGCGCTGAACCAGCTTGTCGCGCCGGCCGCCGGTGCGGGCATTTGCGTCAACGGTGCTGCGTTCCAGCGCGGTCAGGGAGAACTCGGCGGCGACGAAGACTGCGGTGCCCGCGGTGAGTGCCAGGAAAGCCAGCACCGCTAGGACCGCGTACGTGGGGCTCATCACCGCCTCGCTGTGTGACCGCCGGGCCGCTCGCCCGGCCACCTAGGGGAGGGCTCGGCGTCCGGCGGATTTGCACCGCTCGCGGCGGGCGGATTTGCGCCACTCGCGGCGGGCGGATTTGCGCCACTCGCGGCTGGCGGGTTTGCGCCGCTCGCGGCTGGCGGGTTTGCGCCGCTCGCGGCGGGAAAATTTGCGCCGCTCGCGGCGGCCCGCTCGTGGGATTGCTGCTCGGCCCGGAAGGCCCGACCAGAATCCGGGGCCTCGGCGGGTGCCTGCGGCACGGGTGCCCTTTCGAGTAGACGGCGCGATGAAAGCCCCATGTTAGCCGGTCGGGTGCGTCGTTCTGACTCACCAGCCGGTGGGCAGCGGGTGACCCTCGGCGAAGCCCGCCGCCGACTGCACCCCGAGCACCGCCCTGTCGTGCAGTTGGGCGATCGTGGTGGCGCCGACGTAGGTGCACGTGCTGCGCACGCCGGAGGTGATGTGGTCGAGCAGGTCTTCCACCCCGCCGCGCGACGGGTCCAGCCCCATCCGCGACGTCGATATGCCCTCCTCGAACAACGTCTTGCGGGCCCGGTCGAACTGGCTGTCGCCCACCGTGCGGGCGGCGACGGCACGCTTGGACGCCATGCCGTAACTCTCCTTGTACGGCTGGTCCTCGCGGTCGCGCATCAGATCGCCAGGGGACTCGTAGGTGCCGGCGAACCACGATCCGATCATCACGTTGGCCGCTCCCGCGCACAACGCCAGCGCCACATCGCGGGGATGGCGGACACCGCCGTCGGCCCAGACGTGGCCACCGAGTTGCCTTGCCGCCTCGGAACATTCGAGCACCGCCGAGAATTGCGGCCGCCCGACGCCGGTCATCATCCTGGTGGTGCACATCGCGCCCGGCCCGACGCCGACCTTGACGATCGACGCGCCCGCGGTGATCAGGTCGCGGGTGCCCTCCGCGGACACGACGTTGCCCGCGGCCACGGGCAGCCCGAGGTCGAGGGAGGAAACCGATTTGATCGCGTCGAGCATCTTGAGCTGGTGGCCGTGTGCGGTGTCGATCACCAACAGGTCGATGCCGGCCTCCGCCAGCGCGCGTGCCTTGGCCCCGACGTCGCCGTTGATGCCGACCGCCGCGGCGATGCGCAGCCGGCCTCCGTCGTCGATCGCCGGGGTGTAGATACCAGCGCGGATCGCCCCCGTGCGGGTGAGCACGCCGGCCAGGGTGCCGTCGGATTCCGTCATCACCGCCAGATCGGCCGGCGCGTGTTCGAGCATGTCGAACACCGTGCGTGGGTCGGTGCCCACGGGCGCAGTGACGAAGTCGGACACCGCGACGTCACGGACCCGGGTGAAGCGGTCCACCCCGAAGCAATCGGCCTCGGTGACCAGGCCGATCGGGCGCCCCTCGAACACCACGACCGCAGCACCGTGGGCGCGTTTGTGGATCAGTGCGGTGGCGTCAGACACCGAATCGTCGGGCGTCAGCGTCACCGGAGTGTCGACAACAAGGTCGCGGCTCTTGACAAAGTCGACCGTCTCCTTGACCGCCGAGGTCGGAAGGTCCTGCGGCAGAACGACAATGCCACCGCGGCGGGCCACCGTCTCGGCCATCCTGCGGCCCGCCACCGCGGTCATGTTGGCGACCACCACCGGGATCGTGGTGCCCGACCCGTCGGACGTCGACAGGTCGACGTCGAACCGCGACGCCACGTCCGAGCGTTCGGGGACGATGAAGACGTCGTCGTAGGTCAGGTCATAGGGCGGTTGATGCCCCTCAAGGAATCGCATCCAGACCGATTTTAGGCCGGAATCTCGCTGCGGTCGCCGCTCCACAGCGTGTGGAACTTCTGGTCGCGATCGGCGTCGATGCGGGAGTAGGTGTGGGCGCCGAAGAAGTCGCGGAGCCCCTGCGTCAGCGCCGCGGGCAGCCGTTCGGTGCGCAGCGCGTCGTAGTACGACAGCGCGGAGGAGAAGCCGGGGATCGGGATGCCGAGCGCGGTGGCCGTGACCACAACGCGCCGCCAGCCGTCGATCGCCGACTCGATCGCACTGCGAAAGTACGGCGCCACGATCAACGTGGCCAGCTCGGGCTCGTCGTCGTAGGCATCCTTGATCCTGTTGAGGAACTTCGCCCGGATGATGCACCCGCCGCGCCAGATGGTGGCCAGATCGCCCGGCGTGATGCCCCAGTTGTATTCGGCGCTGCCCGCCTGGATCTGGTTGAACCCCTGCGCGTAGGCGATGATCTTCGATGCATACAGCGCCTGGCGCACGTCCTCGGTGAATTTAGCTGCGTCACTGGGCCTTTCGCCGAGGTCGCCGGAGGCCAGCCCGGTGGTGGCGCGGCGCTGGGCCACCGAACCCGACAGCGCGCGGGCAAAAACCGCCTCGGCGATGCCCGTCACCGGGATGCCGAGGTCGAGCGCCGACTTCACGGTCCAGCGGCCGGTGCCCTTCTGCTCGGCCTCGTCCAGGATGACGTCGACGAGCGGCTTGCCGGTCTTGGCGTCGACCTGGCGCAGCACCTCGGCGGTGATCTCGACCAAGTAGCTGTCGAGATCACCCTTGTTCCACTCGGCGAACACGTCGGCGATCTGCGGCGCGGTCAGGCCGAGGCCGTCGCGCAGCAGCTGGTAGGCCTCGCCGATGAGCTGCATGTCGGAGTATTCGATGCCGTTGTGCACCATCTTGACAAAGTGCCCCGACCCGTCCGGACCGATGTGCGTGCAGCACGGCACACCGTCGACGTGGGCAGAGATCTCCTCCAGCAGCGGGCCCAGCGATACGTACGACTCGGCGGGACCGCCGGGCATGATCGACGGCCCGTTCAGCGCGCCCTCCTCGCCGCCGGAGATGCCTGCACCGACGAAATGCAGGCCGCGGTCGCGCATCGCCTTCTCCCGGCGGATGGTGTCGGTGTACAGGGCGTTGCCGCCGTCGATGATGATGTCGCCTTCCTCCATCGCATCGGCCAGCTCGTTGATCACGGCGTCGGTGGGGTCGCCCGCCTTGACCATGATCAGCACGCGACGCGGTTTCTCGAGTGCGGCAAGGAATTCCGGGATCGTCTCGCTGCGGACGAACTTGCCCTCGGATCCGTGCTCGGCAAGCAGCGCATCGGTTCGGGCGATCGAACGGTTGTGCAGAGCGACGGTGTAGCCGTGCCTGGCGAAGTTGCGCGCGATGTTGGATCCCATCACGGCCAGGCCGGTTACCCCGATCTGAGCGGTACCGGCGGTGGAGTTTTCAGACGAGCTCATTCGGGCGCCTTTCGTTTTTTTGTTGTGGCACAGCAGATTTGACGTCAGATGACGCCTAGACAGCAAACAAACGGTGTAGCTCGGTCAGCCACGGCACCGCCAGTGCGACGGTGGGCACGAACACGACGGCGGCGGCAGCGAGGTAGGCGGTGATCGCCACGGTAAGGCTGTTGCCCCGGCCGCCGAGCCGGCGCAGCCGCAGCACCGTGGTCGGGCCGCCGGCGGCCAGGGCGCCGGACGGGGTGCGACCGGCCGCGCAGGCAACCAGCGCGCGGGCCAGCGGCGTGGGGCCGGCCGCGCGGACCGCGGCGTCGTCGGCGAGCATCTCGATGAGCAACCGGACCGCGTCCAGCGCGCTGGCGCTGCGGACGAAACGCGGAAAGGCGGCGTGCACGGCGGTGAACATCTCGAGCACCAGGTCGTGACGGGCCCGCAGGTGCGCGCGCTCATGGCTCAGGATGGCGGCGATCTCGCTGTCGGACAAGGTATTCAGCGTTCCCTCGCTGACCACGACGCGGCTGCGGACCCCGGGCAGACAGTAGGCCAGCGGTTGCTGCACATCGAGGATGCGCAAGCCGTCCCGCGCAAGCGGGAGGTGCCCCCACGCCCGGGTACACAGCTGGGGCATGGAGTCGCGCGAGACGCCGAGCAGGTCGACCATCATCCGATGGTGCGCCCGTCGACGCCGCGTCGCGATCGCGACCTGCACGAACGCGAGGGCCAGCCGGGCGCCGATCAGCAGCGTCACCATGAACACGCCGACGTAGGCAAGCCACAGCGGCCAGCCGAGGGCATCTATTTCGCTGGTGATCGTTGCGGTCGGTCGCCCATCGGGACCCGGCACGAACAGCCGGCTGACGATCGCGATCCCGGCCGAGAAGGCAGACAGAACGGCGGCCAAGGCGATCGATTGCCACAGCACGATCGCGGCCCGTGGTGCCCGCATCGGCCATGTCGCTCGTGCCAGCATTGCCGGCACCGGCCCCGACAGGAGCAGCGCGACGGTGGTGAAGGCCAGCGCGGACACGCTGTAAGTGTCTCTCAGCCGGTGCCCGGATCGCTAGCGGGCGGAGGTATCCGGTGCTTGCTCTCTAACTCGGCGAGCGCGCGTCGCAGTGCGGCCGCCTCATCGGCGCCGACCCGCTCGACGAAGTGCACCAGCGCCGCCGCGCGGCTCCCGGAGTCCGCGGCCTGATCGAGCGCGTCCACCATCAGGCCAGCCACCAGCTCATCGCGGCCATGCATCGGTGCGTAGCGGTGCGCGCGATCGTCGCGGTGCTGGACGACGAGGTTCTTCTTCGCCAGCCGCTGCAGCACGGTCATGATCGTGGTGTAGGCCAAGTCGCGCTGGGTCGACAGCGCCTCGTGAACTTGGCGCACGGTTTGGGGTTCGCCTGACGACCAGAGGTGGTCCATCACGGCGCGTTCCAGTTCCCCGAGACGCGTCAATTTGGCCATGCTTCGTTCATCTCCTACAGGCTCCCACCCAGGGTACTACGGGTTACTACCGTGCGTCGTATCCAGCACGGGCAAATGCGGTGCAACCGCGCAGCCGATGTTCCGGCCACGGTCACAGATCCTGCCCGCGCGTGTGAGTCCAGTCACACCGGGCCACCCCCTCGGGAGCGAGTATAGTAAGGCTAACCTAAATCCACGGGAGGTGCCATGACAGTTGTAGTCGACGACCCGCTCATCGCGGGCATGGCGATCCGGCGGACGCTGCCGCTGCACGAGTCGAGCCAGCGATTGCGTGAGCTCGTACCCGAGTGCCCGCGCGTCTATGGCGTCGCGGTGATGGCCGATCTCTCGCGCCGCCGATGGTGGCCGTTGATCGAGGCACTGACCACCGACCGCCTGCGCGCGATGTTCGGCGTTGCGGCCGGGGAAACGGACAACGAGGCGGCGGTGACCCAGCAGTTGGCCGCCACCCTCGCCCACGTCGTGATCGGACGTGTCATCCCGTTGCTTCTGCTGGAGGGTAGGGCCTGGGATACCGGCCTGGAAAACCTATGGGTGCACGTGGACTCCGAGGGCGCGATCGACTGGGCTGGCGTCGTCGACCCGACACTGCGCGCCCTGCCTGACGACCCGTTCTTCCTCGACCACGCGGTGATGCGGGTGGGTGAGTCCGCGCGCGGCGGCATCGTCGCGCTGCCGAGTGAGGCGGCGTTGACCACCTGGGTTGGGCACCGCAGCCACCGCGCCCTTGAGCCGTTGTTCGGCAGGCTTGCCGCCATCAGCGGCGGCGCCATGTCGGTTGCCTCGATGTGGCACATCGTCGGCGCGGCCGTGGTGAGCGCCGCGACTCAGCTGCCGCTGCTGGCCGGATCCAGCGAGCTGACCAGCATGCGACGGGGTCAGGCCGTGCTGGACACCCTGGTCGGATTCGGTCTGCCGGTCCGCTCGCGCTATTTGTCGACGGCGCCGCCGCTTTCGGCCCAATCCTTGAAGCCGCCCAGGTTGTAGACGGCGCCGTAGCCCATTTCCTTGAGCGCCTGACCCGCCAGTGCGGCGCGCCCACCGGCCGCGCAGTAGACGATCACCGTCTTGTCCTTCGCGAGATTCTGGTCGTAGTACGGCGATTCGGGGTCGGCACGGAACTCCAGCATTCCGCGGGGGATGTGGACAGCGCCCGCGACCTTGCCGCTCTGCTCCACCTCCGGCGCATCCCGGACGTCGACGACGACCGTGTCGCCCTTGGCGATCATCTCCTGCGCCTGCGCCGGCGTGATTCGCGGTACGACGGCGTTCGCGGCCTCCACTAACTCCTTGGAACTCTTGGTCATGCCCGACGATACCGCCGGGCCCCACGCTCAGCGCGCGATCTGAACCGTGTAGACACAATTGCGTGACACCGGACGTGCCCGCCGGCCTCGGCAAAGGATTCGACAACGAGCTCGGCCTGACATACCTCGAACTCACCCCCGACGGCGGGCGTGCGCGGCTGCAGATCCACGACAAGCTGTTGCAAATCGCTGGCATCGTGCACGGCGGTGTGTACTGCTCGATCGTCGAGAGCCTTGCCAGCGTGTCCGGTGGCGTCTGGCTGGCCGAGCACGGCGGCGGCACGGTAGTCGGGGTCAACAACAACACCGACTTTCTGCGCGCCATCTCGTCGGGCACGGTGACAGCCGCATCGACGCCGATTCATCGGGGCCGCCGCCAGCAGCTGTGGCTGGTCACCATCACCGACGACAACGATCGGGTCGTCGCCCGCGGCCAGGTGCGGCTGCAGAACCTGCCGCCCGAGTAACAGGCAGATTACGTGCACTGCTGACCCAAACACGGCGTGGCAGTATCGCCGACTATGCGCTTAACGCCGCATGAACAGGAGCGGCTGCTGATCTCGTATGCGGCCGAGCTCGCGCGCCGCAGGCGGGCCCGCGGACTGCGGCTGAATCACCCTGAGGCGGTCGCAGTGATCACCGACCACCTCCTCGAGGGCGCCAGGGACGGCCGCACAGTGGCGGAGCTGATGGTCAGCGGCCACGGGGTGCTCAGCCGCGACGAGGTCATGGAGGGAGTGCCCGAGATGCTCGACGACGTCCAGGTGGAGGCCACGTTCCCGGACGGCACGAAACTCGTCACCGTACATCATCCGATCCCATGACAAGCGAGAAGCCACGGGCGGATCGCGCATCGTGGGCGCCCGGCGAGATCGTGTACGGGGATGGCGATATCGCGATCAACCCCGGTGCGAAGCGGCTGGCAATGGAAATTGTCAACACGGGTGACCGTCCCGTGCAGGTCGGCAGCCACGTGCACCTGCCGCAGGCCAACGCCGCGCTGGACTTCGACCGCGAAGCGGCCCACGGTCACCGGCTCGACGTTCCGGCGGGCACCGCGGTGCGCTTCGAACCCGGTGTCGCCCAACAGGTTCAGTTAGTTCCGCTGAGCGGGTCGCGCGAGGTGCACGGGCTGAGCCTTAACCCGCCGGGCAGCTTGGACGCGCCATGACCGAGATGTCGCGGGCCAGGTATGCGGCGTTGTTCGGGCCGACGACCGGTGACCGGATTCGGCTGGCGGATACCGATCTGTTCATCGAGATCACCGAGGACCGCAGCGGCGGTCCGGGTCTGGCCGGAGACGAGGCAGTGTTCGGCGGTGGCAAGGTGCTGCGGGAGTCGATGGGGCAGGGGCGCGCAACCCGTGCCGACGGCGCGCCCGACACCGTCATCACCGGCGTGGTCGTCATCGACTACTGGGGAATCATCAAGGCCGACATCGGTATTCGTGATGGCCGCATCGCCGGAATTGGCAAGGCCGGCAATCCCGACATCATGTCGGGCGTGCACCCGGCCCTGGTCATCGGGCCGTCGACCGAGATCATCGCTGGCAACGGCCGCATCGTGACCGCCGGCGGCATCGACTGTCACGTACACCTGATCTGCCCTCAGATCATGGACGAAGCACTGGGCGGCGGCATCACCACGATCATCGCCGGAGGTACCGGACCCGCCGAGGGCAGCAAGGCCACCACGGTCACGCCGGGCGGGTGGCACCTGGGCCGGATGTTGGAGTCGCTGGACTCCTGGCCGATGAACGTCGCGCTGTTGGGCAAGGGAAACACCGTCAGTGCAGAGTCAATGTGGGAGCAGTTGCGTTCGGGCGCCTCGGGTTTCAAGCTGCACGAGGACTGGGGAAGCACTCCTGCGGCAATCGACGCCTGCCTTCGGGTGGCCGACGCCTCCGGAGTCCAGGTCGCGCTCCACTCCGACACCCTGAACGAGGCCGGCTTCGTCGAGGACACCGTCGCAGCCATCGCGGGGCGGTCGATCCACGCCTACCACACCGAGGGCGCGGGCGGTGGGCACGCACCCGACATCATCACCGTTGCCGCCGAACCACATGTGTTGCCGAGCTCAACCAATCCGACCCGTCCGCACACGGTCAACACCCTCGACGAGCACCTCGACATGTTGATGGTGTGCCACCACCTCAATCCCAGCGTTCCAGAGGATCTGGCGTTCGCCGAGAGCCGGATCCGGCCATCGACCATTGCCGCCGAGGATCTGCTGCACGACATCGGCGCCATCTCGATGATCGGCAGCGACGCCCAGGCGATGGGCCGCATCGGCGAAGTAGTGATCCGCACCTGGCAGACCGCGCACCAAATGAAGCGCAGGCGCGGCGCGCTGCCCGGTGACGGCCCCGCCGACAACAACCGGGCTCGCCGTTATGTCGCGAAATACACCATCTGCCCGGCGATCGCGCACGGTCTCGACGACGAGATCGGTTCGGTGGAGGTCGGCAAGCTGGCCGACCTTGTCCTCTGGGAACCTGCCTTCTTCGGGGTGCGCCCGCACGTAGTAGTCAAGGGCGGCATGATCGCCTGGGCGGCGATGGGTGATGCGAACGCGTCGATTCCCACCCCGCAGCCCGTGCTTCCGCGACCGATGTTCGGTGCCGCGCCCGCCGCGGCGGCGGCCACCTCGGTGCACTTCGTGTCCCCGCAGGCCGTCGACGATCGGCTGGCCGACCGGCTGGCTGTCAATCGCCGCCTGGTCTGCGTCAGAGACGTCCGCGGGGTCGGCAAGGCCGACATGCCGTGCAATGACACGCTTCCCCACATCGAGGTCGACCCCGACACGTTCACTGTGCGCATCGACGGCGATGTGTGGCAGGAGGCACCTGCCGTCGAATTGCCCATGGCGCAAAGGTATTTCCTGTTCTGATGACGACTCGTGTGAAATTCCCGGCTCAGCCGGGGCCGGTGAAATTCCCCGCTCAGCCGGGGCCGGTGAAATTCCCGGCTCAGCCGGGGCTGGCGACTCTGCTCGCGCTGTCGGACTCGCGGTTGCCGACCGGCGGCCACGTGCATTCCGGCGGCATTGAGGAGGCCATCGCGCAGGGTCTTGTCCGTGACCTCGCAACGCTGCGGGCGTTCCTGCGCCGCCGAATCCGCACCAACGGCCTTGTGACGGCTTCGGTGGCCGTCGCGGTGTGCACGGGCAGCCTGTCCGTCCGGCAGGCAGATCGCGAAACCGACGCCCGCACGCCGGCTCCCGCCGCGCGTAAGGCCTCACGTGCGCAAGGCCGCGGCCTGTTGCGGCTGGCGCGACGGGTGTGGCCCGAGGCCGAATGGGACACGCTCGGCGCCACCCCGCATCTCGCGGTCGCGGCCGGTACGGTGGGCACGGCCAGCGGCCTAGATCCCGAACACACCGCGCTGTCGGTGGTCTACACGACGATGACCGGTTCGGCGACAGCCGCGCAGCGGCTGCTCGCCCTTGACCCGGGCGATGTCGCCGCGCTGACGTTCGAGCTGTCGGCGTTGTGCGACCGCACCGCCGCCGAGGCCGGCAAGGAGCTGGCCGATCTGTCCGATCCGCTGCTCGATGTGCTGGCCCAGCGGCACAGCCAACGCGAGCGACCTCTCTTCGTCTCCTGAAAGGCCAGCCATGCCACCGCATTTCGTTGACGGCCAGCCGCACGGTCACACCGACCGGCCGAAACGCCACCGCGCACAGGGGGAGCCGTTGCGCATTGGCGTGGGCGGGCCGGTCGGCTCGGGCAAGACCGCGCTGGTGGCGGCGTTGTGCAGGCAACTGCGTGACGAGCTGTCGCTGGCGGTGCTGACCAACGACATCTACACCACCGAGGACGCCGATTTTCTGCGCCGGCATGCCGTCCTGCCCGACGAGCGCATCGCCGCGGTCCAGACCGGCGGCTGCCCGCACACCGCGATCCGCGACGACATCACCGCCAACCTCGACGCCATCGACGACCTCATCGCGGGCAACGATCGGTTGGACCTGATTCTGGTCGAATCCGGCGGCGACAACCTCACCGCCACGTTCTCGTCGGGTTTGGTCGACGCGCAGATCTTCGTCGTCGACGTGGCGGGCGGCGATAAGGTTCCGCGCAAGGGCGGCCCCGGGGTGACCTACTCGGATCTGTTGGTCGTCAACAAAACCGATCTGGCCCCGTTGGTCGGGGCGAACCTGAACGTCATGCGTCGCGATGCCGCCGCGGTCCGCGGCCAGCGCCCGACGGTGCTGATCTCGTTGACCGAGGACCCCGCCGCCACCGCGGTGCTCGCGTGGGTTCGCGAACAGCTTCGAATACCGGTATAGATGCGATCCGACGTCCTCATCGTCGCGTGTCCCGACCGGCGGCCGCGCATTGAGTGCACGGGCGGACTCGCCGCACGTCGCACCGAACCCGACACCGTGCATCTGGTCTCGACCGCGGCCACCCCGCTGGGCGGCGATGCGCTGCACGTGCGCATCGTCGTCGAACCGGGCGCACGGTTGCGAGTGCGTACCGCGGCGGCGACGGTGACGTTGCCGGGCCCGGCCACGCCCGAGTCGCATGCTATTTGGGCCATCGAGGTGGGTGGCGAGCTCGACATCGACCCGCAGCCGACCGTCGTAGCGTCCAACGCACGGCACATCGTGTCGACGCAGATTGTTCTGACCGGATCGAGTCGCATCCGGCTGCGCGAGCGAGTTCAGATCGGTAGATCGGGTGAGCAACAGGGCTTTTGGTCCGGGTCGCTGCATGCCGACGTCGACGGCCTACCGCTACTGCGGCACCGCGTCGAGCTCGGCAACGGATCCGTGACCGACGACGAGCTCACGGTGGCGCTGGCAAGCATCAGCGAGTTGCATTACCCCGACGGCGATGTGGAGACAGCCGGCGTCTCGCTGGCCCTGGCGGGCGGCGGCTGCCTGTCTTCGTGGCAGGGTGCCCGGCTCTAATGCGGCGGCTACCGATCGTCAGATGGCCATCGCGGCGCGGACATCGGCTTCCGACGCCGAGCCACCGGCGCCAGTCGAGGTGACGCGGCCGGACTCCAGGATGTAGTAGCGCCGCGACGACTCGAGCGCAAAGCCGATGTGTTGCTCGACGAGCAGGACGCCCAAGTCGCCGCGCTCGGTCAAGTCGGTGATCGCGGCCTCGATCTCGGCCACCACCGATGGCTGGATACCCTCGGTCGGCTCGTCGAGGATCAGGCATTTCGGCGACGTGATCAGCGCGCGGGCGATCGCCAGCTGCTGGCGTTGTCCGCCCGACAGCAGGCCGGCCCGCCGCGCCAACAGCTCCTTCAAGGCGGGAAACAGATCGAGCTGCTCGTCGATCAGCTGCTTGCCGTTCTTGCGTCCGTCGGCGACGACCTGGAGGTTCTCTCCCGTCGTGAGCTGGCCGAACGACTGCTGGCCCTGAGGCACATAGGCCAAACCGCGCGCGACGCGGGCGCTTGGCCGCAGCTTGGTGATGTCCTCTCCGTTGAACAACACCTGCCCCTCATTGCATTTCAGCAGGCCAACGGCCGCCCGCAACAGCGTGGTCTTGCCGGCACCGTTGTGGCCCATCACCGCCGCCACCCCGTCGGATGGCACCTCGAGGCTGACTCCATGGATGACCTCGGAGCGGCCGTAGCCGGTGTGGACGTCGACAAGCTGGAGCATCAGGAGCTCTCCTCGATGAGCTCGTCCGGAATCCCCTCCGCGCCGGCGGCCGCGGTGCCCAGGTAGACCTCCTGCACCTTCGGGTTGGCCTGCACCTGCGCCACCGATCCTTCCGCGATCACCTGCCCGCGGGCCAGCACGGTCACCGAGGTGGCGAACGCGCGCATGAAATCCATGTCGTGTTCGACGACGACGACGGTGCGCTCACCGCCGATGCGGCGCAACAGGTTTCCGGTCTCCTCCCGCTCCTCGTGGCTCATCCCGGCGACCGGCTCGTCCAGCAGCAGCACGTCGGCGTTCTGCACCAAGAGCATGCCGATCTCCAGCCACTGTTTCTGGCCGTGGGCCAACAAACCCGCGGGCTTGCCGGCCAGCCCGCTAAGCCCGATGGTGTCGAGGGCTTCCTCGATCGATGGCAGCACACCGCGGCGCCTGCGCAGCAGCGTCCACGGCGAGCGGCCCGCGCCCGCGGCGATATCGAGGTTCTGCAGGACGGTCAGTTGCTCGAAGACGCTGGCGGTCTGGAACGTGCGGCCGACGCCTTGCCTGGCGATCTGATGCACCTTCTTGCCGAGCAGCTCCACGCCCGACTTGTTGACCGAGCCACTGGCATTCACCAGCCCGGTGATCGCGTCGATGACGGTGGTCTTGCCTGCGCCGTTCGGCCCGATCAGGAATCGCAGGTCACCCTGGAACAGCGTCAAGTCGACGTCGCTGACCGCCTTGAACCCGTCGAAATCGACGGTGAGCCCGTGCACTTCGAGGTACTCGGTGCCCATGCCGACGTTGCCGCCGGCGACCGGTTCCACCTCGGCGCTGGTGGCCTCCGAGCTCGTCATTTCGACGCCCCCACCTTCTCGGGGTCGTGCGCGATTGCCGGCTCGGCCCCGGATGGCGGTTCGGGCCTGCGACCGCGCCACCGCTTGAACAACACACCCAATCCGGCCAGTCCGGCGGGGAAGAAGCCGACGACGACGATGAACAGCAGGCCTTGGGCGTAGGTCCACTCCGACGGAAAGCGTTCGGAGAAAAGGGTTTGCGCCCACGCAACACCGATCGCGCCGAGTACCGGTCCGAGCAGTGTGGTGCGCCCGCCGATCGCGACGCCGATCAGGAAGACGATCGAGGGCAGGATGCCGACCTGTGAGGGAGCCATGAACCCGACGATCGGTGCGAACAGGGCACCGGCGATACTTGCGACGAACGCGGCGACGGTATAGGCGACCACCTTGATATTGGCCGGGTCGTAGCCGAGGAACCGGACGCGTTCCTCGCCGTCGCGCACCGCGATGAGCAGCTCGCCGTAGCGGCTGTGCATGAGCTGGCGCACCACCGCCACCACGATAAGCAGGGTGGCGGCGGCGATGAAGTACAACATTCTCTTGTTCGCCGGGTCCCTTAGGGCGAACCCGAAGAAGGTGCGGAAGTTGGTCAGCCCATTGCTGCCACCAAGACTTGTCTGCCCCACCAACAGGATGGCCAGCGCCGCCGCCAGCGCCTGCGACAGGATCGCGAAGTAGGCGCCCTTGACGCGACGCTTGAACACCCCCAGTCCCAGAGCGGCGGCGATCGCCGTTGGCACCAGCACGATGGCGAGCAGCGTGAAGGCGGGGGAGGCGAACGGCTCCCAATACGAGGGCAATTCGCGCACCCCGGCGATCTGCATGAAGTCCGGCACGCTGGTCCCGCGCAGCTGCGCATCGGCGATCTTGAGGTGCATGCCCATCATGTAGCCGCCGAGACCGAAGAACACCCCCTGGCCCAGCACCAGCATGCCGCCGCGACCCCACGCCAAACCGATGCCGACGGCCACGATGGCGAAGCACAGGAACTTCCCGAGCAGGCTCAGCCGGAAATCCGAAAGCACCATTGGCGCCACCGCGAACAGCAGCACCGCCGCGACGCCGAATCCGGCCCACGTCTGCCAGCGACCGAGAAAGGTAGTCAAACGAGACTCCTTGTCCGAACGGTGAACAGACCCTGCGGCCGGACCTGCAGGAAGATCACGATGATCACGAACACGATCACCTTGGCCAGCGATGCGGTGGTATTGAACTCGATGAACGAGTTCAGGAAGCCCAGCGCGAACGCCGCGATGACGGTGCCCCTGATCTGGCCGAGGCCGCCGACGACCACCACAAGGAATGCGTCGATCAGGTAGCTCTGTCCGATGGTTGGACTGGTCGAGCCGATCAGCGTCAGTGCCACACCCGCGACCGCGGCCAGACCCGAGCCGATGAAAAATGTTGTGATGTCGGTCTTTCGCGACGATATGCCGCTGGTCTCCGCCAGGTCGCGGTTCTGGACCACGGCCCGGATCCGCCGCCCCATCGGGCTGACCTTCAGCACCGTGGCAAGCGCGGCGACGCAGACCACGGCCAGCACCAGGATGAAGATGCGGGTCCTCGGCACGACGGCGCCCAGGACCTCGACGCCGCCGGACAACCATGCCGGCGCCACGACATTGACCGCCGGGGCGCCGAAGATGTCACGGGCAACCTGTTGCAGGATCAGGCCGACGCCGAACGTGACAAGCAAAGTATCCAACGGGCGGTCGTACATCCGCTGGATCAGTGTGACCTCCAGCAGCGCGCCCATCGCCCCACCGGCCAGGAATCCGACGGCCAACGAGATCAGCAGGGACACACCGGTGCTGGAGATGATCTGCTGCACCACGTATGCGGTGTAACAGCCCGCCATGATGAACTCGCCGTGCGCCATATTGATGACACCCATCTGACCGAAGGTCAGCGACAGGCCGAGCGCGGCCAGCAACAGGATCGAACCGAGGCTCAATCCCGTTGCCAGTTGGCCGATCAGGACAGCCATGCCCGGCTCAGCTGGAGAGCCCCGCGGCCCACGGGTACGTCTTGAGGTACGGGTCCGGCTGGATTGGGCCGGGCGATTGCCAGATTGTGTAGATGAGCCCGTCGGGGTGGATTTCGCCGATGCGCGCGGTCTTGGTGATGTGGTGGTTCCCGCCGTCGACGGTGACCAGGCCCTCCGGCGCGTCGAAGGTGACACCGCCGGCGTTGTCCTGAATCGCCTTGACGCCGAACGACTTCGCCTTCTCCACGGTGTTCTTCCACAGGTAGACCGACACGTAGGCGGCTTCCATCGGGTCCGACGTCGGCTTGTCCGCGCCGTACTTGTCCTTATATGCCTTGACGAACGCCTTGTTCACCGGGTTGTCGACGGTCTGGTAGTAGTTCCAGGCGGTCAGCTGACCCTCGATGTTCTTCGCTCCGATGCCCCCGACCTCTTCCTCGGCGATCGACACCGAAACCACCGGCATCTTGTCGGCTGTCAGACCGGCGTTGGTGTACTCCTTGAAGAACGCCACATTTGAGTCGCCGTTGAGGGTGTTGAACACCGCACCCGCGTTTGAGCCGCGGACCTTGTTGACGATGGTGGAGAAGTCCGTCGATCCGAGTGGCGTGTAGTCCTCACCCTTGATCTCAACGCCGTTGGCGGCGGCGTATGCCTTGATGATCCGGTTCGCGGTCTGCGGGAAGACGTAGTCGCTGCCGACCAGATACAGCGACTTGATGCCCTTCTCCTTGAGGTAGTCCAGCGCGGGCACGATCTGCTGGTTGGTGGTGGCGCCGGTGTAGAAGATGTTCTTCGACGACTCCAGGCCCTCGTACTGGACCGGGTAGTACAGCAGCGAGTTGGCGCCTTCGAAGACCGGCAGCATCGCCTTGCGGCTCGATGAGGTCCATCCGCCGAATACCGCTGCCACACAGTCGCTGCTGATCAGCTTCTGCGCCTTTTCGGCGAAGATGGTCGGCTCCGAAGCGCCGTCCTCGCCGACGAGCTGGATCTGCTTGCCCATGACGCCACCCCCGGCGTTGATCTGCTCGACAGCCAGGTCGATCGCGTGGCGCACGGTGACTTCGGAGATCGCCATCGTGCCCGACAACGAGTTCAGCGCTCCGACCTTGATCGTCGAACCGGAGGTGTCCACGCATGATGTTGCGTTTGCCGAATCCGATTCGGTGGCCTTGCTTCCGCAGCCGGACAGCAACCCGGACAACAATGTGAGTGCGCCGGCGACGCTTCCCGCAGCACGGGCCGATCGTTTCAACGAGGAGCGTCTCGGTAGTCGCATGGAAAGCCTTCCCCGGGCTCAGCAAGGCTCATCGCCCGATGAGCGTCGATAGTCAAGCGGCACGCCAGACACCGTGCTGGTATCGAATCGGGACGTTAGATCGCATGTGTTTCTGCGATATGTCTGCGTGTGACGAACAAATTAACCTGTCGCTCGGGACGTGTTGGTTTGCTGTTCGCCGCCGGGGACATTCTCGTCGCGGCGTCGTCTTTCTGGGCTCATGCCTGGCTTCGCCTGTGGCACAACACCATTGATTGCATTCATTCAGCACCCGCCGTGGTGCCGGCAATCAGCCGGGGGTTCGAGGCTCACCAGCTCTAGCTGGCTCACCAGCTCTAGCTGGCCGCTCTTTCGGTTTCCTGCACCGACGCCGCGATCTCCTACAGTTCCTCCATCCTGGTGCGGCCGTAGGCCTGCTGCTCGGTGATGGTGAGGTTCCCGCGCGCGGTGGACAGGAAGGTCACCGTCCAGGACAGCAGCGTGGTGATCTTGGTCTTGAATCCGACCAGGTAGACCAGGTGCAGCACCAGCCACGCCAGCCAGGCGATGAACCCGCCGAACTCCAGCGGACCGATCTTGGCGACGGCGGAGAACCGTGACACCGTGGCCATCGACCCCTTGTCGAAGTAATGGAACGGTTCGCGCGCCGCGGGATCGGCGCCCTTGAGCTCCGCCTTGATCGCCTTCGCCACGTGCTTGGCGCCCTGGATCGCCCCCTGCGCCATGCCGGGCACACCTTCGACCGCCGCCATATCACCCACGACGAACACGTTCGGGTGACCGGGAATCGACAGGTCGGACAGCACCTGGACCCGGCCGGCGCGGTCGAGTTCCACATCGGACTGATCGGCGAGGTCGCGGCCGAGCCGGCTGGCCGACACGCCGGCCGACCACACCTTGGTGGCGGACTCGATCCGCCGGATGGTGCCGTCGGAGTCCTTGACCGTGATCCCGTTGCGGTCGACGTCGGTGACCATCGCACCGAGCTGAATCTCGACGCCCAATTTCTCCAGCCGCGCCTGTGCCTTTTTGCCGAGCTTCTCACCCATCGGCGGCAGCACCGCGGGCGCCGCGTCCAGGAGGATCACCCGCGCCCTGGTCGAATCGATATGGCGGAACGCACCCTTGAGGGTGTGGTCGGCGAGCTCGGCGATCTGCCCGGCCATCTCGACACCGGTCGGCCCGGCGCCCACGACCGTGAACGTCAGCAGCTTCTCGCGGCGTGCGGGATCATTGGACCTCTCGGCCTGCTCGAACGCCCCCAGGATGCGGCCGCGCAGTTCCAGCGCGTCGTCGACCGACTTCATGCCGGGTGCCCATTCGGCGAAATGGTCGTTGCCGAAGTACGACTGGCCGGCGCCCGCAGCGATGATCAAGGTGTCGTACGGGGTGACGTAGGTATGGCCGAGCAACTCCGACTTCACGGTCTGATCCGCCAGGTTTATATGGGTCACCTCGCCGAGCAGCACCTGAACGTTCTTCTGCTTGCGCAGGATGATTCGCGTGGGCGGCGCGATCTCACCCGAGGAGATGATGCCGGTCGCGACCTGGTACAGCAGCGGCTGGAACAGGTGATGGGTGGTCTTGGCGATCAGCTTGATGTCGACGTCGGTTCGGTTGAGGGCCTTCGCCGCGGTCAAGCCACCAAATCCCGACCCGACGATGACAACCTTGTGCCGGTTAGTGGCAGTGGCTCCGGGATGGCTCATTTTGGGCTCCTCGAGGGGCTACACGTGCACAGATACAGACACCACGGTAGCCGCCCTGCATGCCCGCAGCGCCGTGAGATTTGCCACGCCGCCGCCCCGTGTCTAACCGGACAG
>DATARY010000110.1:0-67307 GCA_036263935.1 Mycobacterium sp.
GACCATTGCGGATGCGACGGCACCAGGGTCGGCGTAGCGACCTCCGACTCCTTCTTCAACGATCCCGACAGCGCCCACAGAATCGGAAACAGCGCACACCATGCCACCGCGATCAGCGCGGCATATAGTGCAACGCCACGCATGATGCTGCGCCTGATGACGCCCTGGGTCAACGACGACATCACAACTCCGGTGCCCATTCCCGGGTCGCTCCGCTCCTGCCCTCCGGTGCCCATTCCCGGGTCGCTCCGCTCCTGCCCTCCGGCGAGCCCCGCCGCGTGAGCCGCAGCTGCAGCAGCGTCAGCCCGAACAGGATCGCGAACATCACCCATGCAAGGGCCGACGCGTAGCCGAAGTTCAGGAACGCAAATGCGTTCTGGAACAGCATGATGCCCAGCACATACGTTCCCGTCTCGGGTCCGCCGTGTCCGCCGGTGAGCACGTAGACCTGGTCGAAGGCCTGGAAGGCGTTGATGATCGAGATGACCACCACGAACGTCAGCGCCCCGCGGATCAGCGGCACGGTGATCGAGACGAACTGCCGCGTCGCCGAGGCGCCGTCGATCCTGGCCGCCTCGTAGAGCGTGTGCGGCACGCCCTGCATCGCGGCCAGCAATACGACGGTCGCGAAGGGCACGCTCTTCCAGACGCTAACCATGCACAGCGACACCATGGCCCACCCCGGTTCGAGCAGCCACCGGACCGGGCCGATCCCGACCCAGCCGAGCATGGTGTTGAGCAGTCCGTCGTCGGTGTTGAACACGAACTGCCACATCACCGCCGTCACGACCGACGACACCGCGAGGGGAACGAAGACGACCGCGCGGAAAACGCTGATTCCCTTGAGTTTGCGGTTCAGCAGGGCGGCGACGACCAGGCTGATGAGCACCGTCGGCACCAGCGTGCCGATGGTGTAGACGGCGGTGTTGCGCAGCGCGATCGCGAAGAGTGGATCGTCGGTGAACAGGTGGCGGAAGTTCGCCAGCCCGACGAACCTCGCCGGGGTGAACAGGTCCCACGTCTGAAAGCTCATGTACAGCGAGAATCCGAGCGGAAACAGCATGAACACCGCGACCGCCGCCAGGTTCGGTGCGACGAACGCCCGCCCGGCCCGTGCGCGTCGCCGGGTGGGCCTTGGCCCGTTCTCGATCGAGGTCATGGGCTACGCAGCACCTGGTCGACAGCGCGGGACAGCCCGGTCTTCAAAGCAGTTGCGGGTCGGCTGCCCCGTAGCACGGGCCCGATATCGCGGTCCATGAGCGCGTCGATCTTCTGCCACGCCGGGGTGACCGGTAGATAGCCCGAATGTGTGGGCCCGGCGGTGAGCACGGCGAGGTTGCTAATCCTGCTGTGAGCGCGGGCGAATCCAGCTGACTGGGTCGCGGATGTCAGCACGGGCACGAACAGGCCCGATTCGCCGATCATCGCCTGACCGACCGGACCGGTCGCGAATTTCACGAACTCCCATGCCTGTTGCTTGCGGGCGCTGCTCGCGGCGATGGCAAGCCCGGTGGTGCCGATATTGGAGTTGGCGCCGTGGGCCTTCGGTCCCGCCGGCAGCACGGTGATGTCGAAGTCAAGGCCGTCGGCGCGCGAAAACGTCTGGTAGCGCCAGTGCCCGCCCAGCGCCATGGCCGCCTTGCCGGACGAGAACAGGTCCATCGTGGATATCGATTGCACGTCGGCGGCCTTGGGCGCGACCCGGTGCTTGCCGGCCAGGTCTGCGTAGAACTGCACACCGTCGATGAACGCATCGTCGTCGAAGTTCAGGTGGTCCGGGTTCGTCCGCGGGCGGCACCACGGGGTGCCGTTGTTCATCCCGAACAGCCCGGCAGAGTAGTAGGGGACCCAGGTGTCGACAAAGCCCCACTGGGTGACCTTGCCGGAGCCGTCGCGCCTGGTCAAAGCCGCGGCCGTGGTGAGAAACTCGGTGAAACCCCACGGCTGTTCCCAGCGGGCCGGCGGGGGCGGCAGGCCGGCTTCGGCAAACAGTGCCTTGTTGTAGAACAAGAAGTTTCCTGACCACTGCTCGGGGAGCGCGTACTGGCCGCCGCCGAATGCGAACGTGTCGTACAACTCGCGGACGCCGCCGGCCTTCAGCTGCGCGGCGAAGCCGGGGTCTCCTGCCAGCATCGTGTTGAGGTCGGCCAGCACCCCGCGCTCGGCCAGCCCGGCATAGGTCAGCTCCCACGCCATCAACACGTCGGGACACCTGCCGCCCGCGCAGAATGTCGACATCTGCTGCAGGGGATCCGGCCCGGACAACACCGTGCGCACCCGGATGCCGGGATGCGTGCGCTGGAACTCCTCGACGATGCGCAGCCTGGCGTCCGCCTCTTCGGGGTTGGCCTGGAAGAAGAACGTCAGCGCGTCGGCGTCGTCGTCACCGCATCCCGCCGACCACAGACCTACCGACGCCGCACCGAGCACCCCGGCACCACGCAGTAGCGTCCGCCGCCCCAACGGCTGATCGAACACACACCCGATGCTATGTCGCGAACGCGGCGCGGAACGCCGCCAGCGCCGCCGCGCTGTTGCCCGACGCCCACGCCTCGAGCCCGATGGTGCCCGCGTAGCCCATATCCTCCAGCGCACGGGCGACCGCCGGGTAGCTGATCTCGCCGGACCCGGGTTCGCACCGGCCCGGCACGTCGGCGACCTGGATCTCGCCGATCGCGTCGCCGCAGCGCCGGATCAACTCGATGAGGTTCCCCTCGCCGATCTGCGCGTGGTACAGATCGAGCATCATCTTCACGTTGGGATGGCCGACTCCTTCCACCAATGCCAGCGTGTCCTTGGCGCGGGCGAGGGGGACCCCGGGGTGGTCGACAATCGTGTTGAGGTTCTCGAGGCAGAACGTCACGCCGGACGTCGCGCCCAGCTCGCCGATGCGTTCCAGCGCGCGCAGCGCGGTCGCCCACATCTCGCCGGTGGCCCGGAACCGAGGGCGGGCCGCCTTGCCGTCCACCAGCTCCGCAGTGTGCAGGTTGAGCCGCGGAACCCCAAGTGTTTCAGCGGCTTTGATGGACAGCGCGGCCGTCCGTACCACGTCGTCGGCGGTGTCGGGGTCGACCAAGTCGCCATGCAGATAGCCCGTCATCGAGGAGAACCTGGCCCCGGTATCGGCCAGCGCTGGCAGGTCCTTGTCCTGCCAGCTCCAGATCTCCACTGCGAATCCCATGTCGTCGATGCGCCGCACCCGGTCGATGATCGGCAGGTCCGTGAAGACCATCTCGGAACACACCGCAAGCTCGACGTCGCCCATGGCTTTGTCACCTTCCTCGCTCTGACCAGCTTGGACGCACCCTAACATTTGACCTGCAGTCCTAATGTCCGAACAAAGTATTGACTTTCAGCTGTGAGCCGTATTACATCGACCCTTGAGGCGTGTCACGCGGCACTCGATCGCAAGGAGAAACAAACAATGAGGTTTAGCCGGCTCGCGGCGGTTGCCGGGGCGAGCGTGCTCGTGGTCGGGATCGCAGCGTGTTCAACCACCGGAGGTAAGCCCCGCGAGTCCGGCGGCGGGATGGGCGCCGGAAAGGCGAACACCCCGCGAATCACCGTCGCCATGATCACGCATGAAGTCCCCGGCGACTCCTTCTGGGATCTCATCCGTAAAGGCGCGCAAGCAGCAGCCGATAAGGACAACATCGAATTGCGCTACTCGAATGACCCCGAGGCGCCCAACCAGGCCAACCTGGTGCAGAGCGCGATCGACAGCGGGGTCAAGGGCATCGCGGTGACGTTGGCAAAGCCGGATGCGATGGCGCCGGCGGTCAAGGCCGCCGAGGCCGCGGGCATCCCTGTGGTGGCGTTCAATTCGGGTTTCGACAACTACAAGCAGTTGGGCGCCCAGGAGTACTTCGGCCAGGACGAGAAGTTGGCCGGCGTCGCAGCGGGTGAGCGATTGACCAAGGACGGCGCCAAGAAGATCCTCTGCGTCATCCAGGAACAGGGGCAGGTCGCGCTCGAGTCGCGATGCGCGGGCGTCACCCAGGGATTCAAGGGACAGACCGAGCTGCTGAATGTCAACAGCAAGGACATGCCCTCGGTGGAATCGACGATCACTGCGAAGCTACAGCAGGACCGGTCGATCGACCGTGTCGTTGCCCTCGGGGCCCCGATCGCGCTGACGGCAGTGCAATCTGTTGGCAACGCTGGTAGTTCGGCGAAGGTCGTCACATTTGACACCAATGCCGCGCTCGTTGACTCCATCAAGAAAGGTGACGTGCAGTGGGCGGTGGACCAGCAGCCATTCCTGCAGGGCTACCTTGCCATCGATGCGTTGTGGCTTTTCGTCAATAACAAGAATCTGATTGGCGGCGGCCAGCCCACGCTCACGGGCCCGTCATTCATCGATAGCACCAACATCGACGCCGTAGCCGAACTAGCGAAGTCCGGAACCCGCTAGCCGGTCGAACAACCTGAAAAGAGAAGCGATGTCTACCCAAACTGATCTGGATCTCGCGGGTCGCAAGGTCGTTCACGATGAACGTGTCAAGGAACGTAACCGCCTCCAGCGGTTGCTGATTCGCCCGGAGATGGGTGCACTGATCGGCGCGATCGCTATCCTCATCTTCTTCATGATCGTCGCGGTACCGTTCCGAAGTCCCGAGGCGCTGGCCACCGTTCTTTATGCCAGCTCGACGATCGGGATCATGGCGTGCGCGGTGGCGCTGTTGATGATCGGCGGCGAGTTCGACCTGTCATCAGGCGTCGCGGTCACCACAAGTTCGCTCGCCGCTTCGATGCTGGCCTACAACTTCCACCTCAACCTGTGGACCGGCGCGGTGCTGAGTTTGATCCTGGCCTTGGCGATCGGGTTCTTCAACGGGTATCTCGTGATGAAGACCAAGATCCCGAGTTTCTTGATCACGCTGGGCACGCTGTTGATGCTGACCGGCATCAATCTCGCGGTGACGAAACTGGTTTCGGGGCAGGTCGCCACCCCCAGTGTGTCCGACATGCAAGGTTGGGATTCGGCGCGTGCGGTGTTCGCATCGACGTTGACGGTGTTCGGCGTGTCGGTGCGCATCACCGTGTTGTGGTGGCTGCTTTTCACCGCTGTCGCCACCTACGTGCTGTTCAAGACCCGCGTGGGCAACTGGATATTCGCGGTCGGTGGAGACCAGGAAAGCGCGCGCGCCGTCGGCGTGCCGGTGACCAAGGTGAAGATCGGCTTGTTCATGTTCGTCGGATTCTCGGCTTGGTTCGTCGGCATGCATCTTCTGTTTTCGTTCAACACCGTGCAGTCCGGTCAGGGGGTTGGCAACGAGTTCATCTACATCATCGCGGCCGTGATCGGTGGTTGCCTGCTGACCGGCGGATACGGCACCGCGATCGGCGCGGCGATCGGCGCATTCATATTCGGCATGGTGCAACAGGGCATCGTGTACGCGGGTTGGAACCCCGACTGGTTCAAATTCTTCATGGGCGTGATGCTGCTGTTCGCGGTGATCGCCAACAACGCTTTCCGTAACTACGCCGCGAAGAGGTGACGCTGTGACCGCAACAGTCGACCGTCCAGTCCACGACGCGCCATCCGGGGGCAAGGTGCCGCTGGTCGAGATGCGCAACATCGGCAAGAACTACGGGAATATCACTGCGCTGAAGGATATTTCGCTGCGAGTGCACGCCGGCGAAGTAACCGGGATCCTCGGTGACAACGGTGCCGGCAAGTCGACGCTCATCAAGATCATCGCCGGATACCATCCGCAGACCGACGGTGAGCTTCTGGTCGATGGCGAGACGACGACGTTCAGCTCTCCCAAGGACGCGCTGGCCAAAGGCATTGCGACGGTGTACCAGAACCTGGCCGTCGTTCCGCTAATGCCGGTGTGGCGCAACTTCTTCCTCGGCCAGGAGATCCGCAAGAAGGGCTTCCCGTGGTCGCTTGATGCCAACGCGATGCGGGCCACAACGCTGTCGGAGTTGTCGAAGATGGGCATCGACCTGCCTGACGTCGATGTCCCGATCGGCTCGCTGTCGGGCGGTCAGCGGCAGTGCGTAGCGATCGCGCGCGCGGTGTTCTTCGGCGCGCGCGTGTTGATCCTCGACGAACCGACGGCCGCGCTGGGCGTCAAGCAATCTGGTGTGGTGCTGAAGTACATCACCGCGGCCAAGGATGCGGGATTCGGCGTGGTGTTCATCACGCACAACCCGCATCACGCACACATGGTTGGCGACCACTTCGTGCTGCTCAACCGCGGACGCCAGAAACTTGACTGCGCGTATGACGACATCACGCTTGAGCACCTCACGCAGGAGATGGCCGGCGGCGACGAGCTGGAGGCGCTGTCGCATGAACTGCGGGGGAAGAGCGTGTAACCCAGATCACAATTCGGCTCCAATTCACCGGGGTGACATCGTCGCGCAGCGTGCCAACACAGCGTTCGTTGTGTCGAGACGGCACAATGGAAGCCATGGACATGGATCGCGAATCGACGGCGCACACGCCGGTGTGGCGTGACCCGTTGTCGGTGGGGTGGCGCGCTCATCGTAATCTGCTGATGCTCCGGTTGCGGTGGCACGAACGTGCGGCGACGCGTCCCGGAGGAATGATCCGGGGGTCGCGGCGGCCGCGCTGACCAGAAAGCCTTGCGCTACTTGACGGCCAACTGACAGTTTGCGCGGTTACTGTGTGCGCCCGTGCCGGAGAACTCCGATTACTATTTCGAGCCGACGCGCGCGGCCAGCTACCAGTCGCCGGGCGGATATGACGACCCATACGCTGCGGCACCGCCGCCGCCGCCACCTCCCGAGACACCGTGGTATCGCCGTGCTCCCGCGCTCGTTGGGGCAGGCGCACTGGCCGTACTCGTTGTGGCTGGGCTAGCGGTCGCTGCGGTGAAGCTGACCTCCGGCCCGGCGGCCACGTCCGTTACCACGACATCTAGCCCGCCGGCAGCGCCGGCATCGACGGGCGCCTCTGCGTCGCCCACCCACCGTCCGCACAGCGGCGGCGGCACCACCGTCGTCACCCAGACCGCGCCGCAGGCCACCGACACGGTCGCACCGCCTGCAGCAACCGACACGGGTGCGCCGCCGGCAACGGACACGGGTGCGCCGCCGGCTACGGACACGCCGACCGTCACGACCGCACCGCCGACCGATACCGCCACGCCGGCCACCACCGTGCCGCCCAACACAAGCACCGTGACCCAGACGCAGACGGTCACCGTCGAACCCACCCGTGAGCCGTTCCTCCCGCGCCGCGGGGGCCAATAGCGCGAGTCAGCGCGGGGTCATGCCCGCCGCGCGGTATGCCGCGTCGACGTAGGCCATGTTCTCCACCGCGTCCGAGACGTCGATCGGCAGAGGTGCGCCGTGCAGCACGTGCGCGGCGAATGCCTCGAGTTGGTAGGTGTACGACGGCCGGGTGCCGAGCCGCTCCACCGTGGTGCCCGTCGGTGTGCGCAGAGTCAGCCGATCGTCGTCGTGGGGCTTGATGAAGTTGTGCACCAACACATCTCCGCGTGAGCCGACGATGCGAAGAGTGAATGCGTCGTCGTCGGCGACCATCGAGTTGGCGCTCAGTCCGGTCGCGCCGCCGGGAAACGCGAGCTCGACGTCGCACCATGCGTCGACACCCGCGCTGCGCTGCTCGGCATGCGCACGGACGATCGACGGATGGCCCAACCGGCGCATCACGTGCAGGCCGTAGCAGCCCAGGTCCATCATCGCGCCGCCGGCCAGCTCGAGCGACCATCGCGGGTCGTCGTCCTCTGGGGCGGGCATCGCCATGCGCACCTCGACATGGACAAGCCTGCCTAGCGTGCCGTCACCGGCCAGCTCGAACGCGCGGCGAGTGACCGGATGGAACAGGTAGTGAAAGCCCTCCAGCACGGTGATCCCCGCGGCCTCGGCGGCCTGTGCGACCTTCTGCGCCTCTGCGCGGTCACGGGCGAAGGGCTTCTCGGTCAGCACCGGCTTGCCCGCCGCGATCGCCGCCAGATTCCATGGCGCATGCAGCGCATTGGCGAGCGGGTTGTAGACGGCGTCGACTTCGGGATCGTTGATGACGTCGTCGTAGGAGGTCAAAACGCGCTCCACGCCATGCTTTTCGGCGAACGCCTCGGCGCGCCGCTCGTCGCGCGCCGCGACCGCCACGAGCCGGTGCCCCAGTTCATGTGCCGGCTCGACAACGGCCAGTTCGGCGATGCGGGACGCGCCGAGCACGCCGATCCGCAAGCTCATACCGGGACCGAAGGCGACACGCCGGCCATATACGCTACGCTCGTCCGGACGTCGCGCACAGGGCCCTCGTCAACGGGCTCACCGTCGAGAATGGTGTCCTGCTCCATGACGAACCAGCCGTCAAATCCGTTGCCCCGCAACGCGGTGACGATGCCGGCGATATCGACGTCGCCCGACCCCAGAGGCACATACATGCCCTCGCGGACCGCCTCGGTGTAGGTCAGGACACCGCCCTGCACCGCGGCGGCCAGCGTCGCGTTCACGTCCTTGAGGTGGGCATGTGCGATGCGGTCCGGCACCTCGCGCGCCAGCCGCAGGGGGTCGGTTCCGCCGATCAACAGGTGGCCGGTGTCGAGGCACAGCCGGATCGTCGAGCCGTTCAGCACCCGCTCGACGTCGTCGCGGGTTTCCACCATCGTGCCGACATGCGGGTGCAGGACCGCGAGCACGCCGCGGTCCGCCGCGGTCTCGGCCAGCCGGTCCAGGTTGGCCAACAGGGTGGCCCATTGCCCGTCGTCCAGCGTTGGACGAGAGTCGTATCCGTCGACGCCCGTGGCGGCCGCGAGCACCAGAACCGTTGCCCTGCAGGCCAGCAATCTGTCGAGCGGACCGACGATGTCGGGTACCGGATCGCGGTCGGCGTCGTGCAGCAGCACCGGCGCGAACGTGCCGACGCAGCTCAGCCCGGAAGAGTCGAGCAACGCGTTCAGCTTGCCGGGATCCGACGGCAGGAAACCCACCGGTCCCAGTTCCGTCGCGGCCAACCCGACGTCCCGCATCTCGGCGAGCACGCGATCCGGTGTGAGCTGGTAACCCCACCCGGGCACCTCGCACACACCCCAAGAGATCGGCGCGCCAGCGATTTTCATCGCAACCTCACATCGTCGATCCGGACAGGGACGCCGCGTTGCAATGACTGGGTCGCCGCCTCCGCCAGCCAGGCCACCTCAACCGCGTCGGGCACGGTGCACGCCGGCGCGGCGGCCCCGTTGACCACATCGACGAATGCGGCGAGTTCGGCGCGGAACGCGCCGGTGAACCGGTCCATGAAGAAGTGGTGCGCCGGGCCAGCCGGAAACTCGTTGGCGGGGTCGACATTTCGCACCGGCGCACCCTGATCCCATCCGGCGACGACCGTGTCGTGGAACCCGTGCACCTCCAACCGGCAGTCATACCCGCGGCCGTTGTAGCGGGCCGCCGACACCACACCGAGGGTGCCCTGGGCAAAGGTCACCAGAACGGCAGCGGTGTCGACGTCGCCGTACTCGGCGAACCGCGGGTCACCCTGGACGCTGCCGGTCGCATACACCTCGACCGCCTGCTGCCCGGTGATCCAGCGGATCACGTCGAAATCGTGAACCGCGCAGTCGCGGAAGATGCCTCCCGAACCCGCGATGTACTCCATCGGCGGTGGCGCCGGATCCATCGTCGTGCTGCGCACGGTGTGCAGCGGACCGAGCGAACCGTCGTCGACCGCGTGTTTAGCGGCGGCAAACGCGGCGTCGAACCGACGCTGGTAGCCAACCTGTACCGGCACACCGGAGCGTGCGATCACGTCGGCCACCCTCGCGCTTTCGGCGGCTGTCGCCGCGATCGGCTTTTCGCAGAACGTGGGCAGCCCGCGTTCGACAGCGGCCAGCGTCAACTCCGCATGCGCGGGTGTGGCTGCCGCCACGACGACGCCGTCCACACCGGACGCCAACAACGCTTCGACCGAATCAACCGGTTTCGCACCGTGTTTCGCGGCGACCGCGGCGACGACATCGGGCCGCTCGTCGGTGACGACAAGGCCGTCGATGCCGTCGAGACCCGACAGGGTGTCGGTGTGGAAGGCGCCGATGCGGCCCAATCCGATTACGCCGAGCGTGGTCATGGGATTCTCCGATCGTCGCGGTCGCGAAGTGCGACATCGAGTTCTTGCGGGCTGAGCCCGTCGGCCAGCGCCGCCAGCACCATGTCGACCTGGCTCGGCGGCGCCAGGCTGCCGATCGGCTGATCGCTGTCGAGGTTGGTGGGGAAGGCGTAGCCCTCGGCCGTCGCCACCACGACATTGACCAGGTCCCGCTCCGGGCGGCCGGCGGCCTTCATGGCCCGTAGCGCCGGATAGATCGCACGGACCATTGCGGTCCGGTCCAATGCCTCCATCGCCCGGCCGAACGGCGAGGAAACCTGAAGCAGGTTGGCGATCCGGCGGATGTCGTCCGAGATATTCGAGCCCGCACCGTGATACAGCGCGGGGTTGAAGAACACGGCGTCGCCCTTTTGCAGGGCCAGCTGAACGTAGTGCTGCGCGAAGAAGTCGACGAACTCGCGCCGGTTGAACGCGATGTACCCGCCGTCGAACTTCTGCGAGTGAGGCAGCAGCATGGTCGGGCCGCTCTCGACCGGCATGTCGCAGTGGGCCACCGCGCCCTGCAGCGTCAGCGCCGGTGAGGCGCGGTGCAGATGCGCCGGATATTCGGCGAGGTGCTCGTAGGGCACAAAACCAAGGTGATAGTCGCGGTGGGGAACCTGTTGCTTACCACCGGGATTGACGACGTTGACCTGCGAAGTGACCTGGTAGCGCGGCCCCAACCAGGCTTGGCTGACGATGGCGAGGGCATCGTTGGCGTAGTAGTCGGCGAACACCTGCGGTGCGTGCAGTGCCAGTTTCTGCGCGGCGTTCCAGATGCGGTCGTTGGCGCCCGGCTGGCCGAAGTGGTCGCCGGCCGACGAGCCAGCAGCGTGCTGCGCGGCGATGATCGCGAAGAACGCCTCGCTGGCGCGATCCACGACATCGGTGGAGAACGCCGCCTCGAAGACCACGACCCCGGGCCCGTCGGACAACGCTTCAATCAGCTCTGCCTGCAGGGCGCGCCGATCGGCACTGGCGACCGCGGCGGCCGAGTACACCAGCACGTTGGCCCGCACATCGGCGGCGAGTGGGTAGTCGGCGAGATCGGTGTCGCGCAGCACCTGCGCGCGGAAGACGTCGAGGCTGCTGTCGGCGTCGCCGATCCACGGCGCGTGTGTCGTGTTCACGGGTGCGGCCATGGCAGATAGTCTTGCTGTGACAGTCGCCGCATTCAACGCCAAAAACCCACCAAAAACCCATCATCATGCCGGGGCGCCGATAGCATGACCGCGACAGCGCGCTGAGATCGGCTTTTTGTAGCGAAAGTTCGAGTGCTGGCCTACAAAACGTCGATTTCGGCGCGGAAGGGGAGCCGCATGCCGCACCGATACAAGGTCCGCGAGATCGCTCAGCAGTCCGGGCTGAGCGAGGCCACCGTCGACCGCGTCCTGAACCAGCGGCCCGGGGTGCGGGAGAACACCAGGGCCGAGGTCATCCAGGCGATATCCGACCTGGACAAGCAGCGTGCCCAGCTGCGGCTCAACGGCAGGCGCTACCTCATCGACGTGGTCATGCAGACCCCGCAGCGGTTCTCCGACGCGTTCCGCGCGGCCATCGAGGCCGAACTGCCCGCGTTCGCGCCTGCGATGGTGCGGGCGCGTTTTCATCTCTGGGAGTCGGGCGCGACGGCGCAGATGGTCGACGCGTTGAGCCGCATTCGCGGTAGCCACGGGGTGTTGCTCAAGGCGCAGGACGAACCCGAGGTGGCCGAGGCCATCGACCGCCTGGTCGCGTCCGGGGTGCCTGTGGTGACCTACACGACCGACGTGCCGGGCAGCTCGCGCTGCGGATACGTCGGCATCGACAACCACGGCGCAGGAGTCACCGCGGCCTATCTGATGAACCAGTGGCTGGGCCCGGCGCCGTCCGATGTGCTGATCACGGTCAGCCGGACGGTGTTCCGCGGCGAGGGCGAACGCGAGGTCGGCTTCCGCTCAGCGCTGCGCGGCTCGGGGCGCTCGATCGTGGAGGTCACCGACAGCGACGGCATCGACGCGACCAACGAGCGGTTGGTGCTCGAGGCGCTCGAACAGCACCCGGGCGTGGAGGCTGTCTACTCGGTCGGTGGCGGCAACACCGCGACCGTGGCCGCGTTCGAGAAGGTAGGACGGGTCTGCAGGGTTTTTATTGCGCACGATCTCGACGCCGACAACCGAAGGTTGTTGCGCGAGGGCCGCATCTCGGTGGTGTTGCACAACGATCTGCGTGCCGATGCGCGGCTGGCGATGCGGCTGATCCTGCAGGAGCGCGGCGCGCTGCCCGTCGAGCAAGCGCGGCCCGTGCCCATTCAGGTCATCACCCCGTACAACCTGCCCGGCTGGTGCTAGCCGCCGGCTACTGGTCGGTATCGATTTCCTTAGAAATGACGTCCTTGGATAGTGACGGAAAACACAAATTTGTCTCAAATTGAACGCCGGCACGTGCCTTGAGCTGTGAATTCGATCGCGGGTTACCCGCCTGTTGCCCGCGCGTCGCGTACCGCGCACCATAAGAGAAGTGCAATAATCGGTACTGGCAGTGACATCAAATTTTGGTGAATGTCTACCGACGGCGCGTCGGATCGACCGCGACTCGCAGGACATTCGCCGGGAGAGCTCGAGAAGACACGGAAGGCAGGCGAGTGGGGGCCAACGGCAACGGGGCCAGTCCGGCAGCTCGGCAAAAGCTCGAAAAGGTCGTTATTCGGTTCGCCGGTGACTCCGGCGACGGCATGCAGCTCACCGGTGACCGATTCACCTCCGAGGCAGCACTGTTTGGCAATGACCTTGCGACGCAACCGAATTACCCCGCCGAGATCCGCGCGCCGCAGGGCACCCTGCCCGGTGTCTCCTCGTTCCAGATCCAGATCGCCGACTACGACATCCTGACCGCGGGCGACCGCCCGGATGTACTTGTGGCGATGAACCCCGCGGCGCTCAAGGCCAACGTTTCCGACCTGCCCCGTGGCGGTCTGATCATCGCCAACTCGGACGAGTTCACGAAGCGCAACCTGGCGAAGGTCGGATACCCGGACAACCCGCTCGAGACCGACGGGCTCTCCGACTATGTCGTGCAGGCCGTCCCGATGACGACGCTGACGCTCGGCGCGGTGGAATCCATCGGTGCCTCCAAGAAGGACGGGCAGCGCGCCAAGAACATGTTTGCGCTCGGGCTGCTGTCGTGGATGTACGGCCGCGAACTCGAGCACAGCGAGGCGTTCATCCGCGAGAAGTTCGCCCGCAAGCCCGACATCGCCGAGGCCAACGTGCTCGCGCTGAAAGCAGGCTGGAACTACGGCGAGACCACCGAGGCGTTCGCCAGTACCTACGAGGTGGCACCGGCCCAGCTGAAGACCGGCGAGTACCGGCAGATCTCGGGTAACACGGCGCTGGCCTACGGCCTTGTGACGGCCGGTCACCTCGGCGATCTGCAGGTCGTGCTCGGCAGCTATCCGATCACGCCGGCGTCGGACATCCTGCACGAGCTGTCCAAGCACAAGAACTTCAACGTGCTGACTTTCCAGGCCGAAGACGAGATCGCCGGCATCGGTGCGGCCATCGGCGCGTCCTACGGCGGTGCGCTGGGTGTCACCAGTACCTCCGGCCCGGGCATCTCGCTGAAATCGGAGGCCATCGGCCTGGCCGTGATGACCGAGCTTCCGCTGATCATCATCGACGTGCAACGCGGCGGCCCCTCGACCGGTCTGCCGACCAAGACCGAACAGGCCGACCTGCTGCAGGTGCTGTACGGGCGCAATGGCGAGTCGCCGATCGCGGTGGTGGCGCCGCGGTCGCCGTCCGACTGCTTCGATGTGGCCGTCGAAGCTGCGCGGATCGCGATCACCTACCACACGCCGGTGGTCATTCTCTCCGACGGCGCCATCGCAAACGGCTCTGAGCCGTGGCGCATTCCCGATGTCAGCGGCTACGCGCCGATCAAGCACACCGTCGCGAAGTCCGGCGAGCCGTTCCAGCCGTACGCCCGCGACCCGGAGACCTTGGCGCGCCAGTTCGCCATCCCGGGCACGCCCGGATTGGAGCACCGCATCGGCGGGCTCGAGGCGGCCAACGGCTCGGGCAACATCTCGTATGAACCCAAGAACCACGACCTAATGGTGCGGCTGCGCCAAGCCAGGATCGACGGCATCAAGGTGCCCGATCTCGAGGTCGACGACCCGACCAGCGACGCCGACCTGCTGATGCTCGGCTGGGGCAGCAGCTACGGCCCCATCGGCGAGGCGTGCCGTCGGGCGCGGCGCAAGGGCATCAAGGTCGCTCAGGCACATCTGCGCAACCTCAGCCCGTTCCCGGCAAACCTGGGCGAGGTGCTGCGGCGCTACCCGAACGTCGTTCTGCCGGAGATGAACCTGGGCCAGCTCGCGCTGGTGCTGCGCGGCAAGTATCTGGTCGACGTCCAATCGGTGACCAAAGTGGCGGGCATGGCGTTCCTGGCCGACGAGGTCGAGGGCATCATCGACGCGGCACTGGACCACACGTTGGGCGACAAGGAAATCGACAAGGCCAAGTTCGCACGGTTGGCGGCGGCCACCGTGGAAACTGGGGTGGGAGCTAGCGCATGACGGAGAAGCGAGAAGCGAAGGCGGATCGCGCATGACAGACGTGATCGGAGTGGATCTCGGGCTGACGCCTGGGACCGGTGGGGTACCCACGACCGACCAGCCGCAGAAGTCGAAGGACTTCACCAGCGACCAGGAGGTCCGCTGGTGCCCCGGCTGCGGTGATTACGTCATCCTCAACACCATCCGCAACTTTCTGCCCGAGCTAGGGCTGCGTCGCGAGAACATCGCCTTCGTCAGCGGCATCGGCTGCTCGAGTCGCTTCCCGTACTACCTGGAAACGTACGGTTTCCACTCCATCCATGGCCGCGCGCCGACGATCGCCACGGGTCTGGCCCTGGCCCGCAACGATCTGTCGGTGTGGGTCGTCACCGGTGATGGCGACGCGTTGTCCATCGGTGGCAATCATCTGATCCATGCCCTGCGCCGCAACGTGAACATCACGATCCTGCTGTTCAACAACCGGATCTACGGACTGACCAAGGGCCAGTACTCGCCCACCTCGGAGGTCGGCAAGGTCACCAAGTCCACGCCGATGGGCTCGCTGGACTACCCGTTCAACCCGGTCTCGCTGGGGCTCGGCGCCGACGCGACATTCGTCGGCCGAGCGCTGGACTCCGACCGCAAGGGGCTGTCGGAGGTGTTGCGGGCCGCTGCTCAGCACCGGGGCGCCGCTCTGGTCGAGATCCTGCAGGACTGCCCGATCTTCAACGACGGCTCGTTCGACGCTCTGCGCAAGGAGGGCGCCGAGGAGCGGCTGATCAGTCTCAGCCATGGCGAGCCGATAACGTTCGGCGCCGACGGCGAGTATTGCGTGGTGAAATCCGGCTACGGGCTGGAGGTAGCCAAGACCGCCGACGTGTCGGTCGATGAGATCGTCGTGCACAACGCCCAGCTCGAGGATCCGGCGTACGCGTTTGCACTGTCCCGGCTGTCCGAGCAGAACCTCGCCCACATGGTCATGGGCATCTTCCGGCAGGTCAGCAAGCCAACCTATGACGATTCAGCACGACAGCAGGTCGCATCGGCGCGCGCCGCCAAGCCGCATGACGCGGCCGCGCTGCAGTCGCTGCTGCGAGGCAAAGACACCTGGACCGTCGACTAACCTCACTGCCGTGACATCCCCTGTGCCGCTTGCTGCCGTCATTCTGGCCGGCGGGGCATCCCGCCGGATGGGCCGCGACAAGGCCACCGTGATCTTCAACGGCAAGACCCTCGTCGAACATGTGGTGTCCGCCGTGAGCCCGCGCTGCTCACCTGTCTTCGTCATCGCCGCGCCAGGCCAGCCCCTTCCGGTGCTGGGTGCGGAGATCCTGCGGGACGAGGCGCGCGGCGTCGGTCCGCTGCTGGCGACCGGGCGGGGGCTGCGGGCCGCCGCGGAGGCCGGCCGCGAGCTGGCATTTGTCTGCGCCGCCGACATGCCGCTGCTGACCACCGACCTGATCGATGAACTCGCCGGTCCCGCTGTCCGCCTTGGCGCGGACGTGGTGCTGCCCTGGGACGGTCGCTCCCATTATCTGGCCGGGATCTACCGAACCAGCCTGCATGAACGCGTGTCCGAACTGGTGGCCGCGGGGGAGCGCAGTATGCGGGCACTGGTCAACACCGTCGACACGCAACGGGTCGTCATGCCCGAGCAACCGTCCTTGGCGAACGTGAACACGGCTGCCGATCTCAGCGACGCAATTCCGCCACGAATTCGCTAGCAAATTTGTAAATTGCGCATTCGAAAATTGTTAGCTCAGCCGACGCAATTCTGTGTGTGTAATTGCACTTTCAATCTTTGTAATTAACTGCTAGTAACCCGGCCTCATCAGCTCGCAAACGCTGAGTCGGCCGCCTGCCATCGGTGTTCCGAGATCGCTTGCAAGCCATGCGATTTGGCGTCTGGCCGATCTGAATGTGCACCAATTCGGTCATTTTTGGGTCGCGACTTTCGGCCAGGCAGTAGGCTCTCGACCGGGCACGTCGGCGCGGTTTCGGCACCCGGTCGGGCGAGGACTGTGGTCCTCTGTGCGACATGCTGAGTGCCAAGTGGCTTAGCACAGCGGGAAATCGCCGTCCTGTAATCCAAACATGTTGTCACCACGTGTCTTTCGCTGCAGGCGAACCTCGCTGCCGCACCGGTGACGTCCGGCGGTCATTCGAGGCACCCGCAGGGCGTCATGCGCGGAAACGGCACGTCTGCAATATTTTTCGGCTATCGATTGTGCGCAGGCCGCACGCGGCTTCGTCAGCGAACAACCCGCTGATTCAGCGGTCCCATTTCCAGCTCGGACGACCACAGACCGGCCGGGCCTGGTGCTCGGGACGGCGAAACCGCGTGGCCCGGGTCACAAAATCGACGTGATTTGGCTCACGGCGACACGCCGCAGCTGCGGATTCATTAGCTGCGTAAAACGCACGGCTGACCTGCTCAGACATTTCTCAGGTTCGGCCGTGATCTGCCCGTGATCTAATTGCGACACGCCCTCGAGCGATATGACTTTGCCCGATCTGCTTTGTACGGTTCGTCCAGCTTCAAACGGAGCAAACTAATTTAATAACCAAGAACCTGCGTGTGAGTCGGGGCTACAGAAGTCGGGTTCGTCTTCAACGGCCGCCGGGCGTGATGCCCGGCGAGGTACTTCGTTCCTCCCACTGCCGCACCTGACCGAGACGGTGCGGCCCACCCCCTCCTGCCTGTGTACAGGCAGCTGCGCCCGCGCGTCCGCGCGGGTGCTGATGGCGCGCGCTTGGCGAAAGGATCGAAGTGAAGAACATCCGCAAGACGTTTGGTCTGGCCACCATCGCCGGTGCGCTTGCTGTCGCACCCCTGGCGCTGGGGGCCGGCACCGCCAATGCGGACAGCGTGAACTGGGATGCCGTCGCGGCCTGCGAGTCCGGCGGCAACTGGTCGATTAACACGGGTAACGGCTATTACGGCGGCCTGCAGTTCACCATGGGCACCTGGCGTGCCAACGGTGGCTCGGGCTCGCCGCACCTGGCCAGCCGTGACGAGCAGATCCGGGTCGCGGAGAACGTCATGCGCTCGCAGGGTCTCGGCGCGTGGCCGGTCTGCGGCCGGCGCAGCTAGTAACCGCACCACAAAAGAGGCGGCGCCGGGCGATGGGCCCGGCGTTCGCCTCTTTTTCCTCAGAGGCCTCTTACACCAAATAAGTAACGACTAAAACTTCTGCCTCCTGGGTAACACGTGACGTTGATCACCCGAAACACCTGATAACCGCATCGGAGAAGGCAGAGCTCCTCACTTGCGGGCCTTGTTTCAAACGGTCGGGGAAGGACCGCAGTGATGAACATTCGTAAGGCAGTCGCCAAGGCCCTGTTGGCCACCGCTATTTCCGGGGCTCTCGCTGTGGTCCCGATGGCCCTCTCGACGGGCACCGCCAACGCCGACAGCGTGAACTGGGACGCGATCGCGCAGTGCGAGTCCGGCGGCAACTGGTCCATCAACACCGGTAACGGCGCCTACGGAGGCCTGCAGTTCAAGCAGGCGACCTGGAGCTCCAACGGCGGCGTTGGCAGCCCGGCCACGGCGCCTCGCGCGGAGCAGATCCGGGTGGCCGAGAACGTCCTGCGCACGCAGGGGCTCAACGCCTGGCCGAAGTGCGGCGCCCAGGGCGGCAGCCCCGCCGGTTGGGGCACGCCCACCTTGCCGACAGCGCCGACCGTGGGGACCGGCTGCGCCGCGATGCCCTCCAGTGGGGTGTTCGGTTTCATCAACCCGCGCCAGATCTGCACGGCCTTGCTCAACCCGCTGGGCGCGTTGGCTACACCACGCTGAAATAGCTACGCCGGTGCGAGGTCATGCGCGGTCGGCAGCGCGAACGCCGACCGCGACGCCACATTGGCCAGATGCCGGGTGACCAGCGCCTCAGGACCCACTCGATCACCAGGATCTGCTGCGCCATCGGTTGAACGTAGCGCGACGGCTGTGAGCTACAGGTCGAAGATCAGCACGGTGCTGGTGGCCGTCGCGACCACCGCACCGCTTCCGTCGATCACGACGCCCTCGGCGAATCCAACCCGGGACCCGGACTTCACGACGGTGCCGGTCGCGGTTAGCAGCCCACTGCCGACGCGAACCGCCTTGAGGTAATTCACCTTGATCTCGACCGAGGTGTATCCCTTGCCCTGCGGCAGCGTGGTGTGAACCGCACATGCGGTCACCGAGTCCAGCAGCGTGCAGATCAGGCCGCCGTGGATAGCGCCGATCGGGTTGTACGCCGATTCGTCCGGCCGGTAGGTGAACACCGCACGGCCCTGTTCGACCTCGACGATCGCGAACTGCATCAGCCCGGCGATCGGTGGCGGCGGTAGAGCGCCGTCAACCATGGTCTGCAGGTAGTCGAGACCCGACATGGTGAGGCCCTTGGCGGTGCTGGGTCCCGGCTCGTGCCACGTGACGGTGCGTGAGCGCTCTGGTCCCCAGTCGGCGCGGGCGTCGGGGTCGACCAGTTCGGCGGTCATGCTTTCCTCTCGATCGGTGGATACGCGTGGCGGCGACGGTCACGATCCGGATCGTCGGCGCTGACGGCGTGTTTGGCGCCCCACGCCTGCAGGGCATTGAGCACCGGCAGGAGATCCCAGCCGGCCTCGGTCAACGTGTAGTCGAACCTCTGTGGAGTGTTCTGGTAGGCGGTCCGGCGGATCACTCCGGCTTCCTCGAGGGCCTTGAGCCTTGCGGCCACCCGGTCGCGTGGTGCGCCGGTGCCCGCGACGATGCCCGCGAACCGGCGGTTACCCAGGGCCAGTTCGCGGATGATCAGCAGCGACCACCGTTCGCCGACGAGCTCAAGAGACGCCGCGACCGGGCACGCCCGACCCGGCAGCTCCGCTAGTGACACCGCTTTCACGGCAGCCCTCCTCATGTGCTCGCACAACCATGCCACGAGTAAGTTTGAAAATCAAACTCACTGACACTATGCTACGAACGGGTCATGACCGAGACGGTATCCGGGCCCTCCTCGCCCTTCGATGACCTCGACGACTACGTTGCGCTGCCGCGCGTCTCGGGTCTGGCGATCTCGCCGGACGGATCGCGTCTGGTGACGACGGTCGCCGAGCTCAACGACAAGCGCACCGAGTACATCAGCGCCGTATGGGAAGTCGACCCGGCCGGTCATCGGCCTGCCCGCCGGCTGACCCGCGGCGCCAAAGGAGAGGCCGCGCCCGCGTTCACCGCGGACGGAGACATCCTGTTCGTCGCGGTTCGCCCCTCCGAAGACGACGACAAACCGCCCGCGGCGTTGTGGCGGTTGCCTACCGGGGGCGGTGAAGCCGTCGAGGCATTCGCCCCGCCTGGCGGCGTCGAGGCGGTGCGGACCGCCCGTGACGCCTGCGTGGCCGTGGTGCGCGCGCCGATGCTGCCCTCGGCTCAGGATGTTGGCGACGACCGCCGCCTGCGAGATCTGCGCAAGGACAACAAGATCACAGCCATTCTTCACACCGGCTATCCAATCCGGCACTGGGACAAGGACCTTGGCCCCGATGAGCCGCACCTTCTCGGTCTCGACCTTGATGGTGACGGCGCTGACCTCACACGCGCACCGGGAAGTGCGTTGCGGGAGGCGGATTTCGACGTCAGCGCGGACGGCGTATTCGTGGTGACGAGCTGGCAGCGGCCCGCCGCGAGTGCGTCGCGGCACACGGTGCTGGTGCGGATCACCCGTGCCACCGGTGAGCGTGTGGTGATCGCCGACGAGCCGGACGCCGATCTGTGGAGCCCTGCCATTTCGCCCGACGGATCCGCGGTGGCATACATCCGCGAGTCGTACTCGACACCCGACAAGGCCCCGCGGATCAGCCTGTGCTGCTTGCGTTTCAGCGCCGAACGCACTGAAGTAGCCGCCGATTGGGATCGCTGGCCCGTGTCGGTGACGTGGACGCGTGACGGAACAGCGCTCATCGTCACCGCGGACCAGGACGGCCGCTGCCCGGTCTTCCGGATCGGCCTCGCCGACGGTCAGGTGACCCAGCTGACGTTCGACGATTTCGCATACACCGACGTGGTCGCTGCTCCAGGCGGGCAGCTGTACGCGCTGCGCAGTTCATATGCGGCGCCGCCACATCCGGTGCGCATCGACCCGGACGGCACAGCCGCGGAATTGCGGTGCGTCGAACTGCCCCGGCTGCCCGGCACGCTCACCGGCATCACCGCCAACGCGCCCGATGGGACGCCCGTGCGGTCGTGGCTGGTGCTGCCGGAGAGTGAAGCGCCCGCGCCGCTTCTGCTGTGGATTCACGGCGGTCCGCTGAGCAGCTGGAACTGCTGGTCCTGGCGGTGGAACCCGTGGCTGCTTGCCGCGCGGGGATACGCGGTGGTGCTTCCGGATCCCGCGCTCTCCACCGGATACGGGCAGGATTTCATCCAACGCGGATGGGGTGCATGGGGTGGTGCGCCGTTCGACGATCTGATGGCCGCCACGGACGCGGCCTGCGACCACCCACGCATCGACGCCGGCCGGACCGCGGCGATGGGCGGCTCGTTCGGCGGCTACATGGCGAACTGGGTCGCCGGGCACACCGACCGGTTCGGCGCCATCGTCACGCACGCAAGCCTGTGGGCGCTCGATCAATTCGGCGCCACCACCGACGCATCGTATTACTGGCTGCGGGAGATGACCCGCGACATGGCGACCGCGAATTCGCCACACCGTTTCGTCGGCCAGATCCGCACCCCGATGCTCGTCATCCACGGCGACAAGGACTATCGCGTGCCGATAGGCGAGGGTTTGCGGTTGTGGTATGAACTGCTGTCCGAATCTGGTCTGCCGGCCTCCGAGGACGGCACGAGCCCGCACCGATTCCTCCACTTCCCGTCCGAAAACCACTGGGTGCTCACCCCGCAGCACGCCAAGATCTGGTACCAGGTGGTCACCGCATTCCTCGCGCGTCACGTGCTCGGTGAGGACGTCGAGCTGCCGGAGACGCTCGGGTAGCGTCGCTCGCATGAGCGCAGCGCAGCGTGAATTCGACATCGTTCTGTACGGCGCGACAGGCTTCGTCGGCAGGGTGACCGCCGAATACCTGGCCAACGCGCGGGGCGATGCCCGCATCGCGCTGGCGGGCCGATCCACAAACCGACTGCACGCGGTCCGCGAGACGCTGCCGGAAGCGGCGCGGTCCTGGCCGTTGATCGAAGCCGACGCGTCGCAGCCGTCGACACTGGACGCGATGGCGGCCCGGGCCCAGGTGGTGGTGACCACCGTCGGGCCCTACGTCAAGTACGGACTTCCATTGGTCGCTGCCTGCGCCGCCGCCGGAACGGACTACGCCGACCTGACCGGTGAGCCCATGTTCGTTCGGGAAAGCATTAACCGGTATCACAAGCAGGCCGTCGACGCCGGTGCCCGCATCGTGCATTCGTGTGGATTCGATTCCATCCCTTCGGATCTCACCGTCTTCGCGCTGTACCGGCGCGCCGAACAGGACCAGGCCGGCCAGCTCGGCAACACCGACTTCGTGGTGCGCAAGCTGGCGGGGGGATTCTCCGGGGGCACCATCGCGTCGATGATGGAGGTGTTGCGGACGGCATCGAGCGATCCCGAAGCCAGGCGGCTGATGAACGACCCGTACTCCCTGACACCTGAGCGCGGCGCCGAACCCGAACTCGGACCGCAGCCAGATGCACGGCTGCGCCGTGGCGGCGACATCGCGCCCGAACTCAAAGGCTACTGGACCGGCGCATTCGTGATGGCCGCTGTCAACACCCGAATTGTCCGGCGCAGCAACGCATTACTCGACTACGCCTATGGGCGCCGGTTCGAGTACGCGGAGCAGATGAGCCTGGGAAAGTCGATCGTCGCACCGGTGGCGGCGGCGATGGCGACGGGCGGGAACGCCGCAACCGTCGCTATCGGCGGCCGATACTTCGACCGGGTGCCACGCCGACTCGTCGAACGAATCGGCCCGAAGCCGGGCACCGGCCCGAGTGAACGGATGCAGCAAAGCGGTCGCTACACGATCGAGACGTACACCACCACGACGAGCGGCGCGCGCTACCGTGCGACGATGTCGCAGAAGGGCGACCCCGGCTCCAAGGCGACGTCGGTGCTTCTTGGCGAGAGCGGGTTGGCGCTCGCGCTAGACCGCCAGCGGTTGTCGGACCTACGTGGTGTGCTCACTCCTGCCGCGGCGATGGGAGACGCGTTGCTGGCCCGATTCCCTGCTGCCGGAGTGTCATTGGAGATAATTCGATTGAATTGAGCGAGCCGCACGGAACCGCTGTCAACCAAGATCAATTGGACTAGTGTCGTCATCGCGGTTGCGCAACATCCCAGCGACGAAGGTGGACATGTCATGGCTGATCTCGACGAACTCTTCAATCAGATTCCTACGCAAGAGATTGCCAGCAAGTTAGGCGTCGACGAAGGCGAGGTGAACTCCGCCATCAAGACCCTTGTACCTGCCCTCGTCGGTGGGATCCAGCAGAACGTCCAGGCCGACGACATCGACTCGAGCAAGCTGGAGTCCGACGTCGCCCAGCAAGGCGCCAGCGGTTTGCTCGATGGCGCGGTCAGCGTCGACCAGGTCGATGCAAACAAGGGCGACCAGTACGTCGCGCGCATCTTCGGCGGCAATGACAGCAACGCAGTCGCTTCCGCGCTGGCCGGAACGGGCGCCGGCGGTAATGATCTGATCAAGAAACTGCTGCCGATCCTGGCTCCCATCGTGCTGGCCTACATCGGCAAGCAGCTCACCCAGAAGAGCGCCGCACCCGCGGGCGGCGGCTCTGCGCAGACCCAAGCCGCGCCGTCCGGTGGCCTCGGGGAGGTGCTGGGCAGCATCCTCGGCGGAGCAGGTGGCGGCGGGAACAATCCGCTGGGCAGCATCCTGGGCAGCGTGCTCGGCGGCAATCAGGGCAACGCGATCGGGGAAGTTCTCGGCGGGTTGCTCGGCGGCAAGAAGTAGACGCCGGCCGAGCCGGCAAGAAGTAGACGCCGGCCGAGCCGGCAAGACGGGGGGCACGCCGGCCGAGCCGGCAAGACGGCACGCCGGCCGAGCCGGCAAGACGGCGCTGATCACGACGATCACCGCGCTTCATAGAATGGCGCGGTGACCGCCAGCTCTAATCCGACTACCAGCCCAGGGGCTGCCCCCCGCGACCGGGAGGTGCCCCCGGCCCTGCCCAAGTCGTGGGATCCCGGCGCGGTGGAGAGCGACCTGTACGAGGGCTGGGTCAACGCCGGCTATTTCAAGGCCGACGCGTCGAGCGGTAAGCCCGCCTATTCGATCGTGCTCCCGCCACCGAATGTGACCGGCAGCCTGCACATGGGCCATGCGCTCGATCACACGCTGATGGACGCGCTGACGCGGCGCAAACGCATGCAGGGCTTCGAGGTGCTGTGGCAGCCGGGAATGGACCATGCGGGCATCGCCACCCAGAGCGTCGTGGAAAAGCAGCTCGCCATCGACGGCAAGACCAAGGAGGACTTCGGCCGCGAGCTGTTCATCGACAAGGTGTGGGAGTGGAAGCATGACTCCGGCGGCACCATCGCCGGGCAGATGCGCAGGCTCGGCGACGGCGTGGACTGGAGCCGCGACCGGTTCACCATGGACGAGGGCCTGTCCCGTGCGGTGCGCACCATCTTCAAGCGGCTTTTCGACGCCGGGTTGATCTACCGCGCCGAGCGGCTGGTGAACTGGTCGCCGGTGCTCGAGACCGCGGTCTCCGACCTCGAGGTTTCCTACGTCGACGTCGAGGGCGAGTTGGTGTCGTTCCGCTACGGCTCGCTGCGCGACGACGAACCGCACATCGTCGTGGCCACCACCCGGGTCGAGACGATGTTGGGCGACACCGCGATCGCGGTGCACCCCGATGATGAGCGCTACCGCGACCTTGTTGGCAAAACCCTGCCGCACCCGTTCGTCGATCGCGAGCTCATCATCGTCGCCGACGACCACGTCGACCCCGCGTTCGGCACGGGCGCAGTCAAAGTCACACCTGCCCACGACCCAAACGACTTCGAGATCGGGATGCGCCATCAGTTGCCGATGCCGACGATGATGGACACCAAGGGCCGGATCGCCGACACCGGAACCGAATTCGACGGCCTGGACCGGTTCGAAGCCCGCGTCAAGATCCGCGAGGCGCTCGCCGAACAGGGCCGCATCGTCGCCGAGAAGCGGCCGTACCTGCACAGCGTCGGGCACTCGGAGCGCAGCGGCGAACCAATCGAGCCGCGGCTGTCTCTGCAGTGGTGGGTCAAGGTCGGATCGCTGGCCAAGGCCGCGGGCGACGCGGTGCGCGAACACCGCACCGTGATTCACCCGCCCAGCCTGGAACCGCGCTGGTTCGCGTGGGTCGACAACATGCACGACTGGTGCATCTCCCGGCAGCTGTGGTGGGGCCACCGGATTCCGATCTGGCACGGCCCCGACGGCGACATGGTGTGCGTCGGCCCCGGCGAAACCCCGCCCGAGGGTTGGGAACAGGACCCCGACGTGCTCGACACCTGGTTCTCGTCGGCGCTGTGGCCGTTCTCCACGATGGGCTGGCCCGACCGCACGCCGGAACTGGAAAAGTTCTATCCGACAACCGTTCTGGTCACCGGTTACGACATCCTGTTCTTCTGGGTGGCGCGGATGATGATGTTCGGCACCTTCGTCGCCGACGACCCGGCGATCACGCTCGACGGCGAGCGCGGACCGCAGGTGCCGTTCGAGAACGTCTTCCTGCACGGGCTGATCCGCGACGAGTTCGGCCGCAAGATGAGCAAGTCGCGCGGCAACGGCATCGACCCGCTGGACTGGGTCGAAAAGTTCGGTGCTGATGCGTTGCGGTTCACCCTGGCCCGCGGCGCCAGCCCCGGCGGCGACCTGTCCATCGGCGAGGATCACGCCCGCGCGTCACGCAATTTCGCGACCAAGCTGTTCAACGCCACCCGGTTCGCGCTCATCAACGGCGCGGCACCCGCGCCGCTGCCCGATACCGGTGAGCTGACCGACGCCGACCGATGGATTCTGGGCCGGCTGGAAGAGGTTCGCGCCGAGGTGGATTCGGCTTTCGACGGCTACGAGTTCAGTCGGGCCTGCGAGTCGCTCTATCATTTCGCGTGGGACGAGTTCTGCGACTGGTATGTCGAGCTCGCCAAAGTCCAGATCGCTGATGGCATTCAGCACACCACCGCGGTGCTGGCGGCAGTGCTCGACACCCTGCTCAAGCTGCTGCACCCTGTGATGCCGTTCGTCACCGAGGTGCTGTGGAAGGCCCTGACCGGCGGCGAGTCCATCGTCATCGCCGACTGGCCACGGTCCTCCGGTATCACGGTCGATCCCGCTGCGACGCAACGCATTGTCGACATGCAGAGGCTGATCACAGAGATCCGTCGGTTCCGCAGTGACCAGGGCCTCAACGACCGGCAGAAGGTACCGGCGCGGCTGTCGGAGATCAAGAAGGCCGATCTGGACGCACAGGTCCCGGCGGTCAGCTCTCTGGCGTGGCTCACCGAGGCGCAAGACGGCTTCACCGCATCGGCGGCCGTCGAGGTGCGGTTGTCGCGCGGCACCGTCGTGGTGGAGCTGGACACGTCGGGCACCGTTGACGTGGCCGCCGAGCGGCGCCGGCTCGAGAAGGATCTGACCGCCGCGGAGAAGGAATTGGCGGGCACCGCAGGCAAGCTCGGCAACGAGGCGTTCCTCGCCAAGGCGCCGGCCGACGTGGTCGACAAGATCCGCGCCCGCCAGCGGCTGGCTCGCGAAGAGGTCGACCGAATCGCCGCCAGGCTGGCCAGCCTCAAATGACAGACCCCGTCCCCACGCCGGACGAGATCGCATCACTACTCCAGGTCGAGCACCTGCTCGACCAGCGTTGGCCCGAAACCAAACTCGAGCCGAGCACGGCGCGCATCTCCGCGCTGATGGAAATGCTCGGTTCGCCCCAGCTCGGCTACCCGTCGATACACATCGCCGGAACAAACGGGAAGACGTCGGTGGCGCGGATGGTCGATGCGCTGCTGACCGCGTTCAACCGCCGCACCGGACGCACCACCAGCCCACATCTGCAGTCCGCCGTGGAACGCATCTCGGTCGACGGCAAGCCGATCAGCCCCGCGCAGTACGTGGCGACCTACCGCGAGCTCGAACCGTTCGTGCAACTGGTCGATCAGCAGTCCGAAGCCGGGCTTTTCGGCGGGGATGGCCCGCGACTGAGCAAGTTCGAGGTGGTCACCGCGATGGCGTTCGCCGCGTTCGCCGACGCGCCGGTCGACGTAGCCGTCGTCGAGGTGGGCCTCGGCGGGCGCTGGGACGCTACCAACATCGTGAACGCGCCCGTCGCCGTCATCACCCCGATCGGTATCGACCACACGAACTACCTCGGCGACACGATCGCCGAGATCGCTGCCGAGAAGGCGGGCATCATCACCAAGCTGGACGACGATCTGGTCCCCGCCGACACCGTCGCGGTAATCGGCCGCCAGGTGCCCGAGGCGATGGAAGTTCTTCTGGCCCAAGCGGTCCAAGCCGATGCCGCGGTGGCCCGCCAGGACTCCGAGTTCGCGGTGCTCGGACGGCAGGTGGCCGTCGGAGGCCAGCTGCTGGAACTGCAGGGCCTGGGCGGAGTGTACTCCGACATCTTCCTGCCGCTGCACGGCGAGCATCAAGCCCACAACGCGGTGCTCGCTTTGGCCGCCGTCGAAGCGTTCTTCGGCGCCGGCGCGCAGCGGCAACTCCAAATCGACTCCGTGCGAGCCGGGTTCGCATCCGTCACCAATCCCGGCCGGTTGGAACGGATGCGCAGTGCCCCAACGGTCTTCATCGACGCGGCCCACAACCCGGCCGGCGCAGCAGCGCTCGCGCAGACACTGTCCCACGAGTTCGACTTCCGCTTCCTCGTCGGGGTGATTTCGGTGATGGCCGACAAGGACGTCGACGGCATCCTCGCCGCGCTCGAGCCGGCTTTCGACCAGGTGGTCGTGACACACAACGGTTCGCCGCGCGCGCTCGACGTGGAGGCGCTGGCGTTGAAGGCCGAAGAAAGGTTCGGGCCGGAACGGGTGATCGCCTCCGCGACGCTGCCCGACGCGATCGAGACCGCCACCGCGCTCGTGGAAGAGGCCGGCAACGAGGGCGAGGGGTTCGGCGGCAGCGGCATGGTGATCACCGGCTCGGTCGTCACCGCGGGCGCGGCGCGGACCCTGTTCGGAAGGGATCCGGAATGACCGAACACCCCCCGGGCGCGCCAGATCCGTGGCGCAGCTTTCGCGGTGTGATGGCAGGCACGTTGATCCTCGAGGCCATCGTGGTGCTGCTGGCGTTGCCGGTGGTGGCCGCCGCCGATCATGGGTTGACACCAGCGACGGGTGGCTACCTGATCGGGCTCGCCGCGGTGTTGGTGCTGCTGACCGGCGTCCAGGCGCGGCCGTGGGCGATCTGGGTGAACCTGGCCATGCAGCTCGTCGTGATCGCGGGCTGGTTCGTGCACGGCGCGGTCGGATTCATCGGCGTGATGTTCGCCGCGGTGTGGCTGCTGATCGTGTACTTGCGCGCCGAGGTGCTGCGACGGCAGAAGCGGGGGCTCCTGCCGTGGCAGCAACAACCACCCGACTAGGCAGTTTCGCGCCCCCATTAGGCTGTGCGCCGTGACTGAGCGGACCCTGGTCTTGATCAAGCCCGACGGCGTGCAGCGGCGTCTGGTGGGAGAGATTCTCGGCCGGATCGAGGGTAAGGGCCTGACGATCGCGGCCTTGGAGCTGAAGACCGTCGGCGACGACCTCGCCCGGCGGCACTACGCCGAGCACGAGGGCAAGCCGTTCTTCGGATCGCTGCTGGAATTCATCACCTCGGGCCCGGTCGTGGTGGCCATCGTGGAGGGCCCGCGGGCCGTTGCAGCTTTCCGCCAGATCGCGGGCGGCACCGATCCCGTCGACAAGGCCGCCCCCGGCACAATCCGCGGTGACCTGGCCCTTGTCACCCAGGACAACCTCGTGCACGGGTCGGATTCGCCCGAGTCCGCCGCGCGCGAGATCGAGCTGTGGTTTCCGGGTAGTTAGGGCGGCATAGAGCCAGCTTGCGCGGCCTAATCGGGCTTATCGGCGTGATGTGGGATAATGGCTTCGGGTAGCCGGGCCTTAACCAGGGCCGGATGCCCGAATGAAGACCTAGACGAGCGCGACCATCGCTACCCCGCGGTGCGGCGCCGAATGTCCAGCCATCATTCAGACCGGCACCGATATGGTTCTCCAAAGGAGCCGCTCGGGGCGAGACCATAACAAGCTCGGGAGAAGTAACCCGGGCATAAGAGCGGAAGCCCTCGCGTGGCCGCGTCAGAAACGACGCGCCCGGGGGCTTGAGGAGAATAAGTGGCCGACGATGCCCAAACCGAAGACCTATCAGAAGAGACTCAGCGAGAAGAGGATCAGCCCGAGCGGCTGAGGGTCCATTCGCTGGCGCGGGTGCTGGGCACCACCAGCAAGCGGGTCATCGATGCGCTGACCAAGCTGGACGGTCGGCCGCGCAGCGCGCACTCTGCCGTCGGGCAGGAGGAAGCCGAGCGGGTGCGTGAGGCGCTGGCCAACAGTGCCGACGAGCCAGAACCGGCCGGTGACAGCGTCGACGCAGACGAGCCCGAGTCGCGGCTGATCCTCGAGACCGCAGGCAACGCCGCCAACGAGCCCGCCGATTACCTGCCGCTTTTCGTAGCGCCGCAGCCCGTCACGTCCCCCTACGAGACCGACGACGACGATGACGATGACGATGACGGTTCGGACACCGACGAGGAGCAGGCCGACCGGCCGGCGGCCCGACGCCGTCGGCGGGGACGCCGCGGCCGCGGTCGTGGGCGGGGCGAGCAGGGCGGCGACGACGTCGGCTCGGACGGCGACTCCGACACCGATATGCAGGGCGACGAGGAATCCGGAGACGAGTCCGACGACGACAACGGCGACGAGGACACCACCGGCTCCGACGGTGCCAACCGTCGGCGTCGTCGACGTCGCCGCCGCAAGTCCGGCCCGGGCGACGACAACGAGAACGGTGCCGCTCCCGACGATCCGCCGAACACCGTCGTGCATGAGCGCGCGGGGCGTCGGCCGGATAAGGCCGACACCGACCGAGACAACGGCGAGATTCAGGGGATCTCCGGGTCGACCCGGCTGGAGGCCAAGCGGCAACGCCGCAGGGACGGTCGTGACGCGGGCAGGCGCCGTCCGCCGATCCTGAGCGAGTCCGAGTTCCTGGCCCGGCGTGAAGCCGTCGAGCGGACGATGGTGGTGCGCGACAAGGTCCGCGCCGAGCCGCCGCACGAAGGCGCGCGCTACACCCAGATCGCGGTGCTCGAAGACGGGGTGGTCGTCGAACACTTCGTTACGTCAGCTGCCTCCGCAAGCCTGGTCGGCAACATTTACCTGGGCATCGTGCAGAACGTGCTGCCGTCGATGGAGGCGGCGTTCGTCGACATCGGCCGCGGCCGCAACGGCGTGCTGTACGCCGGCGAAGTGAACTGGGAGGCCGCCGGCCTCGGCGGCGCCAACCGCAAGATTGAGCAGGCGCTGAAGCCGGGCGACTACGTCGTGGTCCAGGTCAGCAAGGACCCGGTAGGACACAAGGGCGCGCGACTGACGACCCAGGTGTCACTGGCCGGCCGCTACCTGGTCTACGTGCCAGGCGCGTCGTCAACGGGGATCAGCCGCAAGCTGCCCGACACCGAGCGGCAACGGCTCAAAGAGATTCTGCGGGAGGTCGTTCCGGCCAACGCCGGCGTGATCATCCGCACCGCGTCGGAGGGCGTCAAGGAAGAAGACATCCGTACCGATGTGAATCGGCTGCAGGAGCGGTGGAACCAGATCGAGGCCAAGGCCACCGAAATCAAGGAAAAAGCGGCCGGCGCGGCCGTGGCGCTCTACGAAGAGCCCGATGTGCTGGTGAAGGTTATCCGCGACCTGTTCAACGAAGACTTCTCCGGACTGATCGTATCCGGCGGCGACGCCTGGAATACGATCAACGAGTATGTGAACTCAGTTGCGCCGGAGCTTGTTCCGCGACTGACGAAGTATGAGCCCGCAGCGCCCGACGGGCCGGACGTGTTTGCGGTATACCGCATCGACGAGCAGCTGACCAAGGCCATGGATCGCAAGGTGTGGCTGCCGTCGGGTGGCACGCTGGTCATCGACCGTACCGAGGCGATGACCGTAATCGACGTGAACACAGGTAAGTTCACTGGATCCGGCGGCAACCTCGAGCAGACCGTCACGCGCAACAACCTGGAGGCCGCCGAGGAGATCGTGCGCCAGCTGAGGCTGCGCGACATCGGCGGGATCGTCGTCATCGACTTCATCGACATGGTGCTCGAGTCCAACCGGGATCTGGTTTTGCGCAGGCTGACCGAGGCGCTGGCACGTGACCGCACCCGCCATCAAGTGTCCGAGGTGACGTCGCTCGGGTTGGTACAGCTGACCCGGAAGCGGTTGGGCACCGGCCTGATTGAAGCCTTTTCGACGTCATGTCCGCACTGTGGCGGGCGCGGAATAATCTTGCATGGCGATCCCGTCGACTCGACCACGTCGACGGCCGGCCGCAAGTCCGAATCCGGTGGACGCCGCGGCAAGCGTGGCAAGAAAGGCGGCCGGAGCGACGACGTCACGGTCGCAAAGGTTCCTGCGCATCCCGCGGGCGAACATCCGATGTTCAAGGCGATGGCGGCGGCCAATGGCAAGCACGAGGCCGACGACACCGACGGCGAGGACGAGGAGAAGAAGCCGGCCGAGGAAGTTGCCGAACTCGATCCGGAGGCCATCCGCGAGGCCGTCGTCGAGATCGCCGACGAGGATCTCGAGGACGAGGACTTGGACGACACCGACGAGGATTCCGAGGACTCCGAGGACGACGAGGACGAGATCGACCTTGACTCCGACGACGAAGATGTCGATGACGACATCGAGGTCATCGATCGTGAAGATGGCGAAGACTCGGACGACTACAGCGACGAGGACTCCGACGCCGAAGACGAGGACTCCGAGGACTTAGACGAGGACGAGTCGGACGAGCAGGAGTCGGACGAGGAACTCGACATCCGCGAACCGCAGCCGGTGACCGCGCCCGCGGGCAGACACCGCCGGCGCGCCGCCGCACGTCCCGCAGGCCCACCGATCCACGAGAGCTGATGGCGTTCAGCGACGAGGAAATCGACTACCTGCGGTCGCAGCCCGTCGCGCGTCTGGCGACGGTCAACGAGGACGGTCAGCCTGACGTCGTTCCCGTCGCACCCGCAAGATGCGCGATATCGGCGCCGGCCGGACCAAGGTGTCGCTGGTGGATTGCCCGGGCGGTACAGCCGGATCACCCCGCGGGTGTCGTGGAGCTGGAATCTGGCCGGTGAACCGGCGGGCGAGCGGTGGTACGGGGCAAACCCGGCCGGGCACAAGCCGTGACCTGCACTGATTTGACCCTGTAGCCGCTGGTCACGTACCCTGGAGCAGTTGTCTTTCGGCTGACGCCGACGACAGCGGGACCTCGGCTCCCGCACCCCCAGACCCGCGCACGCACCACCGGGTAGCGCGCGCCCAGAGACGAAGAGGAACGATGGCGACGTACGCAATCGTCAAGACCGGCGGCAAGCAGTACAAGGTCGCCGTCGGAGACGTGGTCAAGGTCGAAAAAATCGACTCCGAGCCCGGCTCCAACGTCTCGCTGCCCGTCGCTCTGGTCGTCGATGGCGCGAAGGTCACCACTGACGCCAAAGCCCTGGAAAAGGTCGCGGTGACGGGCGAGGTGCTCGAGCACACGAAGGGCCCCAAGATCCGCATCCACAAGTTCAAGAACAAGACCGGCTACCACAAGCGGCAGGGTCACCGTCAACAGCTGACGGTCCTCAAGGTCACCGGCATCAAGTAGGGAGCGAACAATTGGCACACAAGAAGGGCGCTTCCAGCTCACGTAACGGTCGCGATTCCGCCGCCCAGCGGCTGGGCGTCAAGCGGTTTGGCGGCCAGATCGTGAAGGCCGGCGAGATCCTGGTCCGCCAGCGCGGCACCCACTTCCACCCCGGCGTCAACGTGGGCCGTGGCGGCGACGACACGCTGTTCGCCACCGCCCCCGGCGCCGTGGAGTTCGGCACCAAGCGTGGCCGCAAGACCATCAGCGTCGTGCGACCGTCCGCGCCGGAGGCCTAGTTCCGCGTCGAGATCGACGTTTTGCAGCTGGGCTCTCGGGCGTTGTTCTGCAAAACGTAGATTTCGCCATGGAAAGGAAGTCGATGCCCCGGTTCGTCGACCGCGTCGTGATCCACGCGCGGGCGGGCAACGGCGGTAACGGCTGCGCGTCGGTCCATCGCGAGAAGTTCAAGCCACTCGGCGGCCCCGATGGCGGCAACGGCGGCCGCGGCGGCAGTATCGTGCTGGTTGTCGACCCGCAGGTGCACACCCTCCTCGATTTCCACTTCCACCCTCATGTTGTTGCGCCCTCGGGCAAGCAAGGCGCGGGCAGCAACCGCGACGGCGCCGCGGGCTCCGATCTGGAGCTCAAGGTTCCCGACGGCACCGTGGTCCTCGACGAGAACGGCCGGTTGCTTGCCGATCTGGTCGGCGCGGGCACCCGCTTCGAAGCCGCCGCTGGCGGACGAGGCGGGCTGGGTAACGCGGCGCTGGCGTCGCGGGTGCGCAAGGCGCCGGGGTTCGCACTGCTCGGCGAGAAGGGGCAGGTCCGCGACCTCGTGCTGGAGCTCAAGACGGTCGCCGACGTCGGGCTGGTCGGATTCCCCTCCGCCGGCAAGTCGTCGCTGGTGTCGGCCATTTCCGCGGCCAAGCCGAAGATCGCCGACTATCCGTTCACCACGCTGGCGCCGAACCTGGGCGTGGTGTCGGCGGGCGAGCACACCTTCACGGTCGCCGACGTTCCTGGCCTGATTCCCGGCGCGGCGGCGGGCAGGGGCCTCGGCCTGGACTTTCTGCGGCACATCGAGCGCTGCGCGGTGCTTGTGCACGTCGTTGACTGCGCCACCCTGGAACCCGGCCGCGATCCGATCTCCGACATCGAGGCGCTGGAAGCAGAGTTGGCCGCGTACACCCCGACGCTGCAGGGCGATTCGACGCTCGGCGATCTGACCGAGCGCCCGCGGGCGGTGGTGCTCAACAAGATCGACGTGCCCGAAGCGCGTGAGCTGGCCGACTTCGTCCGCGACGAGATCGCCCGACGCTTCGGCTGGCCGGTGTTCGAGGTGTCAGCGGTGTCGCGAGAGGGATTGCGGCCGTTGACGTTTGCGCTGTGGGACATGGTGTCGGCGTACCGCGACTCGCAGCCTGCGATCGTGCCCCGGCGCCCGGTGATCCGCCCGATTCCGGTCGACGAGAGCGGCTTCACCGTCGAACCGGATGGCCAGGGCGGCTTCGTGGTCCGCGGCACGCGACCCGAACGCTGGATCGGCCAAACGAATTTCGACAATGACGAGGCCGTCGGCTACCTCGGCGACCGGCTGGCGCGCCTGGGCGTTGAAGACGAACTGTTGCGACTCGGCGCGCGGCCCGGCTGCGCGGTGACCATCGGCGACATGACGTTCGACTGGGAACCTCAGACCCCTGCCGGGGTGGACGTGCCGCTCTCAGGTCGCGGCACCGACGCGCGGCTGGAGCAGACCGACCGGGTGCCGGCTTCCGAGCGCAAGGAAGCCCGGCGCGACCGGCGTCGTCCCGGCGGTCAGTCGCGATGAGCCAGCACCGGGAAGCCGTCCGCACCGCGCGTAGCGTCGTCGTCAAGGTCGGTACCACTGCGCTGACCACGCCGTCCGGGGTGTTCGACGCCAGCCGGCTTGCGGTGTTGGCCGATGCCATCCAAGGTCGGATGAAGGCCGGCTCCGACGTGGTCATCGTGTCGTCGGGCTCGATTGCCGCCGGCATCGAGCCGCTCGGCCTGACCAGGCGCCCCACCGATCTGGCGACCAAGCAGGCGGCGGCCAGCGTCGGGCAGGTGGCGTTGGTCAACTCGTGGAGCACCGCGTTCGCCCGCTATAACCGCACCGTCGGCCAGGTGCTGCTGACAGCGCACGACATCTCGATGCGGGTGTCGCACACCAACGCCCAGCGCACCCTGGACCGATTGCGGGCGCTCCATGCGGTCGCGATCGTCAACGAGAACGACACGGTGGCCACCAACGAGATCCGGTTCGGCGACAACGACCGGCTCTCCGCGATGGTCGCGCATCTCGTCGGCGCCGACGCGCTGGTGCTGTTGTCCGACATCGACGGCCTGTACGACTCGGATCCGCGCAAAGGCAACGCGCGCTTCATCCCCGAGATCTCTGGTCCCGGCGATCTCGACGGTGTGGTGGCCGGTCGGGGCAGCCACCTCGGCACCGGCGGGATGGCATCGAAGCTGTCGTCGGCGCTGCTGGCCGCCGATGCGGGTGTGCCGGTGCTGCTGGCGGCGGCCTCGGATGCGGCGACTGCGCTGGCCGACGCGTCGGTGGGGACGGTGTTCGCGCCTCGCCCGGAACGGATGTCGGCGCGCAGGTTCTGGGTCCGCTACGCCGCCGAGTCGTCGGGGGCGTTGACGCTCGACGACGGGGCGGTGCGTGCCGTTGTGCGGCAGCGACGTTCGCTGCTGCCCGCGGGCATCACCGCACTGTCGGGCCGGTTCTACGGCGGCGACGTGGTCGAGCTGCGCTCACAGGACGCGACGATGGTGGCCCGTGGCGTCGTCGCCTACGACCACAGCGAATTGGCGACCATGCTGGGCCGGTCGACATCGGATCTGCCCGCCGAGATGCGCCGCCCCGCCGTCCACGCCGACGATCTGGTCGCCGTCTAAGCGGAATTGGCGACAGTGGGTAATTCGTCGGCGAGCAGCGCCAGCATCGGCGAGCACCCGTTGTCGATCTTCACGGTGGCCAGATCGTCGCCGCGGGTGCTGCCTCGGTTGATGATCGCGATCGGGATGCCAAGCGCCGCGGCATGGCGGACGAACCGGTATCCCGAGAACACCGTCAGCGACGACCCGGCGACCAGCAGAGCGTCCGCTTCATCGACGAGTGAGTACGCCTGCTCCACACGGTCTTTCGGCACATTTTCGCCGAAGTAGACGACGTCGGGCTTGAGCATGCCGCCGCAGTTCGGGCAGTCGATGATGGAAAACGAGGTGGTGTCGCCGACGACGGCGTCGGCGTCCGGGGCGACCGCGATGCCGCCGAGCGCCTCGGCGCGTTCGACGAATCCCGGGTTGGCCGCCTCCAACAGGTCAGCGAGCGCAGCGCGGGACATCGTGTGTCCACAGTCCAGGCAGATCACCTGGGCGTATGTGCCGTGCAGGTTGACGACTGCGCGGCTGCCCGCCTTCGTGTGCAGCAGGTCGACGTTCTGGGTGATCACCCCGGAGACCACTGCGGCCTGCTCGAGTGTCGCCAGCGCGCGGTGACCGGCGTTGGGCAGCGTCTCGTCCATGTGTCGCCAACCGACGTGATTGCGTGCCCAATAGCGCTGGCGAAAATCCGGATCGGACGTGAACTGGTTGATCGTCATCGGATTGCTGGGCGGTGAATCGGGCCCGCGATAGTCCGGGATCCCGGAGTCCGTCGACATCCCCGCGCCTGTCAGCACCGCAACCCGCCGTCCATACAGCAGGGCGACGAGTTCCGGTGCATCCACCCCTTCGAGGGTAGGTGGTCAGCCTCAGCTGGCCGACTGGCCGTGCCCCTCGTCCTTCGCGTGCTCCTCAGACTCGGCTTCAGCTTGAGGCTGATCGTCGTCTTCGTCGTCGCGGTCGTCATCTTCATCGTCATCGTCTTCGTATTCGTCGTCCTCGTCGACGAGGATGGTTTCGATGACCTCGACCCGCTTCTCGCTGGGGTGGTCCTCGGACAGCGGCACAGTGACGGTCAGGATGCCGCGATCGTACGTTGCGTTGATCTCATCCTCGTCGGCGCCGGTGGGCAGCGACACCGTCCGACTGAACGAGCCGTACGAGAACTCCGAGTGGCCGTTCGACTCGCTGGTCTGCGTGCGCTCGGCCTTGATCGTCAGCTGCCCGTCGCGCACTGTGACTTCGATGTCCTCGACCGGGTCGACGCCCGGAAGTTCGGCGCGTACCTCGTACACACCCTCCTTCATCTCGTCCTCCAAGCGCACCAGATGGCTGTCGAAGAACGGACGCAGACCGGCGAACGACGGGATGCCGGCGAACGTCGGAAAGCCGCTGAAGAGTTCCGACAGCTCGAGGAGCAAGGGCCGCGACTGACGTTGAACGGCAAGCTTATTCACGATTCCTCCTGATTGGTAGTCCGGTTCACGATGCGCGACGCAGGGAAAATCTCCGGATCGGCTGCGGTGCGTACTGGCGAACTACAGGCCAACACGAGGCCAATGTCAGGGTCAGCCCAGGCAGTTCGCCGCGGGCAACACGTCTGCGCTCATATTTCGCTCCATCATCTTCAGTGCGGCCCTGCCCAGATCGGGGTCGATGTGCGCGACGGCGTCCCACGGCACCACGACAGGGAAATGGCGGACGTAGGCGTCCAGGGCGGTGTACAGGATGCACTGCTCGGTCACCTGGCCCGTGATAATCAGCCGCTTGGTTTCCAACCGGCCCAGCAGATAGCCTAATGCGGTGGCGTAGAAGGCGCTATGCCGCACCTTGATCAGAAATCGGCACCCTTTGTCAGGCACGATCGGCTTCACCAGGTCGGGCCGTTCGCCCTCGAGTGCCGAGCGGACGATGTCGTCGTGGTTGGCGGTGAAGTCGCCGTAGTTGTCGTTGACGTAGATCAGGTCGACGTCGTCGCGGTCACGGGCCGTGGCGACGAGTCCGACCATCGGGTCGATGATCTCGTCGACGTTGCGCGTCAGCAGTTCCGCGTCTTCATGCCGATACGCGTTGAACATGTCGATGACCAGTAGCGCGGTGTCGCTCACCAAATGTTGATACCCCGTAGCCGGATCTTGACACTCGACGGGAGACAATGGTTAGCGATGGACTTCTACAGCGCCTACCGGCACGGGTTCGTGCGGGTCGCCGCCTGCACCCATCACACGGCGCTGGCCGACCCTGCCGCCAACGCCGACTCGGTGCTGCGGCTCGCCCGTGACTGCCACAACGACAGCGTCGCGCTGGCGGTTTTCCCGGAGTTGACGCTCTCGGGCTATTCGATCGAGGACATCCTGCTGCAGGATGCGCTGCTGGACGCCGTCGACGACGCGCTGCAGGACCTCGTTGTGGCGTCCGCAGAGTTGATGCCCGTGCTCGTCGTTGGGGCGCCGCTCCGCCACCAGCACCGGATCTACAACGCCGCCGTCGTCATCCACCGCGGCATGGTGCTCGGCGTCGCGCCGAAGTCCTACCTGCCGACGTATCGGGAGTTCTACGAGCGACGTCAGCTGGCCGCCGGCGACGCCGTTCACGGGACGATCCGGCTGGGTAGCGCCGATGTGCCGTTCGGCCCCGATCTGTTGTTCGCGGCCACCGACGTGGCGGGGTTCGTGCTGCATGTCGAAATCTGCGAGGACATGTTCGTGCCGGTGCCACCCAGCGCAGAAGCCGCTTTGGCTGGCGCGACCGTGCTGGCCAACCTGTCCGGCAGCCCGATCACGATCGGGCGGGCCGAGGACCGCTGCCTGCTGGCCCGGTCGGCCTCGGCACGTTGCCTGGCCGCCTACGTGTACGCCGCGGCCGGCGAGGGCGAATCCACCACCGACCTCGCGTGGGACGGCCAGACGATGATCTGGGAGAACGGCGTGCTGCTGGCCCAGTCGGAGCGGTTCCCCAAGGGTGAGAGGCGCTCGATCGCTGACGTGGACCTCGAGCTGCTGCGGTCCGAGCGGCTGCGGATGGGCACCTTCGACGACAACCGCATCCACCACGCGATCACCGCCGAGTCCTTCCGGCGCGTGGATTTCCGCCTCGACCCGCCCACTGGTGACATTGGATTGCAGCGGGAGGTCGAGCGGTTCCCGTTCGTGCCGTCGGATCAGACACGTCTGCAACAGGATTGCTACGAGGCGTACAACATTCAGGTCGCGGGTCTGGAGCAGCGGCTGCGTGCGCTGAATTACCCCAAGGTCGTCATCGGCGTCTCCGGCGGCCTGGACTCGACGCATGCGCTGATCGTGGCCGCTCGGGCGATGGATCGGGAAGGCAGACCGCGCAGCGACATTCTGGCGTTCACGATGCCCGGCTTCGCCACCGGCGAGCGCACGAAGGCCAATGCGATCCGGTTGGCCGAGGCGCTGGGGGCCACCTTTGAAGAACTCGACATCACGTCGACCGCCGAGCTGATGCTCAAAGAGATCGGCCATCCGTTCTCTCGGGGCGAGACCATCTACGACGTGACGTTCGAAAACGTGCAGGCCGGTCTGCGCACCGATTACCTGTTCCGGTTGGCCAACCAGCGAGGCGGAATCGTGCTCGGCACGGGGGATCTGTCCGAGCTGGCGCTGGGCTGGTCCACCTATGGCGTCGGCGATCAGATGTCGCACTACAACGTCAACGGCGGCGTGCCCAAGACGCTGATCCAGCACCTGATCCGTTGGGTGATCGCGTCCCGTCAGTTCGACTTCTCGGTCAACGAGGTGCTGCAGTCCGTGCTGGACACCGAGATCACACCCGAGCTGGTCCCGACCGGTGAGGACGAGCAGATCCAGAGCAGCGAGGCCAAGGTCGGTCCCTATGTGCTGCAGGACTTTTCGCTGTTCCAGGTGTTGCGGTACGGGTTCCGGCCGTCGAAGGTGGCCTTCCTGGCTTGGCACGCGTGGAGCGACGCCGACCGGGGTGAGTGGCCCGCCGGGTTCCCCGAAGGCAGGCGGCCTGCGTACTCGCTCAAGGAGATTCGGCACTGGCTGCAGGTGTTTGCGCAGCGCTTCTATTCGTTCAGCCAGTTCAAGCGCTCGGCGCTGCCTAACGGCCCGAAGGTGTCGCACGGCGGATCGTTGTCACCGCGCGGAGATTGGCGTGCCCCGTCGGACATGTCGGCGCGAACGTGGTTGGACGAGATCGAACGCGAAATTCCCGAGGACTAACTAGCCCAGCCTCGCTGCCCGCAGCTCAGCGTTCGTAGCTGCCGGTCAGCGTGCCTCGCGCGATGACGTGTCCCGCTATTGCGTCAAGCAGACGCCTGGCCGACGTCGCGTCGTCGGGCACCCGCAGATCCAAGGCCAGCACGTGGAAACGGTAGTGGTGCGGTCCGTGACCCGGGATCGGGCGCGGCCCGGAGTAGCCGTCGCGGCCCAGTGCTGTGGGAACGATGCGCAGGCCCGTTGTCCCGGCTCGAAGCTCGCCTTCCCCGAGGCCGGCTGCGCCGGGCTCGAGCACGGCGATGGTGTGAAAGAGCGGTTTCGGCAGCGGCACATCGACGTCGTCCATGAGCACCACCAGCTGACGGGCTCCGGTTGGAACCCCGCTCCATCGGAGCGCCGGCGAGATGTTCTGGCCGACTCTCGGGCCCGCATGCTTCTGCGGGATGGGTCCGCCGTTGGCGAACGACGGGCTGGCGACGGTGATCGGTGTCGAGGCGGCGAATTCGGGCCTCGCCAGGGGGCTGGCGTCCACCGAGGATCGGACCCCGCGCAGAAGCCTGCCGACAACACGCATCAGGCCCCGCTTCCGGCGCTGCGCATCGCCACCGCGCTAGACCGCAGTACATCACCGAGTTCGGCGGGTACGTAGCCCTGGGCGGCCAGCCGGGGGAGCACCCCGCCGCTGGCGATGATGTCGAGGATCAGCTCGGGTAGCTTCGGGACCGTCCCGGTAGCGCCCGTGGTCTCGTTGCGCCAACTGCCATCGCCCAGGTCGAAGGTTCCGATGTCACCGTCGCTGAACACGGTCGTGGCATCCGGCACCGTCATCGCAGGCAGGCCGGCGTTGACCGCATTGCGAAAGAACAGTGAGTTGAACTCGTCGGCGACCAGGCCCGCGATACCGAGTTCGGTGAACAGTGCGGCCACCGGGCGCGACGATCCGACACCAAAGTTCTTGCCCGCCACCACAATGTCGCCGGGGGTCACTTCGTCGGTCCAACCGGGCCGGACCTGGTAGAAGATGTGCTTGGCCGCTTCGGGCGGGTCCATTTTCATCGCGAACCCGGGATACATCGCATCGGTGTTCAGATCATCGCCGAACACCCACACCTTGCCAGTGAACTTCACGCCGTCACACTCCTCGGGTCGGTGATGTAGCCGGTAATCGCCGACGCTGCGACGGTGGCCGGTGAGGCCATGAAGATCTCGGCTTCGGCGCTACCCATGCGTCCGGTGAAATTGCGGGTGCTCGCCGTGATGCACACCTCGCCGGGACCCACAACGCCCATGTGGTAGCCGAAGCAGGCGCCGCAGGTCGAGTTGGTGACGACACCGCCTGCGTCGGCGATGTCCTGCAAATAGCCGCGGCGCATGGCTTCGCGGTATACCGCCTGCGAGGCGGGGGTGACCAGCAGTCGCACCCCCGGCGCGACGGTGTTGCCGCGCAGCACGTTCGCGGCGATCTCCAGATCCTCGAGCTGGCCGTTGGCGCAAGACCCGATGAATGCCTGGTCGATTTTCTGCCGGTCGAGTTGGGACACCGGCATGCCGTTGCGGCTGACGGTGCCCGGTCGCGCGACGTACGGCTGCAACGAGCTGAGGTCGATCCTGCGCACATCCCGATAAGTCGCGTCGGGATCGGGTTCAGCGGCAACATAATCGGTTATGCGGAGTCCGTCGAAGAATTCGGTCAGCACTGCGTCAGCCTCGAATGTGCTGAAGTCCGCGGACACCTCTGCACCCTGTGTGGCGATCGTGCGACGGTCGTGCATCGGTATTCCGGCCAGCCCTGACCCGCCGAACTCGAGGTTGAGGTTGGTTGCGTCACCGAATTCGTTGGCGATGTGCAGGAAGATGTCCTTGCCAGATACGACGGCCGGGCTGGCTCCCTCGAGCTCGTAGCGGATCGTCGGGGCGATCTGGTACCAGGTTGTGCCGGTACACATGATCGAGTACACCTCGGCGGGACCAAGTCCGCGGGCGGCAGTGTTGTAGGCGCCGCCCGCGCAGGTGTGGGAGTCCGTGCAGGCCAACACTTCTCCTGGGCGGGCAAGGCCATTCTCCGCGATGACCTGATGGCAGATGCCGTGACGGCCGACGTCGAAGAAGCGTTTGATGCCGAAGTCCGCGGCGAACCTCCTGGCGTGCGGGCCACCGGCCGCGTCCTTGATCGTCGGCGCCGGAACCGCGTGGTCCATCACGATGGCCAGCTTGTCCGGGTCGTGGATGCGGATCGGCGGGATCCACATGGTGGCGAATTGCAGATCGATCAGAACGGTCATGTCGACGTCGACGACGACAACGTCTCCGGCCGCTACCGAGTCCAGTCCGGCCTTGCGGGACAGGATCTTTTCGATGATCGTCATGCCCACGAGACGGCCTCCTTGCCTGCGAGCCTCTCGTCGACTTCCCGCCATTCGGCCATGCCGACGAGGGTGAAGAAGTCGGCGGGAGTCGTGGGCGCATAGTCGGCGGGGTTGCTGCCGTTGAGTTCGCACAGCCCTTCCAGAATGGCGAATGCGGCACGCGCCAGGGGATTCGAGGGGTGAATCGCTATCGCGTAGCCGAGTTCCTGCAGGTGCGCCGACGACTCCAGCGGGGTCATGCCGCCCAGCACAAGATTGATCAACAGCGGCGCATCGACCTCGCGCGCGATCCGCTCGATCTCGTCGACGCCCTGCGGCGCCTCGACGAAGATGATGTCCGCGCCCGCCCGCGCGTACTGATTGGCGCGCTCGATCGCAGCGTCGAGCCCCAGCGGTGCCCGGGCATCGGTACGCGCCACGACAAGCATGTCGTCGTCCGACCGGGCGTCCAACGCGGCCGCGAGGGTCTGCACGAACGTCTCTACTTCGACGACATGCTTGTCGGGCAGGTGGCCGCACCGTTTCGGAAATAGCTGGTCCTCCAACTGGATCGCCGCGACGCCGGCGTCCTCGTACAGCCGCACCGTGCGAACTACGCTGAGCGGTGGGCCGTAGCCGGTGTCGGCGTCGGCGATCAACGGAACATCGCCGAGCGCGCCGACGATCATCCGCGCACGCTCGGTCATCTCGGTCTGGGTGACGAGGCCGATGTCGGGCAGCCCGAACCCGGATGCCGCCACCCCTGCCCCGGTCAGGTAGGCCGCGCTGTGCCCCGTGCGCCGGGCGAGCTGAGCGGAGATCCCGTCGAAAACGCCTGGGGCGATGATGAGTTCGTGTTGGTTCAGCAGGTCGCGTAGCGCCTGCCGGGCGGGTGTGGTTGACATGGACGGTTTCCTTTCAGTCCAGGGCGCCGGCGACGGGTGCCGCGAGCAATGCGACGAGTTCGTTGACGTCGGGGAGGTCATCGATGCCGGTCACCGCCCTCTCGATGGCCATGGCCCGCGCGCGAGTGGTCACCCGGTCAGCCAGGGCGTGGAACTTGGCCACGAGTTCGTCGTTGGTGATCGGATCGGCGGGTGCTCCGTGAGGTTGGTCAACGCGGACGCGCTGCATGTCGCCATCGTCAGTGGTGATGGCGAGGTCGGTGCGGAAGCGCTCGGTGATGTCGGCGCGGTCGAGCGCCTCGTCGAGGTGTACCTCGGTGCGCTCGACAAGCCGCCAGATGTCGTCGGAGTCCAGCCTCGTTGGGGTGAACTGTTCGGGCAGCACGTTGCCGTCGAGGAGCGCGGCTGCGGTGGTGTACCCGAGGTGCATCTGTGCGCCGATAGGAGTCAACGGCCGCTCCGCGGCCCACCACCCGTGTTTGTAGATCGTGGTGCCGACGGTGATGTCGATGTGCGCGATGCGTTTAGGGTCGACCAATGGGCGCAGTCGGCGCGCGGCGTCGATCGCGCCGTGCAGTCCACCCATCGCGGCGTATGACTTCACCATGATTGTGGACGTCTCCCATCGCTGGCCGAGATCGCTCGTGAGGGCGTCGGGGTCGGGGTGATGGCCTTCGCCGAAAACACTGAGGAATCCACCGTATTCGCGTTCGAACACTCGCTTGATCCCCGTGTAACCGTGCGCGGCCAGGCCCGCGGCGTAGAACCCGTTGCGGGCCGCCAGGCCGTGGTGCATGCGCTTGCTCATCGCCTCGTACTGGGCGGCCATCAGACCGGACGATTGCGTGCCCGCCAGTCCCAGCGCGTCCTCCAATTGAGCGGGTGACAGGCCACGCAGCTTGCCGGATGCCATCGCCGCCGAGTGGGTGCCGAAGACCGAGCCGGAATGCCAGCCTCGATCGAGCATTTCGGCGCCGTGCAGCGTGTAGCCGACCCGGGGGCCGACCTCGAACCCGACGATCGCGGCGAGCAGCAGATCGGCGCCCCGGATTTCCGACAGCGACGACACGGTCGACAGCAGTGCGGGGATCAGCAACGAGCAGCTGTGCAGGGGCGCGATCGGATGAAAATCGTCGAGCTCGAACCCCTGGATGAAGGTGCCGTTCAGCACTGCCGCGGCCGGAGGGCTGGCCGAGCGGCCGGTGCCGATGACGACGGTGTCGCCGTGGCCGTCGATGTCCAACACCGCTTCTGTGGCCGTTCGTGACCACGGCAGTTGCGCGCCGATAAGCGCGCAGCCTATGCCGTCGAGCAACAGGTGTTTGGCACGGTTGAGCACCGATGCGGGAACGTCGGCCAGTGAGAGCTCGGCGATCCAGGTGGCCAGTTTTCCGGTGGGCCCGAGCGGCGCGGTTGCGGCTTGTTGCGCTGCGGCGGTCAAAGCGTGCTCCTTACAGCCAAGATGTATTCTTGTTATACTTATATAACAACTGCAGTTCAACTGCAAGAATTTGACTGTTGCCGCCCTATGCTGGGAGCTCTGATGAGCGTCCACGACTTTCGGTCCACCCCTGCCGGGCTGACAGCCGGCGCAGGGGTTCCGCTGCACCGGCAGCTGTTTCTGGTGCTGCACGACGAGATCGCCCGGGGCGCGCTCGCTCCGGGCGACGCGCTGCCGACCGAACAGACGCTGTGCGACCAGTTCCGCGTCTCGCGCATCACCGTCCGCCGGGCATTGGCCGACCTCGCCGACGCCGGTCTCATCGAACGCAGGCAGGGCGTGGGGTCCTTCGTGCGCGACCAGCCGCCGTCGCACCGAACCGGGGGCGGCGGTTCGTTCATGGACGAGCTGCGTCAAACGGAGTTCGAAACCGAAGTCGACGTGATCGAGCTCGACGTCCGGACGGTGCCCACGGTGATTGCCGACCAACTGGGCTGCGAGCGGGCGCTGCACGTCCTGCGACTGCGCCGCGAACGGCGCACTTCAGAGCCGCTGATGATCACGGAGGCGTGGCTGCCCGAAGACTTGTCGGGCACCCTCACCGAGGACGCGCTGTCGCAAGCGCCGCTCTATCGGCTGTTGGCCGATGCCGGTGTCGAGCTGGACCACGTGCAACACGAGATCACCGCCGAGATCGCCGGGCCGCGGAATGCGCAGTTGCTCAATACAGCGATCGGTTCGGCGCTGATGCGGGTGAACCGGCTCGCCTTCGCAAACGGCAGGCCGCATCACCGCTTGTCGATCTTGTTGTCGCCGAACCGAAGTCGGGTGGTGCTGACCCAAACGGCGGCCGAACTCCAAGCGGGCGACGGCATATCGATCGCCCACGACGTGCACCGACCTACCGAGTAACCGCTACTCCGGGACGAAGCGGCCGACGTTCGGGGCGTGCACCGCCTGCCGTTGAATCCGGTCGATCCGTGCGGCGGGGCTGTTCCCAGAATCCGGGGGCGGCGACGATCATGAACAGCGACAACGCGACTGTCGGCATGATCGTCTCCTTCAGTTGCAGCGCCGGTCACCCCGCCGGGCGTTGATGCCTTCGCGGACCGCGATTGTGGCAATGCCAAGGGCGGCAACGGGATCCGCCCACGACCACCCCAGCAGGCTGTTGAGGACCAACCCGGCCAGCAGGATGGCCGACAGATAGGTGCACAGCAGCGTCTGTTTGGAGTCGGCCACCGCGGACACCGACCCCAATTCGCGGCCGGCGCGGCGTTGAGCCAGCGACAGGACCGGCATGATTACCAGGCTCGCGGTCGCGAGCACGATGCCGACGACCGACGGTCGCGCCTCGCGAAAACCGGCCAGCGACAACGCCGCGTCGCCAGCGACATATGCGGCGAGCGCGAAGAAGGAGAACGCAATGAATCGCAGCGCGGCCTTCTCGCGCGTCTCGGGGTTTGAGGCGGAGAACTGCCACGCCACTGCTGCCGCCGAGGAAATCTCGATCACCGAGTCGAGTCCGAAACCGATCAACGCCGATGACGACACCCGGGTCCCCTCGGCGAGGGCCACCACGGCTTCGACGACGTTGTAGGTGATCGTCGCGGCAACCAGCCACCGGATGCGGCGGGCAAGGGCGTCGCGGCGCAGCGACGCCGAGGGGGGCGACATCAGCAGCAGGCGTCGGTCTCGGAGGCGGGGCAACAGGCCGGGTCGACCGCCAGGACCAGACCGATCAGATCATCGAGCGCGCACACGATCCGGTGATCGGTCAACTCGTATCGGCTACGCCGACCTTCGGGCTGCGCCACGACCAGCCCGCAGCCACGCAGACAGGCCAAATGATTGGACAGGATCTGCCGCGACACCCCGATCTTGTCCGCCAGGTCGGACGGGTAGCCGGGCCCGTCGCGCAACATCAACAGAATCTCGGCGCGGGTCGGATCCGACAGCGCGCACCCGAACCGCGACAGCGCGTCGCTGTGTGTCATCGTCTGCATGAAGCAGACAGTACATCCAGTTCTGTATTCAGAACAATTTGAACTATTACCTCGCTACAGCCGCCCGTCGATGCGCAGGTCGGGATGTACCCAGTCCGGGGACCGGCGCTCCTTGAACGCGCGGAAACCCTCGATGGCTTCGGGCTCGTGCAGGCTGGCCTGCATGCCGATGCGGTCATACAGGCCGAGGTAGTTGTCGATGCTTGCCTTCACCACGCCCCTGGCGGCTGGGGCCGTCCGGCAGCATTGGCCGAGTACCTCGCGTGCGGCTGCGCCCAGCTCGCCGTGCCGAACCACCCGGGCGACCATGCCCCACTCCTGGGCCTCGTGCGCAGTCAACGTCCGCCCGGTGAACATCAGGTCGCGGGTGCGGACCGGTCCGATCAGCCGCGCCAGCATGTGGCTGTAGTAGGTATCGGCGATGCCGCGGAACAGCTCGGGCACCCGGAACGTCGCCCGGTCGCTGACCACGGCCATGTCGCTGCAGAGCGCGATCTGTAGCCCGCCGCCCTGGCACAGCCCGTTGACCGCCGACACCACCGGCTTGACGGATTGGCGCAGCGTCTCGAACGGCGTCACATCCATGCCCAGTGCCGACCCGAACGACAGCCAGTTGTCCTCGCCGCCGCCGCCCATGTCACCGCCGGGGGCGAACACGTCGCCGGTGCCCGTGATCAGCAGGCCCGAGAGGCCGGGGTCGGCGTCGACATGCCTGACCGCGTACCTGATGCCGAAATACATCGCCGGGGTCATCGCGTTGCGGGCCTCGGGGCGGTCGAGCGTGCACACCCCGAACGGGCCCTCCCGCGTAAAGCGCAGGTACGGCGTGCCGAGCCAGTCACCATCGGGCGGGCGCGGCGTGCTCGTGGTGGACGTCATAGATGCCTTTCTCCAGCCTTTCGGCTGGCGACCGCGTCGTCGATGGCCTCGGCGTATGGCGCGCAGTCGCCGGCCCCGGGCACCAGCGTCGACAAGGCGCCGGCCGCACACGCCCGCCGCAACGCGTCCTCGTGGCCCGCCAGCCACCCGGCGGCCAGCACCCCGGCGAACACGTCGCCCGCGCCCGTGGTGTCGACGGCCTCGACCGCCGGGGCGCGTACGTCGAACCGCTCGTCGGCGCCGAGATAGCTGGCGCCCCGCGGTCCCCGGGTGATCACCAGATGCGGTACGGGCCAATGCCATTCGCGCGCTTCGGCTTCGTTGACGACGACAACGTCGGCTTGTTCGGACAACGCCAGCAGATCATGCGGCGGGGCGCCGGCGGGAGAGGCGTTGACGATCACGACCGCGCCCGCGGCTCGTGCCACCCGCGCCGCGGCAACCGCGGTGGCGATCGGGATCTCCAATTGGAGCAGCACGACATCGCTGGCCGCGATCACCGCACGGACATCGGCGGAGTTCACGCTGAGGTGTGCATTGGCGCCGGGTGCTACGACGATGGTGTTCTCCGCGGCCGCGTCCACAATGATCGCCGCCGTGCCGCTGGGCTCGGGCAGACTCACAACGCCGTCGAGCCGCACGTCGTTGTCGCGCAGGTGCGCGCGCAGTCGCTCGGCGGCGGAGTCGGTGCCGAGTGCGGCGACGAGTTGCACCGCCGCGCCAGCGCGGGCGGCGGCCACCGCCTGATTGCCGCCCTTGCCGCCGGGCGAGGACGCCAGAGACGACGCGAGAACGGTCTGGCCGGGCCGCGGCAGAGCATCGACAACGAAGGCGAGGTCGGCGTTGACACTGCCCACTACGCAGACCCGCGTCGCCATAACGGTTACGCTAGACCAGCTTGGGCGACCTGACACCTGTCGAGCCCCACAGTCATGTCCGATACGCTGGGTCGATGAGTGTGCAAGCGCCGTCGCCACCGGACTTACGTCAGCATGTCCACGACGCCGCCCGAAGGGCCCGCGTCGCCGCCCGCACTCTGGCCACGCTGAGCACCGAAACCAAGAACCGGGCATTGCACGCGGGGGCCGACGCGGTGCTGGCCCGCACCCACGAAATCCTCACCGCCAACGCCGCCGACCTCGCCGCGGCCCGCGAGGCCGGCACCCCGGCCGCAATGCTGGACCGCCTTGCCCTGAACCCGCAGCGCATCGACGGCATCGCCGTTGGGCTGCGCCAGGTAGCCAGGCTGCCCGACCCGATCGGTGAGGTACTGCGCGGCCGTACCCTGCCCAACGGGCTACAGCTGCGCCAGGAGCGGGTCCCGCTCGGCGTGATCGGAATCGTCTACGAGGGCCGGCCCAACGTCACGGTCGACGCGTTCGGGCTGACGCTCAAGTCCGGCAATGCCGCGCTGTTGCGCGGCAGTTCTTCTGCCGCGAGGTCCAATGAGGCGCTCGTCGGGGCGCTGTGCGCCGCCCTCAGCATTGAAGGACTCACGCGCGACGCCGTGCAGCTGCTGCCCAGCGAGGACCGCGCCAGCGTCACGCATCTGATCCAGGCCCGCGGACTGGTCGACGTCGTCATCCCGCGCGGCGGAGCGGGCCTTATCGACGCGGTGGTCCGCGATGCACAGGTGCCCACCATCGAGACCGGTGTTGGCAATTGCCATGTCTACGTTCATGAATCGGCCGATCTCGATGTCGCCGAACGCATCCTGCTGAACGCCAAGACACGCCGGCCCAGCGTGTGCAACGCGGCCGAGTCGCTGCTGATCGACGCGGCGATCGCCGACCGCGCTGTGCCGCGGCTGACCAAGGCGCTGCAGGATGCCGGCGTCACGGTGCACGTCGACCCGTCCGAGGACGAACTGCGCGCCGAGTTCCTGTCGATGGACATCGCGCTGGCGGTTGTCGACGGCCTCGACGCCGCCATCGCCCACGTCAACGAATACGGCACCGGCCATACCGAGGCCATCGTGACGACGAATCTCGCTGCCGCGCAACGGTTCACCCAACGAGTTGACGCGGCTGCGGTGATGGTCAACGCGTCCACCGCGTTCACCGACGGCGAACAGTTCGGTTTCGGCGCGGAGATCGGCATTTCGACCCAGAAGCTGCACGCCCGCGGCCCGATGGGTCTACAAGAATTGACGTCAACCAAGTGGATTGTGTGGGGAGACGGCCACACCCGCCCGGCTTAACAGGAGAAAGCAGTGAGCGTCCCCGCACGCCCGGTACCGCTGTTCGCCGACATCGACGATGTCGCACGACGCTTATCCGAGACCGGATATCTGCCCGACACCGCAACGGCCACAGCGGTCTTCCTCGCCGACCGGCTGGGCAAGCCGTTGCTGGTGGAAGGACCCGCCGGCGTCGGCAAGACCGAGCTGGCGCGTGCGGTCGCGCAGGCCACCGGCTCGGGTCTGGTGCGACTGCAGTGCTACGAGGGTGTCGATGAGGCGCGTGCGCTATACGAGTGGAACCACGCCAAGCAGATCCTGCGGATCCAGGCCGGACACGGAGACTGGGAGCAGACGAAAACCGATGTGTTCAGTGAGGAATTCCTGCTGACCCGGCCCCTGCTGACCGCGATCCGGCGCACCGAGCCGACCGTTCTGCTGATCGACGAGACGGACAAGGCCGACATCGAGATCGAGGGTCTGCTCCTCGAGGTGCTCAGCGACTTCGCGGTGACCGTGCCGGAACTGGGCACGATCACCGCCGAGCGCGCGCCGTTCGTCCTTCTGACGTCGAACGCCACGCGGGAATTGTCAGAGGCGCTCAAGCGGCGATGCCTGTTCCTGCACATCGACTTTCCAGACCCCGACCTCGAGCGCCGCATCCTGCTCTCCAGGGTTCCTGAGCTGCCCGAGCATCTGGCCGAGGAACTCGTCAAAGTCATCGGGGTGCTGCGCGGCATGCAACTCAAGAAATTGCCATCGGTGGCCGAGACCATCGACTGGGGCCGCACGGTGCTGGCGCTGGGCCTCGACACCATCGACGACGAGCTGATCGCGGCCACCCTGGGGGTGGTGCTCAAGCATCAATCCGATCAGCTCAAGGCCACCGGGGAGTTGAGGCTGAACTGATGGCCGTCCGCCGAACCCGCGCGCCACAGCCGCTGGCCCCGCATGGACTCCCGGGTCACCTGGTCGAGTTCGTCGAAGCGCTACGTGGGCAGGGAATTTCGGTCGGGCCGTCGGAGACCGTCGACGCGGGCCGGGTGATGTCTGTGCTGGGGCTGGGCGACCGTGAGGCACTGCGCGAGGGCATCGCCTGCGCGGTGCTGCGCCGCTCAGATCACCGCGACACCTACGATGCGATGTTCGACCTGTTTTTCCCCGCAGCGCTGGGCGCCAAGACGGTCCTGCTCGACGACGACGATGACGCCGGTGACGACCCGGGACTACCGCCCGAGGATATCGAGGCGCTGCGAGCCGCCCTGGTCGACATGCTCACCGACAACGCCGATCTGGCCAACATGGATGAGCGGCTGGCGGCGATGATCGCCCAGATCGTTGAGGCCTACGGCCGCTACCAATCCAGTCGCGGGCCGTCCTACTCGTCGTATCAGGCGCTCAAGGCGATGAGCCTGGACGATCTGGAGGGCCGGCTGCTGGCCGGTCTGCTGGCGCCGTATGGCGACGAGCCAACGCCGACGCAGGAGGAGATCGCCAAAGCGCTTGCCGCCCAACGCATCGCACAGCTACGCAAGATGGTCGAGGCGGAGACCAAGCGTCGCACCGCCGAGCAGCTGGGCCGCGAGCACGTCCAGATGTACGGCGTTCCGCAGCTCGCCGAGAACGTCGAGTTCCTGAGGGCCTCGGGTGAACAGCTGCGCCAGATGCGCCGAGTCGTCGCGCCGCTGGCCCGCACGCTGGCGACCCGGCTTGCCGCCCGGCGGCGGCGGTCGCGGGCCGGTGAGATCGACATGCGCAAGACGCTGCGCAAGTCGATGTCGACCGGTGGTGTGCCGATCGACGTGGTGCTGAAGAAGCCGCATCCGGCGCGTCCCGAGCTGGTGGTGTTGTGCGACGTGTCCGGCTCGGTAGCCGGCTTCAGCCATTTCACGCTGATGCTGGTGCACGCGCTGCGCCAGCAGTTCTCGCGGGTGAGGGTGTTCGCCTTCATCGACACCGCCGACGAGGTCACCGAGCTGTTCGGGCCGGACGCCGACCTGGCCGTCGCCGTGCAACGCATCACCCGCGAGGCGGGCGTCTACACCCGCGACGGTCACTCCGACTACGGCAACGCGTTCGTCTCGTTCATCGAGAAGTGGCCGAATGTGCTTTCGCCGCGCAGTTCTTTGCTGGTGCTCGGCGACGGCCGCAACAACTACCGCAACCCGGAAACCGATCTACTTGCGCACATGGTCAACGCCAGCAGGCACGCGCACTGGCTCAACCCCGAGCCCAAGCACCTGTGGGGCAGCGGAGACTCGGCGGTTCCGCGCTATCAAGAGGTCATCACCATGCACGAATGCCGGTCGGCCAAGCAGCTGGCCGCGGTGATCGACCAGCTGTTGCCGGTCTGAGCGCGGTGATATACCTCGAAATACCTCGAAATCAACTTTTTGCAGAGAAAGTTCGAGGCGGGAGTCTGCAAAAGGTTGATTTCGGCGCGCGCGGAGCGGCCCCTGCCCCTCCCGTAAGCTGGCTATTCGTGCAATCTCGACGCAGGCTCGGCGTGATGGGTGGGACGTTCGATCCCATCCACAACGGCCACCTCGTCGCGGCCAGCGAGGTTATCGATCTGTTCGGTCTCGACGAGGTGGTGTTCGTCCCCACCGGCCAGCCCTGGCAGAAGCACCACCGCTACGTCACTGCCGTCGAGGACCGCTACCTGATGACGGTGATTGCCACCGCCTCCAATCCCAGGTTCTCGGTCAGCCGGGTCGACATCGATCGCGCCGGTCCGACGTACACCAAGGACACCCTGCGCGACCTGCGCGCGCTGAACCCCGATGCGGACCTCTACTTCATCACCGGTGCGGACGCGCTGGCGTCGATCCTGTCGTGGCAGAACTGGGAGGAGATGTTCGGCATCGCCAGGTTCGTCGGCGTCAGCCGCCCCGGCTATGAACTGGACGGCCAGCACATTGCCGCCGCACTCAGGGAGCTCCCGCCGGACGCGCTGACGCTGGTCGAGGTGCCGGCCCTGGCGATTTCGTCGACCGACTGCCGCAACCGCGCTGCGGAGAACCGACCGATCTGGTATCTGGTGCCCGACGGCGTCGTGCAGTACGTGGCCAAGCGCGGGCTGTACCGGACCCACAGCATGGCGGCGCCGGGGGCCGACGAGTGACCGCATCCGACGAGGCCGTGCACATGGCCACCGCGGCGGCACGGGCCGCTGCGTCCAAGCTCGCCGACGATGTCGTCGTCATCGATGTGTCCGCGCAGCTGGTCATCACCGACTGTTTCGTCATCGCGTCGGCGTCCAACGAGCGTCAGGTGAGCGCCATCGTCGACGAGGTCGAAGAGAAGATGCGGCTGGCGGGCTACAAGCCTGCCCGCCGGGAGGGCGCGCGAGAGGGTCGCTGGGTTCTGCTCGACTACGTCGACATCGTCGTACACGTCCAACATCAGGACGAGCGCGATTTCTACGCCCTGGACCGGCTGTGGCGGGATTGCCCGGTTGTCCCGGTTGAGCTGGAGCTGTCCGAATGAGGATTCGCCGACTGGTGATGCTGCGGCACGGGCAGACCGAGTACAACGCGGCCAGCCGGATGCAGGGCCAGCTGGACACCGAGCTGAGCGAGCTGGGTCGCGAACAGGCCGTCGCCGCAGCGGAAGTGCTGGCCAAGCGTCAACCCCTGGTCATCGTGTCGTCGGATCTGCGACGCGCCCTCGACACCGCGGTGGCGCTCGGTGAGCGAGCCGGGCAGCCGGTGCTCGTGGACACCCGGCTGCGCGAGACGCATCTCGGCGACTGGCAGGGGATGACGCATCTGGAGGTCGACGCCGCCTCGCCGGGCGCGCGGCTGGCGTGGCGCGACAACGCCCGTTGGGCGCCGCACGGAGGGGAGAGCCGGGTCGATGTGGCCGCGCGCAGCCTGCCATTGGTGGAGGAACTGGTGGCCCAACAGGCTGAGTGGGGTCGAGACGAACCGGAGCGGCCGGTGGCGCTTGTGGCGCACGGCGGTCTGATCGCCGCGCTGACCGCGGCGCTGCTGGGTCTGCCCGTGGACAACTGGCCGGCGCTGGGCGGCATGGGCAATGCGAGCTGGGTTCAGCTGTCCGGGCACTCGGCTCCTGATGCCGCACTCGTCGGCATCAGGTGGCGTCTCGACGTGTGGAACGCCTCAGCACAGGTCGCCAACGATGTCTTGTGACCCGCCGACGCTGCTCGTCTTCTGCGACTCGCTGTCGTACTACGGACCCACCGGCGGACTGCCGTCCGACGACCCCCGCATCTGGCCCAATATCGTTGCCAACCAACTGGGTTGGGATCTGGAACTGATCGGACGAATCGGCTGGACCTGTCGCGACATCTGGTGGGCGGCCACGCAGGATCCGCGGGCGTGGGCCGCGCTGCCGCGGGCCGGTGCGGTGATCTTCGCGACGGGTGGCATGGACTCCCTGCCGTCGCCGCTACCGACCGCCCTGCGCGAGCTGATCCGGTATGTGCGGCCACCGTGGCTTCGGCGTTGGGTGCGCGACGGGTACGGCTGGGTGCAACCGCGGCTCTCGCCGGTGGCTCCCGCCGCGCTGCCACCGCGCCTTACCGCTGAGTATCTCGAAATGACGCGTAATGCAATCGATTTCAATCGTCCAGGCATTCCGATCGTCGCCTCACTGCCCTCGGTGCACATCGCGCAGACATACGGCAAGGCACATCACGGGCGCGCCGGCACGGTGAAGGCGATCACCGAATGGGCGGAGCACCACGGCGTCCCGCTGGTCGACCTCAAGGCCGCCGTCGGTGAGTACGTGATAAGTGGCCAGGGCAACCCCGACGGTATCCACTGGAATTTCGAGGGCCATCAGGCCGTCGCCGAGCTCATGCTCAAGGGGCTCGCCGAGGCCGGTGTGTCCCAAGAGACGGGCGAATAGCCATGGCGGTCATCGTGGTCACCGACTCGTCATCCCGCCTGGGGGCGGACGAATGCAAGCAGTGGGACATCCGGCAGGTGCCGCTGCACGTTCTGATCGACGGAACCGACCTGCGTGACGGTGTCGACGATTTGCCCTTCGACATCCACGAGCGTCCACGCGTCACCACCTCGGGTGCAACACCGGCTGAGCTGATGGAGACATATCGGCAGGCGCTGCACGACAGTGATGGCGACGGCGTCGTCGCGGTGCACATCTCGGCGGCGCTCTCCAGCACATTCAGCACTGCGGCAGACGTTGCCCGCGAGTTCGGGTCGGCGGTCCGGGTGGTCAATTCCCGGTCGGTGGCGATGGGTGTTGGATTCACGACTCTGGCCGCGGCGCGGTCAGCGTCGTCGGGTGCTGATCTGGATGCCGTTGAAGCCGAAGCCCGTTCAGCCGTGCCGCGCAGCCATGCGTTCATCGTGGTACACCGGTTGGACAACTTGCGGCGCAGCGGCCGGATCCGCAGAGGGGCGTCGTGGCTGGGCACCGCACTGTCGCTCAAGCCGCTGTTGTGCCTGGATGTCGACGGCCGGCTGGTCTTGGACCAGCGAATCCGCACGGTCACCAAGGCGCAGGCCGCGATGGTGGATCGAGTCGCTGAAGTCGTCGGCGATCGTTCCGCTGCCGTTGCCGTCCACCACGTCGACAACCATGACGCCGCAGACGAAATCGGTGCTGCGTTGACCGCTCGGCTTCCCCAGATCGAGTCGCTCACCGTCACCGACATGGGCCCTGTGCTGTCGATCCATGTCGGCAGCGGCGCGGTAGGGGTGGCAGTGCAGACCGCCGACTAATCAGTAAGTCGCGACGAACGGTTGACATTCACTTACCGTTAGTCCAAACTTACGGATGTGCCCGCATCCGCCGCAACCGTCCTCGACGCCCTTGGGGACAAGACCCGGCGGTCGATTCTGGAGAAGTTGGCCTGCGGCCCCGTCGCAGTCGGCGTCCTCGCGGATCAATTGCCGATTTCAAGACCCGCGGTGTCCCAGCATCTTCGGGTGCTCAAGGACGCCGACCTGGTCGTCGAATCCGTGGCGGGAACCCGGCGGATGTACCGCATCAACCAGGCCGGGCTGATGGCAGTTCGTGACTATCTCGACCGGTTCTGGGAGACGACGCTCGACAACTTCGCGCTCCTGGCGGCGGCCGAAGCCGAAACCGAAGAGGAGGAGCGCTAATGAGTACGCATTCCGCAGCTGAGGTCGAGGTCGTGCGGTCGATCACCGTGCCGTTGTCCCCGGCGAAGGCGTTCGACCTGTTCACCGGCCGGATGACGGAGTTCTGGCCGCCGGAACACTCGATCGGCTCGTCACCCTTCGAAGCCGTGATCCTTGAACCCCGAGAGGGGGGCCGCTGGTACGAAAGAAGCGCCGACGGACGCGAATGCGAGTGGGGCCGAGTGCTCGTATGGGAACCGACCTCGCGCGTCGTGCTGGCGTGGCAGCTCACCGCCGAATGGAGGTTCGACGCCGACTTCGAAACCGAGGTCGAGGTGGCGTTCACCGAGGTGGACGCCGGGCACACGACGTTGGAATTGCGGCACCGGAACCTGCAGCGGTACGGGGATCAGGCCGAGCAGATGCGCGCGATCTTCGATTCGCCGAATGGTTGGACCGACACGCTGAATCGTTGCGCCCGCCTCGCGGAGAGGCAATGACGCCGACAATGCAAATGGCGCGCGACGAGCGCGAGGAATTCGCCGCGTTGCTCGAGGGATTGTCGCCGCAGCTGTGGGAGAGCCCGACCCTGTGTGAGAAGTGGCGGGTCCGAGACGTCGTCGCCCACGTCATCGGTTATGACCCGCTGAATCGGCCACAGCTGATGCGGCGCATGGCGAAAGGCGTGGTTACAAGCGGCGGGGCCAACACGGTCGGGGTCGCAGAGTACGCGGGAAGGTCGCCCGAGGAGCTCACCGCGCTCGTGCACCACTATGCCGAACCGCAGGGATTGACAGCGGGTTTCGGCGGCAGGATCGCGCTGACCGACGGCATGATCCACCAACAGGACATCCGCCGGCCGCTGGGCATTCCGCGCGCTATTGACCCCGAGCGGTTGCGCGTCGCATTGGACTTCTCGTTGTTCGCGCCGCGAATCCGCGGTGCCTGGCGAGCCCGCGGCGTGCGTCTGGTGGCCACCGATGTGGACTGGTGCCACGGGAAGGGGGCCGAGGTGCGAGGCACCGGCGAGGCGCTACTGATGGTGATGGCCGGGCGCCGGGCAGCGATGGACGATCTCGACGGTCCCGGTAAAGCAAAACTCGCCCAACATATTTGAGCCGATTACACGGCCGCGCGGGCGGTGATCGGCGGCAGGTCTGCGAGCGTGACGATGCCCGCCGGGGCCGCGACCACAGCGGGCACCGCGTTGGTAACCGGCAAGGCGGTATAGATCATGCCCAGGCCCATGAACCCGGGCTCGGTCCAGTCCTTCGGCGGCAGGCAGTGCAGCACCGTGCGCATATTGGGCAGGCCGAAGACCTGGATGAGGTGCCCGTGCTCCAGCGGCTTGGGCGGGGTGACATGGCCGCCCATGATCCAGTTGAATCCCACACTCACGAGGTTGCGGTCGCCGACCCAGCCACGGTGATACCCGTATACGCCGGCCACGGTGCCCTTCGGGATCTGCATGAAGCCCAAGTCGCTGTCCCCGGTGGCGGGTGTGAACGTGACGTCGAACGTCATCCTGTCGAGCTTGGCGCCGATCGCATCGGCCATCATCGCCGCGGACTCGGCGAAGACCTCGCTTTCCCGCCGGACACCCTCGGCCAATCCGGGAGTGTCGGGGTCCTGCGAGAAGCCCATCGCGGTCTGGGTGCCCGCCGATTCATAGGTCGAGCAATCCACCGACTCGGTGATGCGGATTTCGTCGACCCGTTCGCAGGACCCGCTGAGCACCATGCCGACCATATTCGTTATCCCCGGATGAGCGCCGCTGCCAAAGATCGTCGAATTGCCTTTCTCGCAAGCCTTTCGGATGCGCTCGAGGTCCTCCGGGGTCTGCTTGGCGCCGGTGATCCAGGCCGCGCTCGAGCAGACGTTGACCCCGGCCTCCAGCAACCGGGCCAGCTCGTCGATGCTGGGCCACAGCGGGTTGTAGCAGCAGGCGTCGGGCTTCAGCGCGATAAGCGCGTCGATGTCGTTGGTGGCCTTGACCCCGGTGGGTTCCGGCCAGCCCGCCAGCTCGGCGGCGTCAACGCCGACCTTGTCCTCACCATGTGCATAGACGCCGACGAGTTCCATGTCGCCACGCCCGATGATGGCGTGCAGCGAGCGCCGCCCGATGTTGCCGGTGGTCCACTGGATCACCCGAAGGGGTCGCACAACGTCAGTCATTCGCAGCAATCTACATGTGGGTGCCGCCGTCGACGCGCACCTCTGTTCCTGTGACGAAATAGGCGTCCGACGAGCCGAGCATCGCGACGACAGCGGCGACCGCGTCCGGCTTGGCGAACATCGCGCCGCTGTCCAGCGGCAGCACCGGGGTGACCTTGCCGAACAGCGAGTAGTCGGCATCCGCGGGCAGCCCGGGTCCGACGCTTCGTCTGGATTCGCCCGTGCCGTCGGTCATTCCGGAGGAGATGGAACCGGGCTGAACCGAGTTGAACCGGATCCTTTCTTTGGCGAACTCCAGCGCGAGCGCGTGGGTCATCGCCTGGATCCCACCCTTGGACGCGGCGTATGCGGACATGTATGGGTGCGCGAAGGCCGCCGACGTGGAGCTGAAGTTGACCACGGCGGAGTCGTTGCCGTTGCGCAACGCGGGGATGGACTCCCGGATCACCAGGAAGGTGCCGATGAGGTTGATCCGCAGCACCTGCTCGAAGTCGGCCAGCGTGGTCTCCACGAAGTGCGCTGATCGCAGGATGCCCGCGGCGTTGACCAGGGTGTCCAGGCCGCCAAGGGCCTCGACCGCACCGGCCACCCCTTCCTTGACCGACTTTTCGCTGGCGACGTCGATGACCAAGGTGCCGAGCCGATCGCGGTGGGATTCGGCCCTGGCGACGGTGTCCTTCAACCCCGACTCGCTGATATCGGCCGCGACCACCCGGCCGCCTTCGGCCAGGATGCGCAGCACGGTCGCCTGCCCGATGCCGGAACCACCGCCGGTGATCAGGGCTCGCCGGTCGCTGTATCGCTGAAGAGATGCCATAGGCAGATACTGCTGGCCGAGAGGCGGATTGTCAGCCACCTGTCCTTTTCGCGGCCATGTCGAGGGCAGCGAGATGGCTGAACAACATCGACGCGCCGATCGGATTGCCGCCGCCCGGGTAGGCCGTTCCGGTGACCGCGGCCATCGTGTTGCCGGCGGCATAGAGCCCATCGATCGGTTTGCCGTCGGTGTCGAACACGCGCGCGTGGCTATCGGTGACCAGGCCGCCCTTCGTGCCCAGGTCGGAAAGCCCGAACGCGGCGGCGTGATACGGCGCGTTCTGGATCGGCACCAGCGGCGACCGACCCCCCGAGAACGCGCGATCGTAGGCTTCGTCGCCCCGGCCGAAGTCCCCGTCGACACCCGTGGCGACGAACTCGTTGAAACGCCCCACCGTCGACACCAGGTTGTCGGCGTCGACGCCGATTTTCGCCGCCAGTTCGGGCAGCGTGTCCGCGGTATGCCACAGACCGGCCTTGACGTATCGTTCGGGCTCGACCATCGACACATTCGTTGCCTTCACCGGCGGAACATGGCCCTCCCGGTCGTCGTAGATCATCCAGAACGGCAACGTCATTGCGCCGCAGGCGATCTGGTCGATGATGGCTCTGCCGATCCGGTCGTAGGGGCCGGATTCGTTCACGAAACGCTTCCCGTCCTCATTGACGAAGATCCCTCCCGTGAACCACAGCGAGAACGCTGAGCGACCATCGGGATGCGTGAGCCCGGGTGACCACCACGCCTGGTCCATGAGGTCCGTCGCAGCGCCTGCAGCCATTCCCGCCTCAAGGGCCAGTCCGATATTGTCCGGCGCGCCCATCGTGTCCCGCGCATCACCGGGCACGCCGAACCGCTGGCGCAGCGCGGGATTGTTCTCGAAACCGCCCGCCGCGAGCAGCACACCGGCGCGGGCGCGGATTGCGCGCCGACGGCCGTGCTCCTCGGCGACGGCACCGACGACGCCGTCGCTCGAGGTGACCAACTCCACCAGCGGGCTATTGGTGTGTAGCGACGCGTGCGGATAGGTGGTGATCGCCGACAGCAGCCGCCCGATCAGTGCCCGCCCGCCGATGAGGTACTTTGGTGCCTCGGCGCCGAGCCGCTCTCTGTCCAATGGGCCGCGCACCCGATGGGCTAACTCGCCAAGGCGTTCGGCGGCAAGCGGTTTGGACACGATGTGACGCAGACCGTCGACGCGTGCCTGCGGCAGCCCGCCGAAGTAGTCCGGCCACGGCAAGATGTCGAACTCGAAGTGGTCATCTGATTCGAGGTACGCGATCAGATCGCTGCCGCCGTACACGTAGGTGCGCTGCAGCTCCACCGGGGTGCGATCGCCGACCGCGGCGTGAAAGTAGGCAAACGCGGCATCGGGCGTGTCGTCGGTCCCGGCACGCCGCAACACCGGGTTGCACGGGAACCACATCCCCCCTCCGCCGGAATATGCGGTGGTGCCGCCGAACTGGTCGCTGGCCTCGACAACCATGACCGACAGCCCTTCGCGCGCCGCGGTGTACGCGCCGACCAGCCCACCGCCGGATCCGGCCACGATCACGTCGGTTTCGTCGTCCCAGGCCGTCACGGCGTGCGGCGAATCAGTCGTGCCGGTCACCGCAACGTGATCAGCCTTTGGCCGCGGCGCGACCGGCGCGGCGACCGTAGAAGCTGCCGTCACCCAGCGAGATGCCGCTGGCGTAGCCCCACGCCGCCACGCCCGCCGTGCAGCGGCCCGCGGCAAACAGGCCGGCGATCGGCTCGCCGCTGACGTGCAGCACCTCGGCATCGAGAGTGGTCTGCAATCCACCCAGCGTGAACCCGGCGCAGCTGGCCCGGAGATCGATCGCGCCCACCGGGGTCCCGATCGGTTTCAACCATTCGGGTTTCTTGTGCAGCAAGGGATCCGTACCGCGCGCGGCCGCTCGGTTGTATGCGGTTACCGTGGCTTGGAGGCTTCCTGTCGGAAGGCCGATCTCGGCCTCGAGCTCGGCTACCGTCTCGCAGACCCACGTCGCCGGCCGCTTGAGGAACGGTGTCGCCGAGGTTGCGGTCATGGCCTCCTCCTGCGCGTCGCCGTCGATGATCAGGAACGCGGTGTCGTCCTGCTGATACAGGGTGAGCTGCCCGATTCGACCGGAGTACATGTCCTCGGGGACATAACGCTGGCCCCGACCGTTGACGAGGATGCCGCGGACGGTCTGCTGGGGATCGATCAGGAACGCCACCTCGGTGGCGTCCATGTGGGCCAGGTCCGCGCCGAGGGCCTGCGCCATCCGGATGCCCCGCCCGTCATGCTGCTCGATCGACGCGGCGGGGCGGCCCACGATACGGGGCGCGTACTGGGCCACCATCGCGTCGTTGTAGGCGAAGCTGCCCGAGGCCAGGACGACGCCACGTCGCGCGCGGACCGCCAGCGGCTTCCCATACTGACGAGCGATGATCCCTGCGACCCTGCCATCGGACTGCACCACCAGTGCCGACGCGTGGACGTCGTACACCGATCGCACGCCCAGCGACGTGGCGGTGTCAACGAGTGGCTTCATCAGCATGAAGCCGCCGCTCTTCTTGCCTGCCCGTTTGTCGGACATCTGCGGAACATGGCCGCGCGGAGCGGGTTTGGCGATGGTATTGAACGGAAACGCGTTTTCCCCGCCGGTGAACATCAATCCCTCGTCGCCGGGCGGCTCCCAGCCGGGCTCACCCCAGAACACCGGCTTGAACGGGACATCGCATCCGACCAGCCAGTCGAAGTGCTCGACGCTGCCGGCGCAGTAGTCGCCTATCCGGTTCTCATCGGCGCCCGGTCCCATCGCAACGTTCAGGAACGCCGCCATGTTGTCGACCGAATCGTCGAAACCGCACGCCTTTTGCAGGCCCGTACCCCCGCCCAGGTAGATGAATCCGCCCGCCATCGCGGCGGCTCCGCCCCAGCCGCCGGTGCGCTCTAGGACGAGGACATCCGCCCCCGCGCCCGCAGCCTCGGCCGCGGCGGCGGCACCCGCGATGCCGTAACCGACGATGACGACGTCGGCTTCGTCGTCCCAGCTTAGGATCTCGTTGGCGAGCCTCGGGTTGACGTCGCTGCTCACGGCCGCATCGCCACCGGCAGCTCGCCCGTCCACCGGTGGCCCCAGTAACTGTCGGCGGTGATTTCCTCTGCGGTGTAATACGTTTCGTCCACTCGCATTCCGTCTGTGCCGAACTCGATGTCCCAGCCGCCGGGTGCGCGGACGTAGAACGACACCATCTTGTCGTTGGTGTGCCGTCCGAGTGTCGATGACAGCGTGAAGCCGTCCCTGGCCACCCGGTCCAGTGCCTGACCGACCGCGTCGAGGCTGTCAACCTCCACCATCACATGGATCAGCCCGGGGGCACCCCCGCGTGTGGACGGGCAAATCGCGAGGCTGTGGTGTCGCTCGTTGACGCCGAGGAACCGGATCCGCACCGGGCCGTGCTCCGGCGGTGCCGGCACCCGCCATGCGCCCCGGGACAGGAAGCCCAGCACGTCGGTGTAGAAATCGAAGGCCGCGTTGGGGTCCGTCGCGGGCAACACCACATGCCCCATGCCCTGGGCGCCGGTGACGAACCGAGCGCCGAAGGGCGTCACGACTGGGCTGTGGTCGAGGACGGCGCCGTGGAACACCTCAACCGTGGCACCGGTCGGGTCCTGAAAGGTGATTACCTCCTCGACTCGCCGCGCGTCGGCCTCGTCCTGGGACAGTGGCTTGACGGCGACACCCGCGGACTGCAGCGTCTCCTGAACGCGCAGCAGCGCCGGGCGGTCGCGGACTTCCCAACCGATGGTCACCACCTCGTCGGTCTCACCGGGGACGACGACGATCCGCGCCGCGCGCTCGTCCATCCGTAGATACAGCGCGGAACCGTCGGGTCCGCTGCCCTCGGCGAAACCGAGCACGTCGAACGCGAAGGCGCGCCAGCGGTGAATGTCGTTGGTCTGGACCTGGATGTAGCCGAGACTCCTGATGTCAGTCATTGCGGTGTCCCTTGCTGTCCATCAAATCATCGCCGCCAATGGACCTTCCGGGTCGATGCCCAGCGAGCTCAGCGCCGAGGCGTGGAAGGTGGTGCCGGGCACGTGGATTGCGTGGGCGAGCCCCGCGTGCGCGTCGCGCCAGTAACGCTGCAGCGGCTTGTCCATCCGTAGCGCGTTGCCGCCCGAACGCGAAAAGATCTGGTCGACCGCCATGACCGCTCGCCATGCCGAACGCACCTGCGTGCGGCGGCCGGCCGCGCGGACCGCGAACGGCACCCCATTGCCCGCATCCACGATGTCGTAGATCCCGTCCACGTTGGCCAGCAGTTCCTGGCGGGCCGCGTTGATGTCGGCGGCCGCCTCACCGATCGCATACATCACGTAGGGGTCGTCCTTGATCGCCGTCCCCGTCGCCCCGACGCGGTCGCGCTGATAATCCAGGTGGGCGGCCAGCGCGCCCTCGGCGATCCCGATAACCGCCGCGGTGATCCCCAGCGGAAACATGGTCGACCACGGCATCAGGTACAGCGCGTCGGTCATACCGGCCTTGCGCTGCGCCGTGCCGTCCATCACCTCGGTGGCGTTCATCGCCCGATACTCGGGCACGAACGCGTCCTTGACGATGATGTCCTTGGAGCCGGTCCCCTTCAGGCCCACCACATTCCAGGAGTCCTCGACGATCTGGTAATCCTTGCGCGGCAGGATCATATGGAGCATCTGCGGGGGCATCAGAGGCTTGCCGTCCGCATCGCCGATCATCGCGCCAAGGAAAATCCAGTCGCACGCGTCGGTCCCGGAGCTGAACTGCCACCGGCCGTTGAAGATATAACCGCCGTCGACCGGCCTGGCCACACCTTGGGGTGCGTAGGGGGAGGCCACCCAGGTGTCGGTGTCGGCGCCCCAGATCTCCTCGGCCACCCGCGGGTCGGCGTACGCCAGCTGGTAGGGGTGGACGCCGACGACGCCGCATATCCAGCCCGACGCCGGATCCAGCGAGGCGACCGCCATCACGGTCTCGGCGAATTCGCGTGGATGCACCTCGAACCCGTTGTACTTCTTCGGTTGCAGCAGCCTGATCGCGCCGATGGACTTGAGGGCCTTGACGGTCTCGTCGGGCAACTGCCCGAGCCGCTCGGCCTCCCACGCCTGTTCGCGCAGCTGGTCGGCGATACCCATCACTTTGTCGAGTACCCGGTCGGTCATCGCGTGTCCTTCTGTGTCGGCGCTGTCAGATGGTGGAGGGACCGCAGCTGATCACATCACGGCGCGCCGCAGGAATGCCAGCGCCGTTGCTTCAAAGGCGGGCTTTGCCTCGATCATCGCCCAGTGCCCGCAGTTGGGGAACACGTGAAGCTCGGCGTTGGGGATGGTGCGCATCGGGATCAGCGCCATATCGAGTGGGCTGACCCGGTCATCGCGTCCCCACGTCAGAAGCGTGGGTGCCGTCACCTTATGCATCATCGCCCACGGCATCGGCGCATCGGATGCCCGCATCGCCGTCATCATCTGTGCAAAGGCGGCCTTGCCATACATCCGGCGGGCGCTGTCCAACGTCGGTGGGTCGGTGGCCAACGCCCAGCGTTCCTCGATCAGCTCGGCGGTCACCAGCGCGGGGTCATACACCATCGATTGCAGCCAGTCGACGAGGCGCTGGCGGGTCGGATTCTCGGTGAACTCCTGCAGCAGCCTGATGCCCTCGCTGGGGCCGGGGCTGAACAGGTTCGTACCGATACCGCCAATCGTGACCAGGCGTCGAACCTTGGCCGGATGGTGTATCGCGAAATTGATGCCAACGCCCCCGCCCATCGAGTTGCCGACGATGTCCACCGAATCGAGTCCCAGCTCGTCGACAAACGTGACCACCGCGCTCTGTGCGGTCAGCATGGGGTGACCGCCGAAGTCATCGCTCACGCCGAAACCGGGGAATTCCACTACCAGGCACCGGAAATGTTGGGCGAAGGTGCCCAGGATGCCGCGGAAGTTCCGCCAGCCGGTTACGCCGGGGCCCGAGCCGTGGAGCAACAGCAGGGGAGGGCCGTCGCCGGCGTCGTGATAGCGCAGTGTGCCCGCGGCCGTGGGCATTTCACGAAGCGTGCCGTCGTAGGTCAATTCCTCTGCCATCACCGATCCTGTCGCTGTGTCGCGGCCGTCACCAGACTGGCATCGTTACACAGCACACCGGTGTCCCGGGCGCTGCTAGGCCGAGGACGGAGGCGGTCAGCGCGGCCCATCGGATCGCTCGACGCGACGGCATCACCGGCGGCTGGCATGATCGGCCGATGGTGCTTCATCGGCTGGCAGCAACGCCGTCGACCGTGCACTGGGGCTTTTTCGACCCTCGCGTGGAACCGGTACTCACCGTGGCCTCAGGCGATTTAGTGGCGATCGAGACTCTCACTCACCACGCAGGCGATGCGCCCGACCTGCTGATGGACGCCGGGACCTCGGATGTCTTCGACCGAGTCCAGGACCGCGGTCCTGGACCTCATCTGCTCACCGGCCCGATCGCGGTGGACGGCGCGCGGCCCGGGGACGTGCTGCAGGTCGACATCATGGAGGCCACACCGCGGCTGCCCTTCGGCTCCAACCTGGCGGCGCATTGGGGATTCCTTTATCCCGAGCTGCCTGTCGAACGGGTGACCATCTACGAACTCGACCCCGAGGCCCTGCTGGGCCGGGCGCTGTTCGGCTACGACTGGACCGCGACGCCGCTGGCCGATCAGCCCGGCACGATCGTCACCCCCGACGTCGGTGCCCGCGAGCCGGCGCTGCCCGGCGTCGTCGTCCCACTGCGACCACACTTCGGCACCATGGGCGTCGCGCCCTCCCCACCGGAGCGGGTGTCGTCGGTGCCGCCCGGCGACCACGGCGGCAACGTCGACAACTGGCGCATCGGCGCGGGCGGTCGGATGTACTACCCGGTTCAGGTGCCCGGCGCCCTGCTTTCCGTCGGGGACCCGCACGTCTCGCAGGGCGACGGTGAAATCAGCGGCACCGCGCTGGAATCGTCGCTGAACGGTCTGCTGCGCTTGATAATTCGCCGCGATCTGCCGTTCACGGTCCCGGTCCTGGAGACCGCCACCGAGCTGCTGGTCCACGGTTTCGGCGACACGCTCGACGACGCGATGAAGGCAGCGGCGCTGCGCACGCACGACGTGCTGCAGAGTCGCTTCGGCCTTTCGCCTGCGGACGCCTATTCATTCATGTCCGTCGCAGTGGACTTCACGGTGACCCAGGTGGTCGACCAGCGCCAGGGTGTGCACGGCCGCATCGACAAACGGTGCTTCCCCCGCTGGTCTAAAGTCTCGGCGTGAGCGACAACGGAATTCGTGCGTTCAGCTTCACCCCGGCCGACGGCGTCCCACCGGCCGTCGCACCGTTCGCTCACGCCACCGCCGCGGGGCCGACGCTGTATGTGACCGGCCAGATGCCCACCGATGTCACGGGTGCGGTGATCGGTGGCGATGTCGCCAGTCAGACCGGTCAGGTGATGCGCAATCTGCTGCGGGTTACCGAGTTGTGCGGTGGGGGACTGGCCGATGTCGTCTCCGTACGCGCATACCTGCTCGACTGGGATGACTACGGCGCCTTTAACGCCGCATACGCGGCGTGGTTCGAAGACCGGCTGCCCTCGCGCACCTGTATCGGCGTGACGGGTCTCGCGGTCGGCGCCCTCGTCGAGGTCGACTGGGTGTGCTGGCGGACTCACGGTTGGGGGACCACAATCGGGTCATGAGGCCCGCAGGGCCGGAGGGCGCCGCGGGAAGTTCGTCGAGGAGGACACCATGAGCATCCTCTACACCCTTGCAGTGGCCGGTGCCGCCGGCGTTGGCGCGATCTGGCTGGCAGCGCAAAACATCCGGGTGATCAAGCAGTTCGAGAGGGGCGTCGTCTTCCGTTTCGGGCGTGTGCAGAGCGGCGTTCGGCAGCCGGGTCTGACGATGCTGATCCCGATCGCTGATCGCCTGCAGAAGGTGAACATGCAGATCATTACGTTGCCTGTGCCCGCCCAGGACGGCATCACCTGCGACAACGTGACCGTGCGGGTGGACGCCGTCATCTACTTCAAGGTGGAGGATCCGGTGCGCGCGGCCGTCGACGTGCAGGACTACATGTCCGCCATCGGGCAGGTCGCACAGACGTCGCTGCGGTCGATCATCGGCAAAAGCAACCTGGACGACCTGCTGTCCAACCGCGAGCGGCTCAACCAGGGCCTCGAGTTGCTCATCGACAGCCCGGCGCTGGGCTGGGGCATTCAGATCGACCGCGTCGAGATCAAAGACGTCGTGCTGCCCGACTCGATGAAGCGCTCGATCGCCCGGCAGGCCGAGGCCGAGCGGGAGCGTCGGGCACGGGTGATCACCGCCGACGGCGAACTGCAGGCCTCCGAGAAGCTGTCGCAGGCCGCCAGGGTGATGGCCGATGAGCCCGCCGCTCTGCAACTTCGGCTGCTCCAAACGGTGGTCGAGGTCGCCGCGGAGAAAAACTCCACGCTCATTCTGCCGTTCCCGGTCGAGCTGTTGCGGTTCCTGGAGCGCTCGACGCCCGAGCGGGAGGAGAGTGCGGCTGCATCGACAACCACCAACGGGGAGACGCCGGAGCTGACAGCGCCGGCGGTGCCCGACGACGCCCGCGGTATCAAACTCGAGGAACCGTTCACCGGAAAGCGTTCTGACCAGAACGCGTAGATGTTTGCGGCATGATCGGGTCATGCCGCTGGATGCCGGTGTGACGAGGGCGTCATCGTTCTGATGACGGACGACGAAGCCGCCGCGCCGCAACACCGACGGCGGCGAGGTCGGTTGCCCGACAATCACCTACCTCGTTACCGACGACGCCGGCGGGCTGCGGATCGCCGTTCTGGCCGCCCACGGGCAATGACTACAGCGGGGCGCGTTCGGTCGGCACGGCG